>NZ_BRYH01000046.1:0-79540 GCF_054772055.1 Lacrimispora brassicae | reverse complement strand
ATGCTGTATATGAGATAAAGGAACGGCAAACGAACAACCCGAAATGTTGTAAAGTTGAAAACCATATACGGGTGAGTGAGAGCAATAGAACCGAAGATGATATAGGTATTGCAGTGCCTATAATGCAAATAAGGACGCAGTTTTAATTAAACAGCGTCCTTATTTTTTTGTGGAAAATCCGTTATGATAGAAAGAGGAATTCCCTGGGGGTATACCTTTACACCCGATTAAACGGGGGAAAAAGCGTGGGCAATAAACAAGAAACACCCTTCGGGTATACCTTTATGCCCCAAAAACATGGGCAGGAAAGAGGAAACACCCTTCGGGTATACCTTTATGCCCAAAAGGCGTGGGCAGGAAAGAGGAAACACCCTTCGGGTATACCTTTATGCCCAAAAAGCATGGGCAGGAAAGAGGAAAACAGTGGGAGAGTGGTTTACATGGAGAAGTACTATCTTGCCGTAGATATTGGCGCATCCGGCGGCCGCCATATTCTTGGGACAGTGAGAGAAGGAAAGCTGGCCCTTCAGGAGATTTACCGGTTTAACAATGGCATGAAACGGAAGGGCGGGCATTTGTGCTGGGATGTGGAGTCCTTATTTTCCGAAATCAAAGAGGGCATGAAACAGTGCCGGAAGCTTGGGAAGATTCCGGCCGCCATGGGGATCGATACCTGGGCTGTAGATTTTGTCCTTTTGGACGGGGAGAACCGGATGCTGGGAAATGCAGCAGGATACCGGGATGACAGAACAAAGGGAATGGATGAAAAATTATATGAGATCATTTCCTTAAAAGATTTATATGGAAGAACCGGCATCCAGAAGCAGATCTTTAACACCATTTACCAGCTTATTTCTGTCAGGGAAGAAACACCGGAATATCTGGAGAAAGGGGAATCCTTCCTTATGATTCCTGACTATTTCCACTATTTGCTGACAGGCGTAAAAAAACAGGAGTATACCAATGCCACCACCACCCAACTGGTCAATGGGGAAACCGGAACCTGGGACTATGAGCTGATCCGGAAGCTGGGCCTGCCGGAAAGGCTGTTTGGGGAATTGTCCATGCCGGGAACACCAGCGGGGCCATTGACAAAGGCCATTGAGGAGGAAGTAGGGTTTTCCTGTCAGGTGGTCATTCCGGCAACCCATGATACCGGTTCTGCCGTCATGGCGGTTCCCCTGGTTCCAGACGGAGAGGATTCCATGGGCGATCTCCTTTACATCAGCTCCGGAACCTGGTCTCTGATGGGAACGGAGCTTCCTAAGGCGGATTGCTCCATGGAAAGCATGGAAGCAAATTTCACCAATGAGGGCGGTTATGATCACCGCTTCCGGTATTTGAAAAACATCATGGGTCTTTGGATGATCCAGTCTGTGAAAAAGGAGCTGGAAGAAAAGGGAGAGGCTTACTCCTTTGCAGAGCTTTGCCGGAAGGCCTCAGAAGAAGAAATCTCTTCCATTGTGGACTGCAATGACCCTGTGTTCCTGGCTCCGGAGAGCATGATCAGGGAGGTGCAGGATTTCTGCGGGAGGTCCGGGATGGAGGTGCCAAAGATTCCGGGACAGATCGCGGCGGTCATATACAACAGCCTTGCAGCCTGCTACGAAAATACGGTGAAGGAGCTGGAATCTATTACTGGAAAGACCTATCCAGCCATTCATGTGGTAGGAGGAGGCTCTAATGCAGAGTACTTGAACCAACTGACGGCAGACCGCACCGGCCGGACCGTTTATGCCGGACCGGGAGAAGCCACTGCCATTGGAAATCTTTTGGCCCAGATGCTGGCTGCCGGAGAATTTAAGGACTTAAAACAGGCAAGGGAAGCAGTATACCGATCCTTTGCCGTAAATGAGTATAAACCCGGCAATAAGCTGCCATGAAATGGAGGAAACACCCTTCGGGTATCCCTTTATGTCCAAAAAACATGGACAGAATGGAGGAAACGGTATGATAAGGAAATCTTTTAAAATGTATTTAAATGAAGGAATGGCCAAGGAATACGAGAAAAGGCACAATTTACTCTGGCCTGAAATGAAGGAAATGATCAGCCAGCACGGGGGACATAACTATTCTATTTTCTTAGATGAGGAAACCAATGTTCTTTACGGATATATTGAGATGGAGGATGAAGAGAAATGGGCAAAATCAGCGGATACGCCCATTAACCGGAAATGGTGGGATTATATGGCTGACATCATGAAAACTAACCCGGATAACAGCCCGGTTTCCGTTGGTTTAAAGCCGGTATTTCATCTGGATTGAAACAGATCACAGGAAATCCCTTCCAGGGATCCCTTTACACCCCATAAAGCGGGGCTGGCCCTGTCCTAAGAGGCCGGGCAGGAATTAGGAAAAGGAGAAGAGAGCCATGACAATAAAGGAAAAATATGAAGCAGCAAAGGAAGCTTACAGGGCCGTTGGAGTAAATACGGATGAGGCGGTGGAGGCATTGAAAAAGATTCCTATCTCCATGCACTGCTGGCAGGGAGATGATGTAATTGGATTTGACGGGGCCGGCGGGCTGTCAGGCGGCATACAGGCCACGGGCAATTATCCGGGCAGGGCGAGAAATCCCCAGGAGTTGATGCGTGACATGGATAAGGCACTGAGCCTGATTCCGGGAAAGCACAGAATCAACCTTCACGCAAGCTACGCCATTTTTGAAGAGGGGGAATGGGTGGACCGAGATCAGTTAGAACCCAGGCACTTTGCAAAATGGGTGGAATTTGCAAGGGAAAGAGGGATCGGCATTGACTTTAATCCCACCTTATTTTCCCATCCAAAGGCGGAGAACGCTACCTTATCCAGTGAAAACGAGGAAATACGCAGCTTCTGGATCAGACATGTGCAGGCCTGCATCCGCATTTCCGAATATTTTGCCAAGGAGCAGGGGAGTCCATGTACCATGAACATCTGGATTCCTGACGGGTTTAAAGATATTCCGGCGGACCGTACCTCCCCAAGAGCGCGGTTAAAGGATTCTCTTGATCAGATCCTTTCCATGGATTACCATAAGACCAAGGTATATGTAGCCGTAGAATCCAAGGTATTTGGGATCGGCTTGGAAAGCTGTACGGTTGGCTCCCATGAATTTTATATGAATTACGCTTCCAAGAATGATATCCTCTGTCTGCTGGACAGCGGCCATTATCATCCCACGGAAATGGTGTCTGATAAGATTTCTTCCATGCTCCTGTTCTTTGACAAGGTGGCCCTTCATGTGACAAGGCCGGTGCGGTGGGACAGCGACCATGTGGTGTTGTTTGATGACGAAACAAAGGAGATCGCAAAGGAAATCATACGGGGCGGAGCCGGCCGTGTTCTTTTAGGCCTTGATTTCTTTGATGCAGGCATCAACCGTTTAAGTGCCTGGATTGTGGGAATGCGCAACATGCAGAAGGCTTTGTTAAATGCCCTTCTTCTTCCTGATGAAATGCTTGCAAAATTACAGGAGGAACGCAATTTCACGGAACAGATGATGGTTCAGGAGGAACTTAAGCTTTATCCTGTGGGAGATGTATGGAACTACTTTTGCGAGATAAACGGAGTTCCGGCAAAGGGAGACTGGTTTGAAGAAATACGCAAATACGAAAAAGAAGTGCTGCTTAACCGGAAATAAGGAGAAGAGAATATGAGGATTTTAGATACTGAATTTGTAAAAGGCTTTATCCGCCTGTGTGACGACGGCTTCCATCAGAACTGGCATGAGAGAAACGGCGGTAATTTAAGCTACCGCATCAAGGCGTCAGAGGTGGAATCGGTGCGAGAAGACTTTAGGGATGAAAATCCCTGGCAACCCATCGGGACCTGTGTAAAAGGGCTGGCAGGAGAGTATTTCATGGTGACGGGAAGCGGGAAATATTTCCGCAACGTGATCCTGGATCCGGAAGCAAATATTTGCATTATTGAGGTAGATGAAAGCGGTGAGAATTACAGAATCCGCTGGGGGGTGGTAAACGGCGGGCGTCCTACCAGTGAGCTTCCCTCCCATCTCATGAACCATGAAGTAAAAAAGGAGGCTGCGGCCGGAACCCACAGGGTAATTTACCATGCCCATCCTGCCAATGTGATTGCCCTAACTTTTGTTCTTCCCTTAGAGGATAAAGTCTTCACCCGGGAATTATGGGAGATGGCTACGGAATGTCCGGTGGTTTTTCCTGATGGAGTAGGTGTGGTCGGCTGGATGGTGCCGGGCGGACGTGATATCGCGGTGGCAACCAGTGAGCTGATGAAGAAATACGATGTGGCTGTCTGGGCTCATCACGGCTTATTTGTTTCCGGAGCGGATTTTGACCTGACCTTTGGCCTTATGCATACGGTGGAAAAGTCTGCTGAAATCCTTGTTAAGGTGCTTTCTATCCGTCCCCATAAGCTTCAGACCATCACCTCCCAGAACTTCCGTGACCTGGCAATGGATTTTAAGGTGAATCTGCCGGAAGAATTCCTGTATGAAAAATAACCTGTGAAAAAAGGCCACTGAGGAGCGTATGCTTTCCAGTGGCCTTTTTTCACAGGTTATGGGCTTTGGCCTGTAATATTTTTTCTGAAATTTAGAGAGGAAGGAAGTCAGTCAATGCAGGATAGGAAATATTACCTTCCAGTAATGGATAGTCATAGAACATTACAGAAATCAATATAGAAACAGTTGAAATCACAGTAGTTGAAAAAAATTATTAATATATAGAAAGTTAAGAGTCTGGATGAAAAAAGGAGATGATTGTAAATATAAATTGTGATATACTAATTTAAAATGTCATAAGAAAAAGAAGTTATGAAACCAATACCAACCACATATCCATGAAGGAAACTGTCAATATGAACCATATTGGACAGAAACCATTCATTGCTTTTCATGCTTTGATAACATACTTGTTTATACAGACCAGAAATTAACGGAGGACATGATTAAGATGTTATATTGATTTCTTAACTTTTCAGAACAGCAATATTAGGGCGGGGGCATTATCAAAAGAGCGATATTTCATAGTAAGGGTATAATTGTTCTTAAAGTCACTAAAACAAGTCTGAAGCATCAACAATTATAGATGGCTAAAACAGTTATAATGAGGAGGTAAGGGCATGATACTCATAAAGCAGGATAAGAAATTTTTAAGGAAAGGAAATTATGAAACATGGCAATAGATAAGAAAGAAAATCTTTCTCAGATTGCAGCCAATTATGTTCGTCAAGAGATTCTTCAGGGAAAGTTCAGTCATAAGGAAAAAATCGTAGAGCAGGAGATTGCAGAGAAACTGGGGATGAGCAGGGGGCCTGTGCGGGAAGCGTTAAAAATTTTGATGCATGAAGGTTTTGTAGAGTATGAAGCCAATAAAGGTTGTACCGTGACTCTTCTCTCTCCTAAGGAAGCATATGAGATATTTTTTCTTAGGGGCAGTTTGGAAAAGATAGCTTTGGAATTATGTGACGGACATCTTCAAAAAGACTCTATATTTCTGATGGAAGAGGCACTGGAAGGGATGATCTGTGAGGATGAACTGGAGGAGATGCCCCGTTTGGTTAGCTGTGACGAACTGTTTCATAAACAGATTCTTAAGTCCGCCCAGATGGAGCGGCTGATAAAATTGTGGGAGAGTATGAGTCCTATGAATGGCGCCATGTTTCTGACTGCAAGAAACAGCAGGAATAACAGTATCATGAATGAATTTTTGAAAGAAAAGTATATTGTTAACGGGCCAACATCCACATATGAAATTCACAAAGAACTTTTAGAAGTGCTAAGGGCAGGAGATTTGGAAAAGTCCAAACTGGCACTGGATAACCATTATCAGGCCACAGGAGAGCGGATTTACCGCATTGGTATGAAGATGGAGAATAAAGAGTTATTTTTTTCATAAAAACAACAGAATGATAAATTAAAAGGTACTTTTAAGGATTTTTGCAAATTGTGAAATTTTGTGTGGTGACTTTATTTTACCAGGAGCTATGAAACAAGTCCAAATTATACCTAATTAATTAAAAATCAGAGATCTTTTGACAGTAGTCAGGGATCTCTGATTTTTTTAATATTCTACGGAATTTGCCTGTTTGGAATATTGATTCAGAAGATGACAAATATACTCCATTTCCTTTAGTCCGTATCTTTGATCGCAGGGAATGGAAAACACATGGTCATAGATATATGCCGCATTAGGATGGCCGGTTAACTGAATAACTGAAGCAATGGGCCAATATACAGTGCTGCTTACACCGTAAGCTTTCAAATAGTCCTGAATTTGTTTCCGGTTTTCTGCAAAGAGAGGAAAGTGACTGGGGACAGTTTCTTTTGCAAGGACTGGAAAAACTATGGTCAGATCCGGCGAGGGCATCAGGTGTTCCAGGAGATAACGATAATTTTCCTGACGTTTCCGGCGGATGGTATTGATATCAATGTGTTTCATAATATTGATTGATTCCGGATCACTTTCATAGGAATCGAACATCCGTCGGAGCATTAGTTCTGCATCCCAGAATACTGAGGTTGCCGCAGCCAGTTTTTGGGCTGCTTCTGGGTCAGAAGAATGACTCCAGGTTTCTTTTTCAACCATGGCTGCTGTTCGCATAGCCAGGTGAGTGAATGCTGGTTTCAGCAGCTTTTTTGTAAAATGACCATGGGTTTTAACTGCAAAACCACCTGAGGGTATACCGATCCATTTGCGTAGACTCCCTACGATATAATCACAACAGGGATCAATGCCATCCAATGAAAGGATGGAATGGGTGGTATCTTCTATTATGCGGACACCACATTCCCGGCATAAACGGACAAATTCTCTGTCATAGGTGCAGAAACCATAGTAACCACATAGGGAAAGAACGCTGATCTGATTAAGGACTGACGGATCAAATACCGGTGTCATGGACCGGTCAACATCATAAAAAAGCAGTTGGTATCCCGCTTTTTCGAAAGGAGCCAGAACGGTCTCGCAGGTATAAATGGGAACATAAGCAACTCGCTTATGATCAGTCAGCATAATGTCTTCCAGAGCATAATAGATGGCACATCGGCCAGACATCAAAAAGGAAAGATCCCCTGAATCCGGACATAATTCTTCAAAAAAGTGGTTCTCTGTTTCTGCCAGCTTTTCAAAGCTGAAATAACCGCCAATAATTTTCATGTTAGTTTTCCTCTTTAAGTCCAATAGCAATTTATCAGTACTTGCATTTATTTTATTTGGTTTTCATGTAATCCATTGTTCTGAAATGCACTGATATATGAGTGATACCCTGCCTGAATAAGGCAGCTTTAGGCTTTTGAAATTTTCTATCTTTTACAAGGTGTGTAATTACCTTGACATATTGTCTGATTGCTCATTTAAATATTAACACCCACTAATTTATTATATCAGAAACAGATATTACAAACAACAAAAAATGTAAGTAAATAAAAAATATTGTTATATAATAAATAATATTGTTGACAATTAATTAAGATTGTTTTATACTTTCCCTAATAAAATAGAGGGGCAAAATCAAATCCGGTTTTGTTGATGAATGGAAATCAATAGTGTAAACTGTTAATTTCAATGTGCGATGACAAAGGCGTCACGTGCGGAGTCTGCTCAGGCAGGCTCTATTTTAATATCTACATATAGGCATTGACCGTTTAATTCTATACTTAAAATGAAGGTTTTTTAATGAAATGCAGAAGTGGATTTCAGATAAATTATTAACTTAAAGACAGCATGATGAATGGATTGACAAGGTAGTATGAGAATTGAAACAGAATAAAAGTTATTTTTCCTATTCAGTTGCTGATTGATTGTCCTTAATGTAGCTGCTTTTGGATAAGAATTAGGCATTTAACTGATTAAGAAAGAAATTATAGCCGGAGTCTATCTGAAACCGTCAAGGACGAGAGAATACGCGAATCTACGGCATCTTAAACTGCATGGCTTTTAATTAAGATAATGTGAAGAAAAGCTATGACTATATAATTATGAGGAGAAGGAATATGTATAAGTACATTATCAAACGGCTTCTGATGTTAATTCCAGTTATTATTGGAGTCACCTTTATTGTGTTTTTCATCCTGAATCTCTCGCCTGGTGATCCGGCGGCGATTATTCTGGGAGACCAGGCTTCGGCAGAAGCCTTGGTTATGAAGCGTGAGGAACTGGGATTAAATGATCCCCTGCTGATTCGCTATGGCCGCTATCTTGTGAATATGCTTCACGGTGATTTGGGAACATCTTACAAAAACAGTTTAAATGTGTGGGATCAGGTAATCAGCCGGTTTCCGAACACAGCGATCCTGGCAGTTGCGGCGATTCTGGTGGCGCTGGCAATCGGGATCCCCGTAGGAATTATATCAGCCAAGAATCAGTATTCTGCACTGGATAATATTTCAATGGTAACTGCCTTGATCGGGGTATCCATGCCCAGCTTCTGGATGGGACTTCTGCTGGTTATTGTGTTTGCCTTAAAGCTTGGCTGGCTTCCGTCCCAGGGAATGGGGCAGGGCTTTGTTCCCCTTCTTAAAAGTCTGGTTTTGCCGGCAGTTACACTGGGAACCAGTGCGGCGGCAACCATTACCCGTATGACACGTTCTTCCATGCTGGAGGTGATCCGGCAGGATTATATTGATACGGCCCGCGCCAAAGGTGTATCGGAAAAGACCATCACCTACCGTCACATGCTGAAGAATGCAATGATTCCGATTATTACGGCGGTAGGACTTCAGTTTGGTACTCTTCTTGGCGGAGCCATGCTGACAGAGACCGTATTTTCCTGGCCTGGTCTGGGACGGCTTATGGTAGAGGCCATTAAATCAAAGGATATTCCTCTGGTTCTAGGATCTGTAATCTTTCTGGCAGTTATGTTTACGGTTGTAAACCTGGCAGTGGATATTGTCTATGCTTTTGTAGATCCGCGTATTAAATCCCAGTATAAGAGAAAGTAGGTGCGGCTAATGAAAGGAAAAAAACAAAGATCTCTCTGGGCTGAGGCATGGAGACGTTTTAAAAAGAACCATCTGGCAATGGCGGGATTGTGTTTTATTTTTTTACTGGTCATTATCGCAGTCGCTACTTCGGTAATTGACCTGGTTACCAATAAATCAGTTTATCTGTCATATGTGGTAAAGCAGAATCTGACAGGCAGACTTTTACCCCCCAGTCTGAACCATCCTTTTGGTCTGGATGAGTTTGGAAGGGACATGCTGCTGCGGATGCTGTGGGCAACCCGTTATTCCCTGTTTATGGGAACCGTGGCAGTTTCTGTTTCCTGTATCTTTGGCGGGATGCTGGGGGCGGCTGCAGGCTATTATGGAAAAGGTGCGGATAACCTGATTATGCGTTTCATGGATATTTTGCTGGCCATTCCTTCCATGCTGCTGGCCATTGCCATTGTTGCGGCTCTGGGGACCAGCCTGGTGAATGTGCTCCTGGCTATTTCCATTGCTTATATTCCCACCTTTGCGAGAACCGTTCGGGCACCGGTTCTGACTGTGAAGGACCAGGAGTACATAGAAGCTGCCAAAGCGATTGGCTGCAGTGATTTAAGGATTATTTATAAATATGTACTTCCCAATTGCATGGCTCCGATCATTGTTCAGATAACATTAAGCATTGCCGGAGCGATTCTGTCCATTGCAGGTCTGTCCTTCCTGGGTCTGGGAATACAGCCGCCGACGCCGGAATGGGGAGCTATGCTCTCCAATGCCAGAAG
The DNA here is from genome assembly GCF_054772055.1 of Lacrimispora brassicae. Classification (NCBI taxonomy): domain Bacteria; kingdom Bacillati; phylum Bacillota; class Clostridia; order Lachnospirales; family Lachnospiraceae; genus Lacrimispora; species Lacrimispora brassicae. Next base: position 69,871 of record NZ_BRYH01000046.1, on the reverse strand, counting down.
CTATATCCGTGATTCCTGGCATGTGACAGTGATTCCGGGACTGGGGATCATGCTGACGATTCTGGCTCTGAATGTGGTGGGAGACGGTCTTCGCGATGCCCTGGATCCCAGACTGAAAGATTAAATCCTTAACAGGAGAAAGGCAGGACAACTTATGGCAGGCAGCACATTGCTGGAAGTTAAAAATTTGACGATCCGGTATGAGACGGAAGACGGAGTTGTACAGGCATTAAATGACGTTGATATCAGGATCGGAGTGGGCGAAACTCTGGGAATTGTAGGCGAAACCGGTGCAGGAAAGACGACCCTTGCAAAAGGAATTATGCGTCTGATCCCCACACCGCCCGGAAAGATTGTAAGCGGAGAAGTATTATATGGAGGAAAGAACCTTTTGTCTCTTTCTTTAAAGGAGATGCAGGAAATCCGGGGACAGCATATATCCATGATTTTTCAGGATCCCATGACCTCATTAAATCCGGTACTGACAGTGGGGGAACAGATTATGGAAGTGATTGCACAGCATAATCATCTGACTCCCAAAGAAGCGCAGAAGCAGGCAGAAGATATGCTGGAGCGTGTAGGCATTCCGGCAGGACGGTTCCAGGAATATCCCCATCAGTTTTCCGGCGGTATGAAGCAGCGTGTGGTAATTGCGATTGCGCTGGCATGCAATCCCCGGCTTCTGATTGCCGACGAGCCGACGACGGCACTGGATGTAACCATCCAGGCACAGGTGCTGGATATGATTTACAAATTAAAATCGGAGAATGACACATCCATGATGCTGATTACCCATGATCTGGGGGTCGTGGCACAGAACTGCGATTATGTGGCGATTGTGTATGCCGGAGAGATTATAGAATATGGAAGTCTCCGGGAAGTTTATAAAGATACCAGTCACCCCTACACAGAAGGATTGTTCGGATCCATCCCCAGTCTGACAGCGGATGTAAAGCGGCTGCAGGCCATTGAAGGGATGATGCCGGACCCGACCAGAATGCCGGAGGGATGTAAATTCTATGAGCGCTGTAAGTATGCTTTCAAAGAATGTAAATCCAATATCCCTCCGATGACCGCCCTTGAGGGAACTCATCAGGTTCGGTGTTTCCGTTACAGAAATGGGCAGGGAGGTAAATAACATGCAGGGAAACAAAGAGATGCTGAAGGTAGAGGGACTTAAAAAATATTTTCACACGCCTGCCGGGATGCTGCATGCAGTGGATGATGTGAACTTTTCTGTCCGGGAAGGTGAAACCTTGGGAGTGGTAGGGGAATCCGGATGCGGAAAATCCACCATGGGACGTACGATTTTACGCCTGCATGAACCAACTGCAGGAAGCGTGTATTTTCAGGGAAAGGATATTACCGGTTATGACCGAAAGCGGTTAAAGGAATTAAGAAAGGACATGCAGATGATCTTTCAAGATCCTTTTGCTTCCTTAAATCCCCGGATGTCTGTAAGCGAAGCGATTATGGAACCGCTGTTGGTTCAGGGGCTTTATAAAGCCAAAGATCCGGCAATTTATACCCAGGTAGATAAAATTATGGATCTGGTGGGTTTGGCAAAACGTCTGGTGAATGTGTACCCTCATGAACTGGATGGCGGACGCCGGCAGAGGATCGGTATTGCCAGAGCCCTGGCGGTAAATCCCAAGTTTATTGTCTGTGATGAGCCGGTATCGGCGCTGGATGTATCCATCCAGGCGCAGATTTTAAATCTGATGCAGGATCTTCAGGATGAACTGCATCTGACCTATTTGTTCATCACTCACGATTTATCGGTTGTAAAGCATTTTGCCACGGACATTCTGGTTATGTATCTGGGGCAGATGGTGGAGATGGCTCCGGCCAGGAAGCTGTTTGAAAAGCCGATGCATCCTTACACCCGGGCGCTTTTATCAGCAATTCCTGTGCCGGATCCGGATTTTAAGATGGAACGTATTCCCATGAAAGGGGAGCTGACATCGCCGATCAACCCCGAACCGGGCTGCCGGTTTGCCAAACGCTGCCCCTATGTCAGCGAGGTATGTACCAGACAGGAAATGGTATTAAAAGAAATGGAGCCTGGGCATTTTGTCAGTTGTCAGATGGTTCAGAATACATAGCAGGATAGATTCTGGAATAGTCCAGTGTTTATAAAAAAAGAGAGGAGTTATGGTATGAAAAAAACATGGAAAAAAATTGCAGGTTTGACACTAATAGCTGCAATCGCTGTTTCTGCTGCAGGGTGCAGCAGTTCCGGCGCAAACAAGACGGAACCGGGCAATACCCAGACGTCCGGCAAAAGTGCCCAAGGAGGGACAGATACAGGCTTAAGGGAGTACAAAGACACATTGACCTGGGCTCAGGGCGCAGATATCACATCTCTGGATCCTCATCAGGGAAAAGAAACTACGGCTGTTCAGGTAACCAAACATATCTTTGATACCTTGACAGTGGTAAATCCTGAGACCGGTGAACTGGAGCCTTCACTGGCAGAAAGCTGGGAGCAGACTTCTGATACCAGTTATGTATTTAAGCTTCGCCAGGATGTGAAATTTCATGATGGTTCCCAAATGACAGCAGAGGATGTGAAATTTTCTCTGGACCGGGCAATTAAATCTGCAGCAGTGTCTTATATCGTAGATTTTATTGATACTGTCAATGTAGTGGATGAGTATACGGTGGAAATTACCCTGGATGCCCCATATGCACCGGCACTTCGTAATTTGTCTGTTCCCTTCGCTGCAATTGTTCCAAAGAAAGCAATAGAGCAGGATGAAGAGGGATTTAAGCTTCATCCCATTGGTTCCGGTCCCTACAAATTTGCTGAGTGGAAACAGGGAGATTCTGCCCGGCTGGAAGCATTTGACGGATATTGGGGAACTCCGGCAGCAACCAGGAATCTGGTAATGCGCGTTATTCCTGAGGCATCCCAGAGAACGATTGCACTGGAAACAGGTGAAGTCGATCTGGCCTATGATATCCTGCCAAATGATATGGCAAAGATTGATGAAAATCCTAAGCTGACGCTGTTTGAGGCACCGTCACTGTCTTGTTACTATATCTCAATGAATATGAATAAGGTACCATTTGACAATGCAAAAGTCAGAGAGGCACTTAACTATGCCATAGACCGCCAGACGCTGATTGATACCATTGCCTGCGGCGCCGGTCAGCCTGCGGATGCGATCATCGCTCCATTGGTATTTGGCTACCACAGTCCCGGTGCCTATGAATATAATCCGGAAAAAGCAAAAGAATTACTGGCAGAAGCCGGTTATCCCAATGGATTTACCACCAGCATCTGGGTAAATGATAATCAGGCCCGGGTTGAGATCTGTCAGGCAATCCAGGCTATGCTTCAGGATGTCGGCATCACCTGCAATGTAGAGGTAATGGAATTCGGAAGCTTTATCTCCCGTACTTCGGCGGGAGAGCATGACATGGGCTACTTTGGATGGGTGACATCAACCACCGATGCAGATTATACCTATTATTCTCTGGAGCATTCCAGTCAGCAGGGATCAGCAGGGAACCGTTCCTTTATCAATGATCCGGAAGTTGACAAGCTGATTGAAACCGGAAGAAGCAGTGCAGATGAAAAGGTTCGTTTGAAGGCCTATGAGGATCTGGCGGTTAAGCTAAAAGAAATCGGCAACAATGCCCCCATTTACTATAGCTCTATCACGGCAGGTGCCAGTGCACAAGTAGAGAACTTTGTTATAGATCCCATTGGATACCATAAGTTAGATCAGGTAAAAGTAGCAAAATAATGTTGTGGAAACACACGGATAAAAGAACAGGTGGGTGCTGCATACCATGCGGTACTCTGCCTGCTTTCTGATGTTTATAAGGTTGAAAGAAAATCATCTTTTAACCTTGAATCAGTGAATCAAATGGATATGTAAGCATATCCTCTTGATTTATTTAGAAATCAAATATGTTGAAATTCAGGAGACGATAAGATGAGATTAGCAAATTTAACCTGGCCCAAAGCAGAGCAGTATTTTAAAGAAAATGATATGGTGCTGGTATCCATAGGAAGCATTGAGTGTCACGGCAGACATCTGCCTTTAGGAACGGATACCATGGTACCGAATCGGATTTTGGAACTGATCGAAGCAAAAAATGATATTCTGATTGCGCCTACCATCCCTTATGGAGCCTGCCAGTCGCTGGAGGATTATCCGGGCACTGTGAATATTGACATAGAGGTGCTGTATCAATTTTTGTATCAGGTGATTGACAACCTGTACCGTCACGGAGCCAGAAGGATTCTTGTACTTAACGGTCACGGCGGAAATATTAAGGTGATTGAACGGGTTGGACTGGACTTTCGGAAAAAAGGAGCCATGGTTGTGATGTTAAACTGGTGGCTGATGGCATGGGATATGAATCCGGCCTGGAAGGGCGGTCATGGCGGCGGAGAGGAAACTGCAGGCGTTATGGCTGTGGATCCGGCTCTGGTTGATGTTTCAGAAATCGGCGGTCCCCTGGAACTGGAAAATATCAATGAGAATCTGGTGGCTACCGGTTTCCGCTCCATTCGCTTCAAAGGAGTAGAGTTTGAAATTTTGCGTTCCACACCTGAAGTGACGGACAATGGCTGGATCGGACCGGATCATCCCAATACGGCAACGGTAGAATGGGGGGAAGAGATGATTCAGACGACTGCAGATTATGTCGTGGATCTGATTGAGGAGCTGAAGACAGTAAAACTATAGTATATTTGACAAAGGAGAGTGCGGAATGGATAAGAACCAGACGTTGCAGATGATCGGAGCGATATCAGATGCCAATGGGGTATCCGGATTTGAGGATCTGGTGGTGGAAACAGTCAGGAAACACGCAGATGGGCTGGGGAGACTTGAGGAAGACAGCCTGCGTAATCTTTACATATACCGGAAGGAAAATAAGGGCGGAAGGATGAAAGTCCAGTTAGATGCTCACAGTGATGAGGTAGGTTTCATGGTGCAGGCAATCCGCCCGGACGGAACTCTGCAGATGATACCTTTAGGAGGTTGGATAACCAGCAATATTCCGGCACACCGGGTCTGGGTGAGAACTGCAGACGGGGAGTATATACCGGGGATTACCGCCAGCACACCGCCTCACTATATGACTGAGGCCCAGCGGAATGCACCTTTAGATATCCGGGATATCACCGTGGATATCGGAGCCGTATCACAGGAAGAAGCGATTGAAAAATTTCATATCCGGATCGGAGCGCCGATTGCACCGGATGTAACCTTTGAATACCAGGAAAAACACGATCTGATGATAGGCAAGAGCTTTGACTGCCGGTTGGGCTGTGCTTCTATTATAAGCACCTTGCAGGAGCTGGAAGGAACGGAGCTGGATGTGGATGTGATCGGGGGATTTGCTTCCCAGGAGGAAGTAGGTGTCCGCGGCGCCAGTCTGACCAGCAGGCAGATTAAGCCGGATATCGCAATTGTATTTGAAGGCTGTCCGGCGGATGATACCTGCGTGGCAGCTTATGAGGTACAGACAGCCATTAAGCGGGGACCGATGCTCCGGCATATTGATGCCCGGATGATTACCAATCCACGTTTTCAGGGGTATGCCCTGAACTTGTGCAAAGAGCTTGGGATTCCGGTACAGGAGGCAGTCCGCCGGGCCGGCGCAACCAACGGGGCGGCCATTCATTTGTCCAATCAGGGGGTGCCTACAATTGTGATCGGAATACCGGTACGGTATGCTCATACCCATTACGGAATTTCGTCCTATGAGGACTATCAGAACGGCGTACGGCTGGCTTGTGAGATTCTAAAGCGCCTGAATGAAGTGGTGATTCGCAGTTTTTAAGATGATGTGAGGAGATTAGGAGGAAGAATCAGAGCAACGGTCTTCCTTATCCTATATAAAAATAACCTGTAAAAGAAGCCACTGCAGAGCATTGCTTTCCAGTGGCTTTTCCAATATTCTGCTAAAATATTTTAATCCATTTCCTCTTCCACAATGGTAGTGGTTTCATCGGCCAGATCCTTAATCGCCTCTCCGGCAGATTGCGCAGCTTCCTTTGCCGCCTCAATCCCATCCATTGCCGCTTCTTTTGCTGCCTCAGCAGCCGTTTCTGCTGTTTCTTTTAAAGAATCTGCTGTGTCTTCGGCTTTTTCCGCCAGACGGTCTGCAGCTCCGGCAGCGTAATCCAAGCCGCCGTCTTCCCTATCTTCTTCGTCATCTAAAAACGTATCTGTCTGATCTTTTGCGGATTCAAACATGTCCTTTGCGGTAAATGCCATAGCATTAGCTGCTTCCTTTGCCGTATCGGAGACAATGCTTGCTGCATCCTTTACCAGATTTCTTGCCGCACTCACCGCATCCTTGGCAGCGTCTGCCATATCAGAAGCAGCGATCTTAAATTCATCCTTATTGGCATGTAAGGAAACATAGTTGCGGTTCATCGTGCTGTCAATCTTGGAAATGTCGTCATTCCCCTCATCTTCAAAATCGTGGAAATTTTCTTCCAGTTCCTTATGGAAGGATTTGTATTTCGTAAAATAAGAGATACCGGCGGCTACAACGCCAGCGATAGTGGCCAGTGCCACGAATTTCCCAAACCCATTACTTTTTTTTGCCATTTGAAACACTCCTTTCCTTATTACCGCCCATATATTCTGGACATAACGTTATGCTTGCAAGGCATTTTTATAATTACTGCCCATGAATTTTGGGCATAACGGTACGCCTGCACGGCGTTTTTTTTCCCGGCCTATGCTTTTGGGCACAATGGTACGCCTGTAAGGCTCTCATTCTCTGTTATTGTAATACGTTCATAGAAAAAAATAAAGGTATATAATAAGAAAATTTCTATAAACTATGTAGGTAAAGGAAAAAATCCCACAAATATGGAAAAAATGTAAAAAAAATATAAAGTTAGCACTCAACTATTGACAGTGCTAATAATGAGTGATATAACTTAGTATGTGAATAAAATAAAACTTCTTTCGGAAGGCCAAAAGAAAGAAATAATAAGCAGAAAGCTATGAGGAGGAATTGCAATGAAATTAGTACCATTATTTGACAAAGTTGTGTTAAAACCATTGGTTGCAGAGGAGACAACAAAGTCCGGTATTGTTCTGCCGGGGCAGGCAAAAGAAAAGCCGCAGCAGGCGGAAGTCATCGCAGTAGGACCTGGCGGTCTGGTAGACGGCAAGGAAGTTACCATGCAGGTTAAGGTGGGCGATAAAGTAATCTTCTCAAAATATTCAGGAACAGAGATAGAGACCGGAGAAGACGATACGAAATATGTAATCGTGAAGCAGAATGATATTTTAGCAGTGATCGAATAATTAAAAAAGCAATAGCGAAATCATAAAGTCTGATTTTAGATAATACGTATTTTCATTTTATGAAGAAAACTGGAGGAATGAATCATGGCAAAACAGATCAAATATGGCGTTGATGCCAGAAAAGCACTGGAGTCCGGAGTTAATCAGTTAGCAGATACCGTTCGTGTAACATTAGGCCCCAAGGGAAGAAACGTTGTACTGGATAAATCTTTTGGCTCACCTTTGATCACAAACGATGGTGTTACCATTGCAAAGGAGATCGAGCTGGAGGATGCCTTTGAAAACATGGGTGCTCAGCTTGTAAAAGAGGTTGCCACAAAGACCAATGACGTAGCCGGTGACGGTACTACTACAGCAACTGTTTTAGCTCAGGCTATGATCAATGAAGGAATGAAGAACCTGGCAGCAGGTGCAAACCCTATCGTTTTAAGAAAGGGTATGAAAAAAGCTACAGAAGCAGCAGTAGAAGCAATTGCAAAGATGAGCGAGCCGATCAAGGGCAAGGCATCCATCGCAAGAGTTGCTGCTATTTCCGCATCAGATGATGAAGTGGGCGAGATGGTAGCAGACGCTATGGAGAAGGTTTCCAACAACGGCGTTATTACCATTGAAGAATCCAAGACCATGAAGACAGAACTGGATCTGGTGGAAGGTATGCAGTTTGACAGAGGTTATATCTCTGCTTATATGTGCACCGACATGGAAAAGATGGAAGCAAATTTAGATGATCCATACATTCTTATTACTGATAAGAAGATTTCAAACATTCAGGAGATCCTTCCTTTATTAGAGCAGGTAGTTCAGTCCGGCGCAAGACTTCTCATCATCGCTGAGGATGTGGAAGGCGAGGCTTTAACAACCTTAATCGTTAATAAATTAAGAGGAACCTTCAATGTAATCGGTGTGAAGGCTCCGGGCTATGGCGACAGAAGAAAAGAGATGTTACAGGATATTGCCGTATTAACAGGCGGTACCGTAATTTCCGAAGAATTAGGATATGAGCTTAAGAATGCAACCCTTGATCTCTTAGGACGTGCAAAATCCGTTAAAGTTCAGAAGGAAAATACCGTGATCGTAGACGGCTGCGGCAATAAGGAAGCAATTACTGCAAGAATCGGCCAGATCAAGAGCCAGATCGAAGAGACTACTTCTGATTTTGACAGAGAAAAATTACAGGAAAGACTTGCGAAATTATCCGGCGGCGTAGCAGTGATCCGTGTAGGTGCTGCAACAGAAACCGAGATGAAGGAAGCAAAGCTTCGTATGGAAGATGCTTTATCCGCTGCAAGAGCAGCCGTTGAGGAAGGTGTTATCGCAGGCGGCGGTTCTGCTTACGTTCATGCAATCACTGAGATCGAAGACCTTGTAAGCCGGTTAGAAGGCGATGAAAGAACGGGAGGAAAGATCATCTTAAAGGCTCTTGGAGCTCCGTTATTCCACATTGTAGCCAATGCAGGCCTTGAAGGAAGCGTCATCATCAACAAGGTAAAAGAGTCCAAGGTAGGAACCGGATTTGACGCATATAAGGAAGAATATGTGGACATGGTAGAAGCCGGCATCCTGGATCCCACAAAGGTTACCAGAAGCGCCCTTCAAAATGCAACCAGTGTTGCATCTACCTTATTGACAACTGAGTCCGTTGTTGCTAATATTAAAGAAAAAACCCCCGCAATGCCAACCCCAGGCGGAATGGATATGATGTAACATTCACGAAAGTGATGAGCAGTGCGAAACGGAGCATGAAAAATTTTTCGTTGTGCTCGCACATAAGAAAAATTTTTCATGTTCCGTTTCATCGGGCGAACGCTCGTGAGCGAGTAAAGCCACAGGCTTTACTCGCTGCACTGCGGACTCCCCTCATACCAAACCCATCCCTTCCCACCCAATAAAAAAGGACATGCTCCCCCCTTCCCGAAAAGCCGGGCAGCAGTGGCTCCCCCTTCCAGGGATCCCTCTATGCCTCGAAAACCCGGGCCAGTAAAGCGGAAAAGAAAGGACCCAAATCGTTATGAATGAAATGTATGCAGAATGGCTTGTGAAGCGAAAGTCTCCAGCCTATACCATGTTGATAAAAATTGCGATGGGAATCCTGTGCGTGATCGCATTTTTCCTCTCCATGTCTCCGGTTTTCGGAATCTTTGGAGTGATCATCCTTCTTGCCGCCGTAGGGGGTACATACTTTGTATTCCGCAACAGTGAGGTGGAATTTGAATATCTGTATGTGACCAACAATCTTTCCATTGACCGGATCTACGGCAGAAGCAAGAGAAAGAAAGCCTGGGAAGGCTCTATGGAAGGGATACAGATCGTTGCCCCCACCGGCTCCACAGAGGCCAGGGACCGGGAAACAAAGAATATGAAGGTACTGGATTTTTCTTCCCATGCACCGGGAGCAAAGACCTATACCCTGATCAGCCAGTCCGGTGCTGAGACCACCAAGATTATATTTGAGCCTAACGATAAGCTGCTTCAATGTATGAGGATGACAGCTCCCCGTAAGGTTGTAAAAGAAGTATAAAAGAATAAGAAACCAGGCGGTTTTGTAAAAGACCGCCTGGTTTCTTTTACTGTCCACCCAGGACGGAATGAAACAGGAAAATGTCCGTTGACAACCCTTGCAAAATTTGTTAAACTATGTAACTAATAAGCCAAAAGGCTTATTAGTGATATTAATAAAAAAATAAAGAAGGAGAGGAAAAATTAATGGGTACAATTATTGGCGAAGGCATTACTTTTGATGATGTACTGTTAGTTCCGACCTATTCAGAAGTTATTCCTAATCAGGTTGATTTAGCGACCAACCTTACAAAAACCATCAAGCTCAATATCCCGCTTATGAGTGCCGGCATGGATACCGTTACCGAGCACCGCATGGCCATTGCCATGGCAAGACAGGGGGGGATCGGTATCATCCACAAGAATATGTCCATAGAGGAGCAGGCAGAAGAGGTTGATAAGGTAAAGAGGTCAGAAAACGGCGTCATAACGGATCCATTCTATCTTTCTCCGGAACATACATTAAAGGATGCGGATGAGCTTATGGGCAAGTTCCGCATTTCCGGAGTGCCGATCACAGAAGGAAAAAAGCTGGTGGGCATCATTACCAACCGGGATTTAAAATTCCAGGAGGATTTTAGCCGGAAGATCAAGGAGTGTATGACTTCAAAAAACCTGGTAACAGCCAGGGAAGGCATTACTCTCATGGAGGCAAAGAAGATTCTTGCAAAGGCAAGGGTGGAAAAGCTTCCCATTGTTGACGCTGATTTTAATTTAAAGGGCCTTATTACCATTAAGGATATTGAAAAGCAGATCAAATACCCTCTGTCCGCAAAGGACGGCCAGGGAAGGCTTCTTTGCGGAGCAGCCGTAGGGATCACATCCAATGTGCTGGACCGTGTGGGCGCTCTGGTAAAGGCAAAGGTGGATGCGGTGGTTTTAGACTCCGCTCACGGCCATTCTGAAAACGTTCTCCGGTGCGTGAGAATGATCAAAGAGGCTTATCCGGAACTTTCAGTGATTGCAGGGAATGTGGCAACCGGAGATGCTACAAAGGCCCTCATAGAGGCAGGAGCTGATGCGGTGAAGGTGGGAATCGGGCCAGGGTCCATCTGCACCACCCGTGTGGTAGCAGGCATCGGTGTTCCCCAGATCACGGCTGTTATGGACTGCTATGAAGTGGCTAAGGAGTACGGCGTTCCCATTATTGCTGACGGAGGAATCAAGTATTCCGGAGATTTGACAAAGGCCATTGCCGCAGGCGGAAGCGTATGTATGATGGGAAGCATGTTTGCCGGATGTGACGAAAGCCCGGGAACCTTTGAATTGTATCAGGGAAGAAAATACAAGGTATACAGGGGCATGGGTTCCATTGCCGCCATGGAAAACGGCAGCAAGGACCGCTACTTCCAGAGCGATGCCAAGAAGCTGGTTCCGGAAGGCGTGGAAGGCCGTGTAGCCTATAAAGGAATGGTAGAGGATACTGTATTCCAGTTGCTGGGCGGTTTACGCTCCGGTATGGGATATTGCGGGGCAAGGGAGATCAGAACCCTGCAGGAAACAGCAAGGTTCATTAAAATTACAGCGGCCTCCCTTAAGGAAAGCCATCCCCATGACATTCATATTACAAAGGAAGCACCAAACTACAGCATTGATGAGTAGTCAGGATCAGCCGTTCCATGAATCGGATAGTGAATTGAATATTTTTAAAGTAAAAACAGGTGGAGATCATAAAAGATTCTCCACCTGTTTGATTACCAGGGCAATGGATTCCGTTAAACTTAAGTCTTCACAGCCCACCACATAATGATTGCACCTGTTCACCGGTATAAGGATCTTGTAGGCGCGGCTTTTTCCAATAGCCTCTGCCATGGCAGGGGTGATCTCTCCTAAGAGAGAGTCGGCAATGACGATCCCAATGGGTCCGATGATGACATCCGCATCCCGGCTTGCCACAAGGACAGGATTTTCGCCGGTGGCTCCTGCATCAGCTCCGGCCTTTAGCATGGCGGAAGTGGCGATGGAATTGGTCCCAATGGCAATGACCGGTAGCTTGGGAAAGGATTTTTTAAGCTGGGCAATGACGGACTGTCCCATTTTTCCGCCCTGCCCGTCAATGATAACGATTTTCATGGCATCCTCCTTGCCCTTTATTGTAGTATAGGGAAGGGAAGAAATCAAGTGTCCTGCTATTTTTCCTTGTGAGGGAGCCGCCCCCGGAAAAACCGCTTCTTCAGCTCTGATAATTGCAAGGGAATCAAGGGATAGATATAGCTTTTCCCTGCAATGGTTTTGTTAAACACCACGGCCAATATGGAAAGGGCCACTCCTGCCACAAATCCCCAGAAATTCAATAAGGCGGTGGAGATCAGCATGATCATTCGCATGAATTTAAAAGCATAGCCCAGTTCAAAGCTTGACTGGGAATAGTTGGCAACGGTCACAAAGGCCATGTAAAGCATGGTCTCACTGTTAAACCAGCCGGATTTTACGGAATATTCACCCAGTACAATACCGGCGATCACACTGAGGGGGGTGGTCAGCATGCTTGGGGTGTTGATTGCGGCAAGCTTGAGTCCGTCAATGGCAAATTCCAGGATCAAAAGCTGGAAAATCAAGGGAACCTGGGGTTCTTCCGACAGGCGGATGAATCGCAGCCAGGAGGGGATCAATTCCGGGTTTTGCATAAAAAACAGCCACGTAGGCGTCAAATACAGGGTCAGAATGGAAATGACCAGGCGGGACAGCCGCAGATAGGTACCTGTAACAGGCGGAAAATAATAGTCGTCGGCTTCCTCAATGATGTCAAAGACTGAAGACGGCAAAATCATGGCAGAGGGGGAGTTGTCCACCAGGATGATGATGTTCCCCTCCAGCAGGCAAGCGGCGGCAGTATCGGGCCTCTCGGAGTATTTGAATTTTGGGAAAGGGTTGAACCATTTATGAGGATAGAGGCACTCCGCAAGGCTTTCCTGATTCATGGTCAGGGCATCCACCTTAAGCTTGTTGATCCGTCCCTTGATCATGGCGAGAAGCTTTTCATCATGCCGTCCCTTGAAATAACAGATGGCGATATCCGTATGGGAGCTTTCCCCGGCATTCATGACTTCTATGGTAAGCTTGGGATCACGGATCCTGCGACGGATAAGGGCGGTGTTAAAAACCAGGGTTTCCACGAAACCATCCCTTGATCCTCTGAGGACCTTGTCTTTTTCCGGCTCTGAAACGCTTCTGGCCGGATAACTGCGGCAGTCCACTGTCAGGCATTTGTCGTAACCGTTGATGAACAGGCAGGATATTCCCGTCAAAAGCTGCCTGATCATGGTTTCTTCGTCTTTTACAAGGCCCACCTGACCATAAGGGAGGTACCTTTTGGAAAATTCATGGGCATCCGGGGGGATATCCTCCGCTTTAATGGAAGAAAAACTGTCCAGGAGCTTCTGCCACACATCACTCTGAGTAAATCCTTCAACGAAGTAAAGACAGGCTTCCCGTTCCCCGATATAAAAGGTCCGGTAGACTAAGTCAAAGTTTCCGTCTACATCCAGCTTTGTGTTTAAGTGGTTCATGTTATTGGAAAGGCTGTTGGAAAATTCCATGTCGATTATCTCCTTACGAATAAAATAGCGAAAATCTCAAAGTGCCGGGCAGGAATAACGAAACATCTTGCAGGCATATCTTCTATGACTGCAATGCCGGGCGCTAATAAGGAGAGTATGCGCACTTTTCATGAAATTATGTTTTATAAATTCTGTACGTATAACAAAGACTTTCATCACAATTTTGTATGAAAAAGATATGATAATAATCCTTTTATTTAAAAAGATTTTTAGTAAAATGTACTAAAAACATTGACTTTTTAGGCAATAGATGGTATTATCGTCCATGTGAGAAGCACAAAGGAGTTCCTAGGGTACATGATTTTGGCATGGGGATGCCAGGTAGCAGAAACAGAATAATGTGACGGTTTTTGATCGTGACGGGGGATTGCCTTCTGTGGGGGAAGGGCAATCCTCTATTAATTTAAAAAATATTGATACAAGTGAAGGATTTACATATAATATCAAAAAATCCCTTCCAGGGATACCTTTATGCCATTGAGAAGCTGGGCGAAAATGAGGAAATGAGGAGGAAGAGTTTTATGTGGAAAAAACTGAGGAGAGATAAGCGTTTCCGAAATGTGATGACAACCCTGGCAGTTGTGGTCTCCGCACTTTTACAAACCTTTGTGATCCAGGCATTTATTAAGCCTGCGGGCCTTCTGTCGGGAGGATTTACAGGAATTGCGATTTTGGTGGACAGGGTAACGTCCCTGTATGGATTTAATATTTCCACTTCCGTGGGAATGATCGCCTTAAACATTCCTGTTGCATGGGCCTGCAGCAGGAATATCAGCAAACGGTTCACTTTTTTTTCTTTGATGCAGGTATTTCTGGCCAGTGCATTTTTAAGGATATTTAACTTTTCACCCATATTCGAAGACAGGCTTTTAAACGTTATTTACGGCGGAGTCCTCTATGGCTTTGGAATTGTCCTGGCTCTTCGGGGCAATGCTTCCAGCGGGGGAACGGATTTTATCGCATTGTATGTATCAAATAAGACGGGCAATTCCATCTGGTCTGAGGTTTTTGTAGGAAATGTGCTGCTGCTATGTATTTTCGGAATGATCTTCGGGTGGGATTACGCAGGGTATTCCATTCTGTTCCAGTTTGTAGGGACAAAAGTCATTTCCACCTTTCATCACAGGTATGACAGGGTCACCCTTCAAATCACCACCGTCCATGGACCAAAGCTTGCAAGTAAATACGTAGAAGCCTTCCAGCACGGCATTTCCTGTGTGGATGCGGTGGGCGGCTACAGCAAGAAGAAGATGTACCTTCTTCATACTGTGGTGTCTTCCTATGAGGTGGCCGACATTGTGGCCCTGTTTCATGAGGTGGATGAGCACGTGATTGTAAACATGTTTAAGACCCAGCAGTTTTACGGAACATTTTACAGGGCTCCCTTGGAATGACCCTGGCCTTTCTTTAAAACGGCAGCGGACTTTATGACGATTTTTTCTTAAAAAGAGCGGGAAACCGTTTTTTCCTCAGTTTGCCGAACCAGTTAAAATATACAATGAACAGCAGGGAAGTGGCAGCCCAGGTCAAGGGATAGCTGAAAATCACGGTTTCAATGGCAGGGCGTAAGGGAACTGCCACGCAGATCCAGACCACCCGGAGGGCACATACGCCAAGGCTGGTAAGTATCATGGGAATCCAGCAGTCGCCTACACCCCGGAGAGAACCGGAATAAATCTCTATGCAGACATAGGTGAAAAAGGTGGGAGCAAGGTAACGGAGTATTTGTGTTCCCTTTTGGATGACTGCCTCGTCGGTGGTGAACAGCAGGTAAACGTAATTTCCAAAGGCATAGAGGAGTACGCTGAGCACGGCAGTGGAAGCAAAACTCATGATCATGCAGACCCGGATCCCTTTGTAGATCCGGTCTCTTTTCCCGGCTCCGTAGTTCTGGCCCACAAAGGTGGTGATGGAGATGCCGAAGGCGCTGATGATCATCCAGAACACGCTGTCGATCTTTCCATAGGCTGTCCAGGCGGCTATGGTGTCTGTTCCCAGAGCATTGACGCTGGACTGGATGATGATGTTGGAGGAGGAGTACATAACCGATTGCAGTCCTGCAGGAAATCCGATCCTTATAATGCGCAGCAGCATGTCCCGGTCAACCCTGATGGCCTTTGGCACCAGACGGTAAGCTTCCCTTGTCCTTACTAAAACCAGGATCACAAGAACGGCGCTGACCAACTGGGAAATGATGGTGGCAAGGGCAGCTCCCATGACACCCATGTTCCAGTAAACCACGAATATGATATCCAGGATGACATTGGTGAAGCAGCTTGCAATGAGGAAATAAAGAGGCCGTTTAGAGTCTCCAATGGCCCTTAAGATCCCTGCTCCCATATTGTAAACAAGATTTGGGATCACTCCCACAAAATAGATCCGCATGTACAGGACCGCATAGTGTAAGATCTCATCAGGTGTTCCCATGGCCATTAAGGCATAGGGAGCCGCCAGGATGCCCACAACCATCAGAAAGGCGCCGCATAACATGGAAAAAGCCATTGCGGTATGGACCGCCTGGCTCACCTGTTCTTTCTGTCTGGCTCCGTAAAGCTGGGAAATGATGACCCCGGCACCGGAAGAAAGCCCTATGAAGAACCCGATCAATAAATTGATAAGGGGTCCTGTAGGGCCTCCTACGGCTGCCAGCGCTTCCTTTCCCACGAACCGGCCCACGATGATTGCGTCGGCGGTATTATAAAGCTGCTGAAAAAAAGTTCCAAATAAAATGGGAAAGAAAAACAGAAGAAGTTGTTTCCAAATCACTCCCTCTGTAATCTGATTCTGCTTAAGTGTATCTTTTGTGACCGCATTCTGGTTCATATCCGTTTCCTCTTTCCAGCCCATGCTTTCCGGGCATAGAGGTATACCCGTAGGGTGTTTCCTCATTCAAGTAATTATGTATTCTTTTCTTCCATTATACTGTCTCAAATGGAAAAATACAATCCCCGGCCTTATTCGGTTATCTGCGCCTTTGAAAGAGCCTGATCCACGGCCTTTAAAAGCACGCCCGAAGTGTAGCGGGTTTCAGTTGAATAGGAGATGTTCTTTGTGGACTGGTTTTTAATAATCTGTTGGGACAGGTTATCCATTGCGGGCTGCATCAAAGGATACATGGTGGTAACGGCTTCGCTTAAGGGAACCAGGGTAACGGAAGTGATTTTTTTGGAGTCTACCGAAACCTCTACGTTGATATCCTGGCTGTTCAGGGTGATGACAGAAGAATACATTCCCGGAACATAGTGCACAGGATCACCAGAAGTCGGGATAATATCCTTCTTCGGGCGGAACATGACTAAAAATAAAGTAATGAGTAGGATTCCAAGACCGACAAAGATTGCAGTGTAGATGATTTCTTTCATTCGTAAAACAACGATTTTTGTTTTGGAGCTCATAAAAAAAGCCCTCCGTACAGTTTTGTTATAATGTATGAACGGATTGAGGGGTTTCATGCCTAAGATTTCATTGTTGACAAAGGAAATCTGTGTTAAGATGATAAACAAACATGCGTTTTGCTTTCTGCAGAAAAATTAATGAAAAACACCCTGCGGGTATACCTTTATGCCCAAAGAACATGGGCAAAAAAGAGGAAACACCCTACGGGTATACCTTTATGCCCAGAAACCGTGGGCAGATTAAGAGGAAAGGAGACGAAAGAGTCTATGTCCCTTCAACTGATATTGGGCGGATCCGGTTCCGGCAAGACCTTCCGCCTTTATACGGATTTGATCCGTCAGTCCATAGAACAGCCGGATACCCGGTATATTGCCATTGTACCGGAGCAATTTACCATGCAGACCCAGAAGGAGATCGTTTCCCTTCATCCAAACCAAGGGGTCATGAATATTGATATCGTAAGCTTTAAGCGCTTTGCCTACCGGGTATTTGAGGAGCTTGCCATCTCAAATCCCCAGGTTCTTGATGATATGGGAAAATCCATGGTGCTGCGGAAGGTGGCTGCCAATAAGAAAAAGGATCTGGTCCTTTATAGAGAACACTTATCAAAGTCCGGCTTTATTTCCCAGTTAAAGTCCATGCTGTCGGAGCTTTACCAGTACGGTGTATCTCCGGAAATGTTAAACCAGGGGATACCGGATACGGTAAGTCCCATGCTCCGGCAAAAGCTTTCTGATATATCTGTTATTTATCAGGGTTTTAAGGATTACATCAGGGATAAATACATCACTACAGAGGAGATTTTGGATGTGCTGTGCAGGGTCCTGCCCCGGTCGGAGCTGATTAAGAACAGTGTGATCACCCTTGATGGCTATACGGGCTTTACTCCTGTCCAGTACAGGATACTGGAACTGCTTCTTTGCTACAGCAAACGGGTCATAGTTACCGTGACCATAGATCCTTGTGAGAACCTGAGCAGAAAATCCGGTGTCCAGGAGCTGTTTTACATGAGCCGGCAGATGATATGGAAATTAAATGAGCTGGCAAAAGAGACAGGAGCAGGAAAGGAAAAGGATATTCTTCTTAAGAATCATCCGGCTGTCCGTTACCTGAGAGAGACCGGAGGGGAGAACCGGGAAGGGAAGTGCGGGGAAAATGCCCTGGACTTTCTGGAACAGAATTTATACCGGTACAAAGGCAGATCCTGCCATGAGACCTCCGGCTCCATACGCCTTATAAAAGCCTTAAATCCCAAGGAAGAGATTGCCTTTGTGATCCGGTCCATGGAAGAAGAAATCAGGAACCAGGGGCTTCGTTACCGGGATATGGCTGTGATTACCGGGGATATTGGAGGTTATTCCAATGAAATCATCCACCAGTTCCAGCTAAATGGGATCCCATTTTTTCTGGATGATAAAAAAAGCATTTTAAAAAATCCCATGGTGGAGCTGGTTCGGGCGGCCATGGAGATCATTCAAAAGGATTTTTCCTATGAATCTGTGTTCCGTTATTTGAGAACCGGTCTCATCACGGCCAAAGAGGATGAGGAGAAAATTGACCGCCTGGAAAATTATGTCATTGCCATGGGGATCAGGGGATTTAAAAGGTGGGATTCCCAGTGGGAAGGCTGGTACCGGGGAGGGAAGGAACTGAACCTGGAAGAATTAAATGGATTCCGGGAGGAGATCATGGCCCCTTTAAGGCGCTTAAAAGCGGCCTTTGGGGAAGCGGATTCCACAGTGGCTTCCATGACCCGGGGGGTGACGGCCCTTCTTATGGAAACAGGGATCGAGGAAAAGATGCTGGCTTATGAGGAAAAATTCCGGGATGAGGGAGATTTCACCCTTGCCATGGAATACAGCCAGGTTTACGGGTTAGTAATGGATTTATTTGACCGGCTGGCAGGGCTTTTAGGAGAAGAGCATGTAAGCCGCAGGGAGTATGGGGAGATCCTGGAAGCGGGATTTTCAGAGATCCAGGTGGGACTGATTCCGGCCACTGTAGACCGTGTGGTGGTGGGAGATATTACCAGGACCAGGCTGGATCACATTAAGGTGTTGTTTTTCGTGGGAGTCAACGATGGGATTGTGCCGGTGAAAAAGGAAAAGAGCAGCTTATTTACGGACCGGGAAAGGGATTTTTTAGGAGATCACCAGATGGAGCTGGCTCCCACCGCCAGGGAAGAGGGGTTCCGGCAGAGGTTTTACCTTTATCTGGCCCTGACAAAGCCGGAGAAAAGACTGGTTTTGTCCTATGCAGCCATGGACGGCAGCGGGAAAAGCCTGCGTCCATCCACCCTGATCGGAGAGCTGAAAAGACTGTTTCCCGGCCTTTTGGAAGCTGCCCCTTCAAGGCTTTCAGTCCCTCTGTCCATGAGGGAGGCAAAAGACCGTCTGACGGACGGACTGCGGGATTACGGAAAAAATGGGGAAGACGGGAGATTTCTGGAGCTTTTAAAGACCTTTCTTTTGTCAGAAGATCACAGGGAGGAAGGAAAGAGGTTTACAGAAGCCGCTTTCCATGCTTATGAGCAGAAAGGAATCGGAAAAATAGCGGCAAAAGCCCTTTACGGCTCTGTCATAAGCGGAAGTGTCACAAGGATGGAGCAGTATGCCTCCTGCGCCTATGCCCATTTCTTAAGCTACGGACTGGAGCTTATGGAGCGGCAGAAATATGAGCTGGCGGCCATGGATATTGGAAACCTGTTTCATGATTCCATTGACTTATGGTTTCAGCGTATGAAAGAAGAAGGAAGGGATTTTAAGACCCTTACAGAGGAGGAGAGGAAAGTCCTGGTCCATGAATGCGTGATCAAGGTGACAGAAGAATATGGCAATACCATTTTAAAAAGCTCCGCCAGAAACGCGTATCTTGCAGGCAAGGTGGAGCGGATCACGGACCGGACTGTGTGGGCGCTTTCTGAGCAGTTAAAAAAAGGTGATTTTGTTCCGGTGGGATTTGAGGTCTCCTTTTCCGCTGCCGACCAGCTAAATGCCATGAGGATCCCCCTGTCAAAGGAGGAAGCCATCCATTTAAGAGGCAGGATCGACCGTATGGATTTATGTGAGGATGAGGAAGCCGTTTATGTGAAGATCATTGACTACAAGTCCGGAAGCACGGCATTTGACTTAACAGCCCTGTATTACGGCCTTCAGCTTCAGTTGGTGGTCTATATGGATGCGGCTTTGGAGATGGAGGAGAGGAGAGTCCAGGACAAGCCGGTGGTTCCTGCAGGAATTTTCTATTACAACATCAACGACCCTGTCATCGAAAGAGAAGGGGAGATGACCGATGAGGAGATCAGCGGGAAGATATTGAAGCAGCTTCGCATGAATGGTCTGGTCAACAGCGATTTAAACGTCATCTCTCACCTGGATCACGAGATCGAGACAGAATCCGATGTAATCCCGGTGGCCATGAAAAACGGGATCATACAGGAAGCCAGGTCATCGGTTGCAGGAGGAAAACGCTTTTCTTCATTAAGGCAGTTTGTACGGGAGAAATTAAAGTCAGAAGGAAGGGAGATCCTTGACGGCGTCATTGATGTAACCCCCTATAAGCAGGGGAACAGAAGCGCCTGCGATTACTGCCCCTACCATGCGGTCTGCGGATTCGATTTAAAGACGGCCGGATATGGTTTCCGGAAATTTAAACCCTTAAAATCCGAAGAGATATGGCCGGTCATTGAAGGGGAAGAGGAGGAAGGAGAATAAAATGGCGATTTGCTGGACAGAGGAACAAAAGGCTGTCATTGAAAGCAGAAACAGAAATCTCCTGGTGTCGGCGGCAGCAGGAAGCGGCAAGACAGCCGTGCTGGTAGAACGGATCATCCGCATGATCACGGAGGGAGAAGCTCCCTTAAGGATCGATCAGCTTCTGGTCATGACCTTTACCAAGGCGGCTGCCGATGAAATGCGGGAACGTGTACTAAAGGCCGTGGATGAAAAGCTTATGGAGAACCCGGACAGTTCCCATTTGCAGATGCAGGCTGCCATGATCCCCTATGCCCAGATTACCACCATTGACAGCTTCTGCCTGGGGCTTATCAGGGACCATTACAATAAGCTGGACATTGATCCGGCCTTCCGGGTAGGGGATGAGGGAGAACTCATCCTTTTACGGGCCGATGTGATGAAGGAAATGCTGGAAGAGCATTATGAAAAGGCGGATCCCTTATTTGAGAAATTTGTAGAAACCTATGCAACAGGAAAATCTGACCGGGGGATCGAGGATTACATCATGCAGGTGTATACCTTTTCCCAGAGCAATCCCTGGCCCATCCAGTGGCTTGACCGGTGCAGGAAGGAACTGGAGACCTGTGACATGGGGCAGATCATGGACACCGGATGGATGAGATTCCTCATGAAGGATGTGAAAATGCAGCTTTCGGAATTAAAATTCCAGGTGGAAAAGGCCATGGAAGTGTGTGAAGAGGAAAACGGGCCGGAAGCCTATCTGCCCATGCTGGCAAATGACTTACAGATGCTGGACCGCTTACATCTTGCGGAGGATTACGAGACCCTGAATGAGCAGTTGAAAAAAGTCTCCTTTGTCCGCCTGGCCTCCATAAGGAGCAAGGATATTGATGGAGAAAAAAAGGCTTTTGTGACGGGAATCCGGGACCGGGTGAAAAAGGCGGTGGGAAAGCTTCTGGAATTATACTGCTTTGAATCGCCTGAGGAGGTCCTTTCCGATATCAGAGGGACCAGGGATGCGGTGACGATCCTTCTTTCCCTGGCAGCCGAATATGGAGATAAGTACCGGGATAAAAAGAGAGAGAAAAACCTGGTGGATTTTAATGACTTGGAACATTATGCCTTGGAAATACTGTTGGCAAAGGAAGAGGGAAAAACCGTTCCTTCTGAGGTGGCTGATGAGCTTAGCAGACAGTTTGAGGAGATCCTGGTGGATGAATACCAGGACAGCAATGATGTGCAGGAAGCCCTGATCAGCAGCATTTCCAGAGAGCGGTTTGGAACCCCCAATGTGTTCATGGTAGGGGATGTGAAGCAGAGCATCTACCAGTTCCGTCTGGCAAGGCCCCAGTTATTTTTGGAGAAATACGATTCCTATTCTAAAGAGGAAGGAAAATACCAGAAAATCGAACTGCACCAGAATTTTAGAAGCAGGGAAGAGGTCCTTAAGGGAATCAATGAGGTATTCTACCAGATCATGACAAGGAATCTGGGAGATATACAGTATACCGATGATGCAGCACTCCATCCGGGCGCAGAGTTCCTCAAAGCAGACGGCCGTTTGGGAGAGAAGCCGGAGCTTCTTATGATCCATGGGTCAGGGAATTTGTTAAAGCAGCTTGGCGATGACGGGGCCGATTATACCAGCCGGGAAATGGAGGCAAAGACCATTGCCTGGAAGATCAAAGAGCTGATTGACCCGGTAAACGGCCTTTTGATCTGGGATAAAGGGCTGGGAGGAAAGGGAGGCTACCGCACGGCAGGATACGGGGACATTGTGATCCTTCTCAGAAGCTTAAGCGGCTGGGCGGAAGACTTTGTAAGCGTCCTGATGAATGAGGGAATTCCTGCCTATGCCGAGCGGAAAACCGGGTATTTTACCGCCCCTGAGGTGGAAACCGTTCTTTCCATGCTGAGCATCATTGATAACCCCATGCAGGACATCCCTCTGGCGGCAGTATTAAAGTCCCCTATGGGCAGGGTGACGGATGAGGAAATGGCTCATTTGATGGCTGTCTGGAAAAAGGCGGCTAAAAAAGGCCAGGACAGGGGATTATATGGAGCATGGCAGCATTACAGGAAGGAATATGCAGATGGCGGGGATTCGGATTATCCGTTCCTTTATGAGAAGCTGGAAGACTTTTTTAAACTGTTATCTCTTTACAGGGAAAAAGCCTCCTATCTTTCCATCCATGAACTGCTTTATGACCTGTATGAAGGAACCGGATATTATGATTACATTTCCGCCATGCCGGCAGGAGAGGTGCGAAGAGCCAATCTTTCCATGCTGGTGGAAAAGGCATCGGCCTACGAAAAGACCAGCTATACCGGACTGTTTCATTTTATCCGCTACATTGAGAACTTAAAGAAATACGATACGGATTTTGGGGAAGCTTCCCTGGCCGGAGAGGAGAACACGGTCCGGGTCATGAGCATCCATAAGAGCAAGGGACTGGAGTTTCCTGTGGTATTTCTGGCAGGCATGGGGAAAAAGTTCAATAAACAGGATGCTTATGGAAAGATCCTCATTGATCCGGATCTGGGAATCGGGACCGACCATCTGGATCTGGATCGGCGGATAAAGGCGCCTACCTTAAAAAAGCATGTCCTGCGGAGAAAAACGGAGCTTGGAGCCATGGGGGAGGAACTTCGGGTGCTTTACGTGGCCATGACAAGGGCAAAGGAAAAGCTGGTGATGACCGGACTTGACCGGTATCTGGATAAAAAGCTGGAACGCTTTGCCGAGATTATACGAGTAAAAGGTCAGATCCCCTTTACCATCCTCTCTTCCGCAGATTCCTATCTGGACTGGATGCTCATGAGCCTGTCCGGAAAATATTCCCCTGCCCAGATCCTTTCTGAAGAAGGGGCGGATACGGGGAACCTGATGGTAAAGGAATTATCTGTGCCTGATCTGGTAGGGGGAGAGATGGAACGGCAGGCTGAAAAGAAGCTGACAAAGGATGCGCTCCTTTCCCTTGATACGGAAAAGGTTTATGACCAGGAGTTCGGGGATGACTTAAAGGCTGCCTTTGAGTACATCTATCCCTATGAGGCCGATATCAGGCTTCACACCAAGGTGACCGTATCCGAGCTGAAAAAGCAGGGGCAGTTTGCCGATGAGGAGGAAAGCCAGTTCCTTCCTACGATTCCTGCATTCTTAAGGGAAGAGACCCCTTCCAGGGATCCCTTAATGCCCGGGAAAACGGGCGGAAAGGAGGAAAGGAAAGAGGAAAAAACAGGAGGTGCCTTCCGGGGAACTGCATATCACAGGGCTTTGGAGCTTCTGGATTTTGGAAAAGTGGGAACCAGGGAAGAGCTTCGGAATGCCTTGGAGGGATTTAGGAAAGACCGGAGAATGGATGAAGAAAGCTTTTCCCTATTATCGGAACCTGTCCTTTTATCCTTTTTAACCTCTCCCCTTGGAAAACGGCTGGCTGCAGCCCAAAGGGAAGGGCGTTTAAAAAAAGAGCAGCAGTTTGTGGTGGGCATTCCTGCCCGGGATATGGAGGCAGGGGATTCCGACGAACGGATCCTCATCCAGGGTATTATAGATGCCTATATGGAGGAGGAAGAAAGCCTGGTTTTGGTGGATTATAAGACGGATTACATTAAGCCGGGAGAAGAGAAGGTGCTGGTTGAGCGGTATCAGATGCAGATGGATTACTACCAGCGGGCCCTGGAACAGATGACAGGGAAAAGGGTCAGGGAAAAAATTATTTATTCCATGACTTTGGAAAAGGAAATAACCCTGGGCTGAAGGGTTTTAAGGATTGCTAAAAAATGACAATATGCTAAAATAATAGCAGATGTCTATAAATACAAGGAGACCCCTTCCAGGGATACCTTTATGCCCAGAAAGCATGGGCGAGAATAAGGAGAAGAACAGGTATGATACCAGATCATGAAGTGAGACTTACCCAAATGACAAAAACTGCCGGATGCGCAGCAAAAATAGGTCCCGGAACTCTTGCCGGGGTTTTAGAGAATCTGCCTAAATTTCAGGATCCCAATCTGCTGGTGGGGATCGAAACCTCTGATGACGGGGCTATTTATAAGGTGAATGAGGAAACCGCATTGATCCAGACTCTGGATTTTTTCACTCCTGTGGTGGATGATCCTTATACCTTTGGCCAGGTAGCTGCCGCCAATGCCCTGAGCGACATTTACGCAATGGGAGGAGAACCAAAGGTGGCTCTTAATATTGTGGCATGGCCCAACTGCGTAAATCCCGCTCTTTTGGGGAAGATTTTAGAAGGAGGGGCCTCCAAGGTCCTTGAGGCGGGAGCTGTATTGGCCGGCGGGCATTCCATTCAGGATGATGAGCCGAAATACGGGCTGAGCGTCACAGGATTTGTCCATCCGGACAAGGTTTTTAAAAACTGCGAAGCCTTGCCAGGGGATGTGCTCATCCTGACAAAGCCTTTGGGGACCGGGATCGTCAATACGGCAGTCAAGGCGGATATGGCCTCAGAAGAGGCGAAAGAGGAAGTGATCCGGGTCATGACCTCTTTAAATAAAAAGGCAAAGCAGGCTGCAGAGCATTATACCATCCATAGCTGCACCGATATTACAGGCTTTGGCCTGGCAGGCCATGCGGTTGAGATGGCGGAGGGCAGCGGGGTCACAATAGAAATCTCCGTGAAGGATCTGCCCATTCAGAAGGAAGCCATAAGTCTTGCCCAGATGGGGCTGATTCCGGAAGGGGCTTACCGGAACCGTTCCTATACGGAGGAAAAGGTGGATTTCGGGGACACAGAAGAGTACATCCGTGATATTTTCTGTGACCCTCAAACCTCCGGAGGACTTTTGATCAGCGTTTCCCCTGAGGTTGGAGAGCGTATCATGGAGGATCTTAAAAAGGCCCAAATGGATACAGCCTACGGCATCATCGGACGGGTCGTGGAAAAAGAAGAAAAATCAGTAAAGTTGAGGTAATAAAAATGATCTATCTGGATAATGCGGCGACCTCTTACCAAAAGCCGGAAGAAGTGAGAAATGCGGTGAACCATGCCATGGTTTCTCTTGGGAATTCCGGACGGGGAGCCCATGGGGCATCCCTGGATGCCTCCCGCCTGATCTTTGACACCCGCAGGCTTTTAGCAGAGCTTTTTCATGGGGGAGATCCTTCCAGGGTGGCTTTTACAGCCAATTCCACGGCCAGCTTAAATATGGCCATCCAGGGCCTTCTTAAACCGGGAGATCATGCGATCACCACCATGATGGAGCACAATTCCGTGCTGCGTCCCCTGTACCGCATGGAGGAACAGGGGGTGGAGCTTACCATCCTTCCTGTAGATGAAAAGGGCAGGGTCCGGTATGAGGATTTTGAGGCTGCAGTCCGGAAAAATACAAAGGCAGTGGTCTGTACCCATGCTTCCAACTTGACAGGGAACTTAAACGACTTAGAAATCATTGGGCGTATCTGCAAAAAGTATGGGATCCTCCTGGTAGTGGATGCTTCCCAGACCGCAGGGGTGTTTGACATTGATATGGAAAAAATGGGGATCCATGTTCTGTGCTTTACCGGACATAAAGGGCTTTTAGGACCTCAGGGAACAGGGGGGATCTGCGTTCGTCAGGGGATCTCCATACGTCCTTTCATGGTGGGAGGAAGCGGAGTCAAAAGCTATTCAAAGACCCAGCCGGAGGAGATGCCGGAGGTACTGGAAGCAGGAACCTTAAACGGCCACGGGATAGCCGGCCTTCATGCAGCCCTCCTGTATCTTGAGAAGACCGGAATAGAAACCATCCGGGAGAGGGAGCTTCTTCTCATGAGACGGTTCTATGAAGGGGTAAAGGATATTCCGGGAGTCCGGGTGTATGGGGACTTTTCGGAAAAGGCGCTTCTTTGCCGGGCTCCGGTGGTGGCTCTTAACATAGGGGATTACGATTCCGGAGAAGTAGCGGACGAGCTGGCCTGTTCCTATGAGATCTATACCAGGGCGGGAGCCCACTGTGCGCCTCTCATGCACCAGGCCCTTGGAACTGTGGAGCAGGGAGCCGTGCGCTTTTCCATGTCCCATTATAATAAAGAAGAAGAGATCGACAAAGCCATTCACGGGGTAAGGGAGCTGAGCTTATGAATCTGAAGCAATTGGAAGCGTTTGTATGTGTAGCGGAAGAAAAAAGCTTTTCGGCGGCAGCTAAGAAGCTTTATCTTACCCAGCCAACGGTAAGCGCCCATATCAGCTCTCTGGAAAAGGAACTGGGAGTCCGGGTGTTTGTCCGAACCACTAAGGATGTGGAACTGTCCCTTGAAGGGGAACAGCTTTATGGCAATGCGAGGAAAATGCTCCAGTTGGAAAAGAATATCCTGCGGGATTTCACCCAGAAGGATTTAAAAACAGCAAACAGGATCGTAGTGGGCGCTTCCACTGTGCCGGGACAGTATATTCTGCCTCAGATCCTTTCCCTGTTTTCCAGAACCTATCCCGGAAACCAACTGGAGCTAAAGGAGGCGGACAGCATGGAGGTGGTCCGTATGGTCCAGGATGGACTGGTGGAAATCGGCTTTACGGGGACCACAGTTTCCGATCCCACCTGTGTGTTTGAGCCCTTTTATTCAGACCGTCTGGTGATCATTACTCCCAATATTGACAAATATCGCCAATATGTGGAAACAGGCTTTCCCCTGGAACAGTTTTATGAGGAGCGGTGGATCCTCCGGGAGGAAGGCTCGGGCACAAGAAAGGAAGCGGAGCGCCATTTAAGGGATATGGGGGTGGATTTAAGCCGCCTGGAAATTGTGGCGACCATCAGCAATCAGGAAACCATTAAAAAATCCGTGGAAGCAGCTATGGGCATTTCCATCATATCCGGTGCAGCCGTGGACGATTATGTAGAGCAGGGGACCCTGCTTCGGTTCTCTCTTGGGGTTGAGGAGGTTTACCGGAAATTGTACATGGTGTGGAGCAAAAATCACAAGCCTGGCAAGGCTGCCAGATTGTTTATCCGTTTTGTCCGGGAGCTGTATGCGTATTTATAGAGTTTTCCTATAATGCCGGAACCGCCGATGAAGCAGGAATTATTATTGAAACGCGGGTATGAGACTATGAGAAAAAAAGAACAAAAAATTGTCATCACCTTCTCCACGACAGCAGAGGCCATTGCTTTAGAGTCCCAATGCCAGAAGGAGGGAATACCGGGACGGCTCATTCCGGTTCCCAGACAGATTTCTTCTGGCTGCGGACTTTCCTGGGCAATGCCGGTCCACTGGGAGGGAGATATTGGACAGTGGATGGAGGAGAGAGGACTTCGTTGGGAGAAATATGGGGAATACCTGATTTAATATTTTCAGTGAAATAAGTGAAAATATTAACGAATATCATAGAGAAAGAGTCAGAGGGGGACGGCTGCGGTTGCTCCTTTCCGGCTCTTTTTTTTCAAATGGGCAAGAGGAAAAAGGTATTTATAGAAAAAAACTATTAATTATTTACCGACAATTAGTGGTTGAACTGGTAAGAAAACTACTAAATTATAACAAATGTACAAAAAAGAAATTGGTATTGACAAATAGTTGTACAATATGATATAGTCAACCTGTCAGAAATTACAGGATTTTTAGTATCAGTTTTTAAAGGAACTTATATATGCTCATAATTGGTTGAGCGTCTCTACCAACTACCGTAATAGTTGCCTATAAGTCTCCGCGCCATAATAAACCCAGCTTTTTTGTTGTGTGTTAATGATGTGCGTGTGAACAAATGGAAACAACGGTAGTTTTTTTGTTGCGCTGAGTTATCGGAATGGATGGAACGCCGCAATTATGACTGCCGTATTTTGAATTTTTCTGATACGGAATAGGAGGTTCTATGAATGATGGTAAAAGTTTTGTTTTAAAGGGCAACATTTGTTACAGTGAAGATGTCCGTACCTTAAAGACGGTGGACCAGGGATACTTAGTTTGCCGGGAAGGGAAATCCGCAGGGGTATTTAAAGAGCTTCCCCCGCAGTTTCAGGATTATCCTCTGGAGGACTGGGGGGATAGGCTCATTGTTCCCGGACTGGTGGATCTTCATATCCACGCACCCCAGTTTGCCTTTCGCGGCATGGGAATGGATCTGGAGCTTTTAGACTGGCTGAATACCAATACGTTTCCAGAGGAAGCAAAGTACGCTGATCTGGAATATGCCCAAAAGGCTTACGGGATTTTTGCAGAATCCATGAAAAAAAGCGCCACAACCAGGGCCTGTATTTTTGCCACCATCCACAGGCAGGCAACAGAGCTTTTAATGGATCTGATGGAGGAAACCGGCTTAAAGACCATGATCGGCAAGGTGAATATGGACCGGAATTCACCGGATTATCTGCGGGAGCAGGGTGCCGAAGAGTCAGAGCAGGAAACCCTTTGCTGGCTGGAGGAAACCGGCTCTAAGTATGAAAATGTTAAGCCCATCCTGACGCCCCGGTTCATTCCATCCTGTACGGATGATCTGATGGAACGGCTGGGAAGGCTGCAGAAGGAGTACGGGCTGCCGGTACAGTCTCATTTGTCGGAAAATCAGGGGGAGGTGGCCTGGGTAAAGGAGCTTTGCCCGGCTTCCAGATTTTACGGAGATGCTTATGACCAATTCGGCCTGTTTGGAGGAAATGGGAAGACGGTTATGGCCCACTGTGTTTCTTCGTCAGAAGAAGAGATTGAATTAATAAAAGAGCGTGGGGTTTATATTGCTCATTGTCCTCAGTCAAACACCAACCTATCTTCAGGGGTTGCTCCTGTCAGGACCTATCTGGACCGGAAGGTGAATGTGGGGTTGGGAAGCGACGTGGCCGGAGGAAGCGGGGAATCTATTTTCCGCACCATGGCAGATGCCATTCAGGTGTCAAAGTTAAGATGGAGGCTAAAGGATGAAAGCTTAAAGCCACTTACAGTGGAAGAGGCATTCTACCTTGGAACCCTGGGGGGCGGCTCCTTCTTTGGAAAGGTGGGAAGCTTCCTGGAAGGCTATGAACTTGATGTACTGGTTCTGGATGACAGCGGTCTGCCTCATCCTCAGACTCTTACCCTTCGGGAGAGACTGGAACGGTTCATCTACCTGTCTGATGACAGGCATTTAACGGGGAAATATGTGGGGGGAAATAGGATATTCTAGCTTTATTTAATGAAAGAAAGAACTGCATGGGGCAGCTCTTATACAGCAAGGAAAATATTCTAACTATCAAGGAGGTAGAGGTATGGAAACAAAAAAAAGCGGAGGATTCTTAGAAAGGACGTTTCACTTATCTGAGAATCACACGGATGCAAGGACCGAGATCGTGGCCGGTATTACCACGTTCATGACCATGGCTTATATCCTGGCGGTCAACCCAAGCATCTTAAGTGCAGCGGGAATGGACAGCGGAGCCGTATTTACGGCGACTGCTCTTGCGTCACTGTTTGCCACCCTGTTAATGGCAGGTCTGGCAAATTATCCCTTTGTACTGGCGCCGGGAATGGGACTGAATGCGTATTTTGCATATACGGTAGTCCTTAACATGGGTTATACCTGGGAAATGGCTTTGGCTGCCGTATTCATTGAAGGTTTGATTTTCATCGCTCTTTCACTGACCAACGTCCGTGAAGCGATCTTCAATGCAATTCCAGTAAATCTAAAGCATGCCGTATCCGTTGGTATTGGTTTGTTTATCGCATTTATCGGACTTCAAAATGCAAAAATCGTTGTGGACGGGGCAACTCTTGTAACAATGTTTTCTTTTAAGAGCTCCTTGGCAGATGGTTCCTTCCATACCGTTGGTATTACCGTATTATTGGCAATCATCGGCATCCTTGTTACAGCCGTGCTGGTGGTGAAAAATGTAAAGGGTAATATTTTGTGGGGAATTATCTTTACCTGGGTTTTAGGCATGGTCTGTCAGGCAATCGGTTTATACCGGCCAAATCCGGAGCTTGGAATGTTCAGCGTATTCCCTAACTTTTCCTCAGGCTTCGGTATCCCGGACATGAGTCCTACCTTTTTAAAGCTGGATTTCTCCAGAGTCCTTTCTCTGGACTTCCTGGTAGTCATGTTCGCGTTCCTGTTCGTTGATATGTTTGATACTCTGGGAACCTTAATCGGTGTGGCTTCCAAGGCAGATATGCTGGATAAAGACGGAAAGCTTCCCCAGATCAAGGGCGCATTGATGGCAGATGCCGTTGGTACTGCTGCAGGTGCTTTGTTCGGTACCTCTACCACAACCACCTTCGTAGAAAGCGCAGCCGGTGTTGCAGAAGGCGGCAGAACCGGTTTAACGGCAGTGGTTGCCGCTATCCTGTTTGGTTTATCCCTGTTCTTATCTCCGATTTTCCTGGCCATTCCGTCCTTTGCAACGGCTCCGGCCCTGGTAGTGGTAGGCTTCCTGATGCTGACTTCCGTTGTCAAGATTGATTTTGCGGATTTCACAGAGGCGATTCCATGCTACATCGCAATTATTGCAATGCCATTTATGTACAGCATTTCCGAGGGAATTTCCATGGGAATCATCTCTTATGTAGTTATTAACGTGATTACCGGAAAAGCTAAAGAAAAGAAAATAAGTACCCTTATGTATGTTTTAGCCGTATTATTTGTGTTAAAATATATACTAATATAATTATAAAAAGCAACCAAATAAAGCAGCCTGATTAAAATCAGAACATCCGGTCAAAGATATGGACTGGCGGCGACATCACTTTGATAAGCATTTTATGCTTTGAAAAAGTCTCGTCTCCGTCGGTCTTTTTCATAAGGGGAAGGACCGGAAGCTGTTTACACAACAGAATCAGAAATAGGAGGCGTAAATATGATAATCGGAAAAAGTGTTACCCGTGTGGATGCATTTGATAAGGCCACGGGAAGATCCAAATACACCGATGATCTCTGTGAGAGAAATGCCCTGGTAGCTAAAATCTACCACTCTTCCATAGCCAATGGAATCGTAAAATCGATTGATACTTCAGATGCCGAAAAAATACCGGGAGTGGTCAAGGTAGTCACCTGTTTTGATGTGCCTAAGAACTATTTCCCAACGGCCGGCCATCCCTGGTCAACGGACCCCTCACATCAGGATGTGGCGGACCGGCTTCTTTTAACAGACAGGGTGCGTTTTTACGGCGATGAGGTAGCTGCAGTAATCGCGGAAAATGAAATAGCTGCAAAACAGGCGATCAGGGCCTTAAAGGTGGAATACGAGGAATATTCCTTTGTTCTTGATGTTCAGGAGGCCATGAAGGATGGGGCACCTCAGCTTCACCAGAAGTATACCAATAATATTCTGGGCCATTCCAGTATCAGAAAGGGGAATCTGGAAGAAGCTATTAAAGAGCCGGGACTTGTAAAAATTGACCAGTGGTACGATACTCCCATTGTTCAGCACTGCCATATTGAAAACCATATTTGTTTTGCCAGCATGGAAAGCGGAAAAATAACCGTGGTGTCTTCTACCCAGATCCCTCATATCGTCAGGAGAGTGGTGGGGCAGGCCCTTGGAATCCCCTGGGGAAGTGTCCGCATCATCAAGCCATATATAGGAGGCGGTTTTGGAAATAAGCAGGATGCTTTGTATGAGCCTCTTTGTGCATACCTTTCAACAGTAGTGGGAGGACGGCTGGTCAAGCTTGATGTGACCCGTGAAGAAACCTTTGTAAGCAACCGTACAAGACATGCCATCCGCAGCCATATTATTAGCTGGGTGCGTCCTGACGGAACCTTTGCCGCCCGTAAACTGGAGTGCTTTTCCAATCAGGGAGCTTATGCTTCTCACGGACACGGAATCGCGGCAAAGGGCATGAATGCTTTTCCACAGTTATATCCCTGCGAAAATGTAGAATGTGATGCCTATACAGTATTCACCAATATGCCTGTGGCAGGCGCCATGCGCGGCTACGGGATTCCTCAGGCCATGTTCCCGGTGGAAAGCCAGTCCGATGACATTGCCTTGAAAATCGGCATGGATCCGGTGGAATTCCGCCGTAAAAACCTGATGCCCGTAGGCTATGTGGAGGGTTTCTCTAAAAATGAAAATTACTTTGACACCTTTAATCAGTGCCTGGATAAGGGAAAAGCCTATATAGATTTTGACCGGAAAAGAAAGGAATATGCCAACCAGACCGGACCTGTCCGCAAAGGCGTGGGCTGTGCGGTATTCTGGTATAACACGGCAGTATGGCCAATCAGCCTGGAAACCTCTTCCTGCCGGATGGTCATGAACCAGGATGGCTCCATACAGATTCAACTGGGTGAGACCGAGATCGGCCAGGGTGCTGACACGGCTTTTGGCCAGATGGCGGCGGATACTCTGGGAATTCCTTTTGAAAAGGTTCATGTAGTTTCCTGTCAGGACACGGATATCACTCCTTTTGGAACAGGGTCCTATGCTTCCAGACAGACCTATGTAGGAGGCTTTTCTATCAAGCAGACGGCGCTTTTATTAAAAGAAAGAATATTAAAATATGCCCATGAGCTGACCCGTATGCCTGTCTTTAACCTGGATATCAGGGAGGGAAAGATCGTACGGACCACAGATGGAAGAGAGCTTATGACATTAGGCGAATTGGCAACAGAGGCCCTTTACAGCCTTACCAACTGTCAGCATCTGACCGCTGAAAGCACTTACCAGATAAAGTCCAACGCTTATTCCTTTGGCTGCTGTTTTGCCGAGGTAGAGGTGGATATTCCCATGTGCAAGGCAAAGCTGGTGGATATTATCAATGTCCATGACTGCGGTCAGTTGATCAATCCGGCTCTTGCAGAGGCCCAGGTCCATGGAGGAATGAGCATGGGAATCGGATATGCCCTTTCGGAACAGCTTCTCATTGATGAGAAAACAGGCAGAACCTTAAATGACAATCTGCTGGATTATAAATTGTCCACTACTATGGATCATCCTCATCTGGAGGCACAGTTTGTGGAAAACTACGAGCCTACCAGCGCATTTGGAACAAAATCCCTGGGAGAGCCCCCGGCCTGTCCAGTGGCTCCGGCCATCCGTAATGCCATTTTAAATGCAACAGGTGTGTCCATGTACCAGATACCCATGACATCTCAGGCTTTATTTAAACGGTTCAAGGAAGAAGGACTTATCTGAATGCAGCCATTAACAGCAAGGAGGAAAGCTTTATGTATGATATGAAAGCATTATATGAAGCAAATACCGTGGAAGAAGCGGTAAAGCTTCGTTTGGAACATCCTGAAGCCCAGATTATTGCAGGGGGAAGTGATGTTTTGATACAGATGCGTGAGGGAAAACGCGCCGGAAAGGAATTGATCAGCATTTATATGATCAATGAAATGAGGGGCGTGAAGCTGGACGAAGAAGAGGCCATACGCATAGGCTCTCTCACAAGTTTCTCCCATATTACCAAGGATCCCATTATTCAGAAATACATCAATGTTCTTGGTGAAGCGGTGGATATGGTGGGCGGTCCCCAGATCAGAAACATTGCCACAATCGGAGGAAATACCTGCAATGGCGTTACCTCAGCAGACTCAGCCTCAACGCTTTTTGCATGGGATGCCATGATCGAACTGACAGGCCCTGAAGGTGTCCGCCGGATTCCCATCAGCGATTTCTATATAAAGGCAGGAACCGTGGATATCAGAGAGGGAGAGCTTCAGACCGCAGTGATCATTCCAAAGAAAAGCTATGAAGGCTACAAAGGCCATTACATCAAATATGCCAACAGAAATGCCATGGATATTGCCACCACAGGCTGCTCCGTAAATATAAAGCTGTCAGAGGACAAAAAGACCGTGGAAGACGTGAGAATCGCTTATGGAGTGGCAGGCCCTATTCCAATGCGCACGAAAAGTGCGGAAAACTTAGCAAAGGGCCAGCCGGTGTCAAAAGAACTGGCAGGGGCCTTTGGAAAAGAAGTCCTTGAAGACATCAATCCCAGAGATAGCTGGCGCGCCTCAAAGGATTTCCGTAAGCACGTTGCTGTGGAAATGGCAACCCGCGGCTTCATAGAGTCAGTGAAACTTTCAGGAGGTGAGATCTAATGCCGGTACAATATAAGTTGGTAAAATGTACCATCAACGGAAAATACACAGAAACAATGGTGGATGTACGGGCATCCCTGACCGATATGTTAAGGGATGATTACCGGCTGACTTCCGTGAAAAAAGGCTGTGAGGTAGGAGAATGCGGAGCCTGTAACGTGATCATAGACCATGAGTGTTACAATTCCTGTATTTACCTGGCTATATGGGCAGAAGGAAAAGAAATTAAGACCCTGGAAAGCCTGATGGGTCCGGATGGAGAGCTTTCCGACATTCAGCAGGCATTTATAGACGAGGCAGCAGTCCAGTGCGGATTTTGTACGCCGGGATTTATTATGTCAGCGGTGGAAATTCTGGAAAGCGGAAAAGAGTATACAAGAGATGAACTTAGAAAGCTGATGTCCGGCCATTTATGCCGGTGCACAGGCTATGAGAATATCTTAAATGCGGTGGAGAAAACCATGCTCCGCAGATTGGGAAAGCTGCCTTCCTGATTGCAGCTTAAAATAACCAAAAACGCAAGGCCAGAGCAACGAAACAGTTGCCTTGGCCTTGCGTTTTTTGGATTTATATAATCTTATGCATTAATTGAGAAATACGATTCCCAGGTTTAAGTATGCGGCAAAGGTGACCCACAGCAGGTAAGGGACCTGCAGGACAGCAGCATCGGGACTGACAGACCAGAAGGCCGCTATCATTTTCAGGATAAAGTACCAAAGAAAAAGGAGAACCAAAAAGGCCAGGAGATAATTATTTAAGTTAAAGAACACCAGATTCCAGAGAAAATTCAGCAGAAGCTGGATCCCATATAACCTGAGGGACTGATTTTTCCTGTGGGAGGGGGAGGAAGCGGCCAAATAAGAGCCGATTCCCATGAGGATATATAGAACCGTCCATATGATGGGAAGCAGCCAGCCGGGAGGAGAAAAGGCAGGATGATTCAGGTTTTTGTATATGGACAAGCCGTTTCTCGTCAAAAATCCGGTCCAAGCCCCGACCACTAAGGGAAAAGCGATATAAGCAGTACGTATCTTTCTGTTTCTGTCCATATGGATTCTCCTGTCTTGCATTTGATACTATCTTATTCACAGGGAAGGGGGAATATCCATGGGCCTTCTGAATTCCCTGGGAGTCATACCGAATTTTTCCTTGAAGATCCGGTTAAAATAAGACAGATTATTAAAACCGGTATCCCCTGCAATGGTAAGGACCGAATCCTCGGAGGAGAGGAGCAGCCTGGAGGCCATTGTCAGGCGGTAATCGTTTAAATAAGCGGTAAAGGGCAGCCCCATGGTCTTTTTAAAGAATTTCATAAAATGAGACTGGCTCATGCCGCAGGCTCGGGATACTTCTTCTATGGAAAGGGATTCGCTGTAATGCTGTTCCATATATTTAAGAATCTGCCGGGTCCGCTCCAGCTCCTTTGGAGGGCGGGAAGGAGGGGGAAGAGAAGCTTCCTCAATGTCCCAGAGGAGAAAGAACAGTTGAAACAACTTCCCCTTGATTAACAGTTCATAGCCTTCAGGAAACGTTTCCCGGATCTGGTCGATCTGGTCCAGGCAGGAAGCGATCCCGCTGTAAGGGGGAAGGCTTTTAGTCAAAAGCACCGGAAGGTTTTTTTGTCCCCGGATGATGGGAGAGAAGTAAGTTTCCCAGCACATATCCGGCTGCCTGGAACCTAACAGGCTTAAGTTGAAAATAATGTTTTCATACTCCATGGATTCCTGCTTCCACTGTTCAATGGTATGGAGCTTTCCGGGGCAGACCAGGACAATATCCCCATCGTGGACCTCATAAGAGAGAAAGTCCACCGACACCTGCCCGGTTCCTTTTTTAATGTAGATGAATTCCATTTCATCGTGCCAGTGAAGGGGAACCTTGTTAAAATCCAGTGGTATGGTGCAGGGATAAGTCAGGTAAGGAAAGTCGGAAGGGTCCTGTTCCCGCTTTTCCTGATAGTTTTCGTACTGTATGATATTCATAGAACTCCTGTTTTCCGTGATATTTCAGCAGTTAATGATAGTATTGTACCATAATAGGCCAGAATGCTGCAAGATAAACAGCAGCAGGAACATTATAATACTAGGGTAAGGTTAAAGAAAACAGAAAACAGAAAACAGAAAAAAAGGAGTGGTTTCAATGAATCTTGAACAACAAATTTTTGAAATATACAAAAAAACAGTGAACCAGTGTTCCAATCAGGAGATTTATTCTGCGCTGCTGAAAATCGTGGAAGAGGAAGGAGAAAAGCGGCAGGAGGAGGAAGGAAAGAAAAAAGTATATTACTTATCTGCGGAATTCCTCATAGGAAAACTGCTTTCCAATAACCTGATCAACCTTGGAATCTATGATGAAGTATCCCGGGTTCTTGCTGAAAACGGCAGGGATATTTGTGAGATTGAGGAAATGGAGCCGGAGCCATCCCTTGGAAACGGCGGTCTGGGACGCCTTGCTGCCTGTTTTCTGGATTCCATGGCAACCCTTGGGTTAAACGGGGACGGCATTGGCCTTAATTATCATTTTGGCTTGTTTAAACAGACCTTTAAGGACCATCTTCAGGCAGAAGACCCTAATCCATGGATAGAGCCGGATACATGGCTTAACAGGACAGAAGTCACTTATCCGGTTACCTTTGGCAGGCTGACCGTCCGTTCCAGAATGTATGACATAGGGGTGACCGGTTATCAGGGGCGCACCAATAAGCTTCATCTGTTTGACTTAGAAACCATTGATGAGCAGCTTATAGAAGATGGGATATCCTTTGATAAAGAAGAAGTTAAAAAGAATCTGACCCTGTTCCTCTATCCCGATGACAGCGATGAGGCCGGCAGGAAGCTTCGTATTTACCAGCAGTATTTCATGGTAAGCAGCGCTGCCCAGTATATCCTTGATGAGTGCGTTAAAAAGGGATGCAAGCTTTATGATTTGCCGGATTATGCGGTGATCCAGATTAATGATACCCACCCATCCATGGTGATCCCCGAACTGATCCGGCTTTTAACTCTTCGGGGGATTCCTTTTGAAAAGGCGGCTGAAATTGTCAGCAAAACCTGTGCCTATACCAATCACACCATCCTTGCGGAAGCCCTTGAAAAGTGGCCCATGGAGTATTTGGAGGAGGCTGTGCCTCAACTGGTGCCTATTATAGAGAAGCTGGATAAACAGGTCCGCAAGGCATATAAGGACCCGGCCGTGGCGATCATTGATGAAAAGGATCTGGTGCACATGGCCCACATGGATATCCACTATGGCTTCAGCGTCAATGGGGTGGCATATCTTCATACGGAGATACTGAAAAAAAGCGAATTAAAGAATTTTTACGATATTTACCCTGAAAAGTTTTCCAATAAAACCAACGGGATCACCTTCCGGCGGTGGCTTCTCCATTGCAATCCCCGGCTGTCGGAACTTATTGCCTCCAGAATCGGAGAGGGTTATAAGAAAGATGCAATGGAGCTGGAAAAGCTGGCTGCCTTTGATGACGAGGCGACCTTAAAAGCCATTCTGGATATCAAAAAGCAGAATAAGACCGTTTTAAAGGAATATCTTATGTCAACCCAGGGAACGAACATAGATGAAAATTCCATTTACGATATCCAGATCAAGCGTCTCCATGAGTATAAGAGACAGCAGATGAATGCCCTCTATGTAATACACAAATATCTGGAGATAAAAAGAGGAAACTTACCTGCCAGGCCGGTCACAGTGATTTTCGGTGCAAAGGCGGCTCCGGCCTATGTGATTGCAAAGGATATTATTCACCTGATCCTGTGTCTTCAGGAGCTGGTGAACAATGATCCCAAAGTAAGCCCCTATCTTAAGGTGGTAATGGTGGAAAACTATAACGTATCCAAGGCGGAAAAGCTGATTCCTGCCTGTGATATTTCCCAGCAGATTTCCCTTGCGTCCAAGGAGGCCAGCGGAACCGGCAATATGAAATTTATGTTAAACGGAGCGGTGACCCTTGGAACCATGGATGGAGCCAATGTTGAGATTGCAGAGCTGGTGGGAAAAGATAATATTTATATCTTCGGAGAATCCAGTGAGAAAGTGATCCAACATTACGCAAAAGCTGATTATGTGGCTAAGGAGTATTATAAAGAGGATGCAGTAATCCGGGAAGTTCTGGATTTTATGGTGGGAGCGGAGATGACTGCCATCGGCCATAAGGAAAATTTAAAACGGCTTTATGATGAAATCCTGAAAAAAGACTGGTTCATGACCCTGTTGGATTACAAGGCTTATGAGGAGGCCAGGGAAAGGATTTACAGGGATTATGAGGATTCTTTTGCATGGGCGAAGAAGATGCTGATCAATATCAGCAAGGCAGGATATTTCTCTTCGGACCGTACTATTCTGGAATATAACCGGGATATCTGGAAGCTGTTATAAAGCCGGTTAGTGAACAATAAAAAAACCCTTCTGCTGAAAGTTTTGGCTTAAAGCAGAAGGGTTTTTTTGTTAAAATCCGTCAAAATGGAATTGAGCGGAAATTGCGGTTATCCTGTTAGAATAAGGATGCCTTATTTCTTTACACATCTTGCATAGCAGCTTTTGCCTTCTCTTTATCTTCTTTAGTCATTGGGAAGCAAATGCTTGCGGCGATTGATACGATACAACACACGGCAGCCGGTGCGCTCATTAATGGCGAAATGGCATGTAAGAGTGGTTGAATGAACGCCGGGAAGGTTTCCACAGCCAGGCTCATGGAGGTAAGTCCAATGCCAAATGCAAGTGTAATACCGATAATGGTTACGTTTCTCTCGGAGAAACCGGCTTTTGCAATCATCTTAATACCGTTCAATGTAATCATAGCAAACACAGAAATAATGGCGCCGCCCAAAACCGCATCCGGGATGGTTTGGAAAAGAGCCGCCAATTTCGGGATAAGTCCACACAAAGCCAGGAATACAGCTCCTACGGCAACGCACCATTTGTTCACGATTCTCGTCATGGAGATAATACCTGCGTTCTGTCCAAACGCGGTGTTTGGCAGTGCGTTAAACATAGCTGCTAACATTGATCCACCCGCATCTGCCAGGATGGCACCGGATGTTTCTTCGGAGGTAGGTTCCCTGTCAAATGCCGCAATGGTGATACCGCCGGTGTTACCGATGGTTTCCAGTCCGGAAATAATATAAAACAGGGCGAAGTTTAAGATGCCGGCTAAGGAGAATTTGAGACCGAAATAAAACGGCGTTGGTACGGAGACGATTTTAGCGGCTGTAATCGGCGCAAAGTTCACCATACCTAAGGCAACAGACACCAGATATCCGATAGCCAGTCCCAAAAGCAGGGCGGAATTCTTCACAATACCTTTGCCATACTTTTGGAGCAATAACACAAGGACAAACACAAATAATGCCATGCATACATTTTTCATGGAACCAAACACACCTGTAAATTGAAACTTGTCCGGATTCTCATTATACGCAGCCAAATTCGCAGCCGCGTTTGACCCGCCGTTAAAGTATCGCGCTCCCGCGCTTAATAAGTTTAATCCAATGGCAATAAGGGTTGTTCCCACCACGATAGGTGAAAATAAATCGGAAAGTTTCTTATAGAAGAAACCCATAAATACTTCAACAAGTCCACCTACAAGTGAACAGCCGAGAACTAACGCGTATATATCACGTGGATCGGTCAGTCCCATAGAAGGCGCGACTTGAGTGGCAACAATGGAAGCAACGGAAACAAATGCAAACGAGGTTCCCATGACAATGGGTAGGTTCGCTCCGATACGGAAGCTCTTCCCGAGCTTAAGCGGATATAGCTGAAACAAGGTGGTTATACCGGATACAACCATGGCTGACGATAACATAATCGTCTTATCCGCCGGCTCCAGCCCACAGATACTGGCAATGATGAGTATGGGGGCTAAGTTGCCCGTAAACATGGCCAGTATGTGCTGCAAACCTAGTGGGAAGGCAGTTTTTAAACTTGGCCTGCCTTCCAATTGATAGATCAGTTCTTTGTCGTTTTGCTTACCCATAGATAATCCCTCTCTCTTTTCTCTTTACTATTATTTTCAAAGCCATACAGGGGACTGTCTAGAAACAACCTGGACAGTTTCCAGCCCCCATTGGAGACAGCCCCGGCTTGTAATAACCAATCCTGTCTTTTATGATGGTCAACGGCTTTGAATGTTGGTATTTTGCCTAACAATAGTTTTACTTGTGGATATGAGTTCCGGTTTTTCCTAGGATTCCCTCTTTTGCCTTTTCCAGCAAGGTAATGAGCGCATTGCGCCCTTCCTTAGAATCTGCGAATTTCACGGCAGCCTGAACCTTTGGCAGCATGGAGCCAGGAGCAAAGTGTCCTTCTCCCATGTACTTGCGGGCTTCGTCTGTTGTGATATCGCTCAACCATTTCTCTTCCGGTTTGCCGAAGTTTATAGCTACTTTTTCAACTGCTGTAAGGATGATTAAGAAATCTGCATCCAGTTCCTCAGCCAGCAGTTCACTTGCAAAATCTTTGTCAATAACTGCGCTTGCGCCTTTTAAGTGGTTTCCCTGAAGGGTAACAGGAATACCGCCGCCGCCGCAGGCGATAACCAGTTGTCCGGCTTCCACAAGGGAGCGGATTGCGCCGATTTCAATGATTTCTGCAGGATTTGGTGAAGCTACCACACGGCGGTATCCCCGTCCGGCATCTTCTTTTGTAATGTATCCGTATTTTTCCTCAGCCAGCTTTGCTTCTTCCTCTGTCATGAAGTGACCGATGGGCTTGCTGGGAGAGTTGAAAGCAGGATCGTTTTCATTCACACGAACCTGCGTAATCATGGTGGTTACAGGAATGTCAGTCATGTTCCTGTTGACCAGCTCTTCTCTTAAAGCATTCTG
Source organism: Lacrimispora brassicae (assembly GCF_054772055.1). Lineage (NCBI taxonomy): Bacteria > Bacillati > Bacillota > Clostridia > Lachnospirales > Lachnospiraceae > Lacrimispora > Lacrimispora brassicae. The sequence continues at coordinate 28,569 of NZ_BRYH01000046.1, read as the reverse complement.
TAAGTCATAGCCGATATAAGCCTGGCTCATGGCTACGCAGACGGAGAGAGGAGTGTTTGGCTGCTTGGGATCTTCCCGGGTTAAAGCGCTCATTGCGTTGTTAATCATACCCACCTGAGGGCCGTTGCCGTGAACCACCACTACTTCACAGCCTTCTTCGATCAGGTCAACAATTGCTCTTGACGTGATCTTTACTGCAGTCATCTGCTCTGATAAAGTGTTGCCCAAAGCATTGCCGCCTAACGCAATAACAATTCTTTTTTTCTTGTCCATTTTGTTATCCCCTTAACGATTAAGAATTATCTAAAAGACGCACCCGTATCCTTTCAATAGGCTCCAGGTGCGCCTGGAATTCTTAAATATGGGGCAGTTGCCCCTGTATGAAATTATTTGAAAATTCTTGGAGCTTTTTTTACTTCCAGCTTCTTTAAGATTTCCTGTGGATTCTTAAATTTGCTTAAGAAGATCATAGAAGCGATTACATATGGCTTGTAGCTTGCTTCTTTGTATAACGGATCGCGGTAACGATCGAATACAGTTGCTTCTACTTCGCCGTCTACACAGCTTACATCGTTGATGTCAGCAGGTAAGCAGTGCATGTAAAGAGCTTTGCCGTCTTTTGTTGTCTTCATTAATTCTTCTGTACAGCACCAGTCTTTATGCTGAGCGTTCTGAGCCAGTAATTCTTTCTCAAGAGCCTTGATGCCGTCGGAATCGCCTTCTGCGTAAAGGTTGGTTCTCTTTTCCATAGCAGCAAATGGAGCCCAGCTCTTTGGATATACAACGTCTGCATCCTTGAATGCATCAGCCATATCGTTGGATATACGGAAGGAACCGCCGGATTTTTCAGCGTTCTTCTTAGCGATTTCAGCAACCTCTGGCATAACTTCATAGCCTTCCGGATGAGCTAAAACAACTTCCATACCCATACGAGTCATTAAGCCGATGATTCCCTGAGGAACGGATAATGGCTTTCCGTAGGAAGGAGAGTAAGCCCATGTCATAGCCAGCTTTTTGCCCTTTAAGTTCTCAAGGCCGCCCAGCTCGTGGATAACGTGAAGCATATCAGCCATACTCTGGGTAGGATGATCGATGTCACACTGTAAGTTTACTAAGGTTGGTCTCTGCTCTAAAATGCCATCCTTGTTTCCCTGGGTAACAGCGTCCATAAATTCATGCATATAAGCATTTCCCTTGCCAATATACATATCATCACGGATACCGATTACGTCTGCCATGAAGGAAACCATGTTAGCTGTTTCACGAACGGTCTCGCCGTGAGCTACCTGAGACTTGCCCTCATCTAAATCCTGAACTTCCAGACCAAGTAAGTTACATGCGGAAGCAAAGGAGAAACGGGTACGTGTGGAGTTGTCGCGGAATAAGGAAATTCCAAGGCCGCTTTCAAATACTCTTGTAGAAATGTTGTTCTCTCTCATGAAGCGAAGAGCGTCAGCAACGGTCCAGACAGCCTCTAACTCGTCGTCAGTCTTTTCCCAGGTTAAGAAGAAATCATTCTCATACATTTCCTTAAAATTTAAGGAATTCAGTTTGTCAATGTAATCCTGTAAGGTTTTCATATTGTGGTTAGCCTCCTGATTATTATCTGTTTTTATAGGTATCTATCCTTCATGCAGCCTGCCAGGCATTGATTGGGGAAGGAATGAACGGCAGACAGCAAAAATGATTGTTAGGAGCGGCGGCAGGCCTTTAAAAGGCCCGCTGCCGGAATTATGGTACCAAAATGGTTCTTAAATAGCTTGTCTGGATTATTTGCAGTAAGCACTTGGAAGTGCTGCGTATACTGCTGCGCAGGTTACAAGATCCTGCTTCCAGGTCTTCTCGTTAGGAGCATGAGCCTGAGCCTCTGCGCCAGGTCCGAAGCCGATGCATGGGATTCCGTTACGGCCCATGATGGAAACGCCGTTTGTGGAGAAGGTCCATTTGTCAGTAAGAGGACGAGCGGTTCTCATTGCAACAGTTTCTTCAGCGCCGATTCTTACATCGCCGTAAAGATTCTTGTAAGCGTCTTCCAGCGCTTTGGTAACAGCGTGATCCTCCGGGATAACCCAGGTTGGGAAGTAGCATTCAATCGGATAGGTAAGTCCTGTATAGGAAGGACGGGAATATTCATACATGGAAACAGTAACGTCATCACCGTATTTCTTCACGTTTGGAAGATTGCGGATTTCATCCAGACAGCTTTCCCATGTCTCGCCTACGGTCATACGGCGGTCTAAGGATACGGAACAGGAGTCAGCAACTGCACAGCGGCTTGGGGAGGTGAAGAAGATCTCGGAAGCAGTAACAGTACCGCGGCCTAAGAAGTTAGCTTCTTTCCACTCTTTGTTGTATTTTTCGTCAAGCATTTTTACAAGGCCTTTGATTTCCTTGTCATCAGCAGCGTCATTCTCGTTAAGAGAGCGGACATCCTGAAGAATATCAGCCATCTTGTAGATTGCGTTATCACCACGCTCCGGTGCGGAACCGTGGCAGGAGATGCCCTTTACGTCAATACGGATTTCCATACGGCCTCTCTGTCCGCGGTAGATACCGCCGTCAGTTGGCTCTGTGGAAACAACGAATTCCGGACGAACCTTGCCTTCGTTGATGATATACTGCCAGCAAAGACCATCACAGTCCTCTTCCTGAACAGTACCGGTTACCAGTACGGTGTACTGGTCATTTAAAAGACCTAAGTCCTTCATGATCCTTGCACCGTAAACAGCGGATACGATACCGCCGCACTGATCGGATACGCCGCGGCCGCCGATTTCTGTGTCATTTTCGTAGCCTTCGTATGGATCAAATGTCCAGTTGTTCTTGTTGCCGATACCAACGGTATCAATGTGAGCGTCAAAACCGATTAAAGTCTTGCCGGTTCCCATATAGCCTAATACGTTGCCCATGCCGTCGATTTCAACTTTGTTGAAACCCAGCTTCCGCATTTCTTCTGCGATGCGGTCTACGTGAGCCTTTTCATCACAGCTCTCGCCTGGGAATTTAACGATTTCCCGTAAGAACTTTGTCATGTCGGCTTGATAATTTTGTGCTGCTTCTTTGATTTTGTTGTAATCCATGTTTTTGTCCTCCATTTATAATTTATTTAAGAAGTTCGATTGGCCTTTGGCTCATCGAACGGTTAATTTTCCAAGTTCAGTCCGCGCTGGGTTTGCATTCACTAAGAAAATTATGCCTAACGTTCTTTTCCTTCCCAGACAATGGCTTTGTAACGATCCGGGTCGGTGTCACCCTCAGTAGAGAAGAGGAGAACTTTTGAATCCTTATTAAGTCCTAAATGCTCCCTTAAATCCTTGTATTCATCAAGAAGCATAATGCAGGTTAAAACTCCGAAAGGAGCAGCGCCTGATTCGCCGGAAGTTACCGGTGCATCGCCTTTGACAGGAGCAGCAAGCATCCTCATACCCTGTGCAGCTACCCAGTCAGGAGCGGAGACAAAGGTATCTACATGATTCTTTAAGATATCCCAGGAAATGGTGTTTGGCTCTCCGCAGGCAAGGCCGGCCATAATGGTCTGCATATCGCCGTCTACAATGCGGATATTTCCGTCACCGGCTTTTGCTCCTTTATAGAGGCAGTCTGCCACATCAGCTTCCACAACCACAACCTTAGGCGGATTCTCAGAATAGCGGTTTGCAAAATATCCCTGAACAGCTCCTGCAAGGGAACCTACGCCGGCCTGAACAAATACATGGGTCGGTCTGTCACAGCCGTATTCCTCAAGCTGCTCATTGGCTTCCAGTGCCATGGTTCCGTAACCCTGCATAATCCAGGCAGGAATCTCTTCGTAACCATCCCAGGCAGTATCCTGTACCACAACACCGTTCTTTGTCTTCCCAGCAGCATCAGCAGCCATACGGACGCATTCGTCATAATTGACTTCCTCAATGGTAACTGTGGCGCCTTCTGCTTTGATATTGTTGAAACGGGTGATGGTGGAGCCCTTTGGCATGTAAACAACGGACTTCTGGCCTAATTTATTAGCTGCCCATGCAACACCACGCCCATGATTTCCATCGGTGGCGGTGAAGAAGGTTGCCTGGCCAAATTCTTCTCTTAAAGCGTCAGATGTGAGGACGCTGTACGGAAGATCGGAAACATCTTTTCCAGTCTGCTGTGCGATATACTTTGCAATGGCAAAGGATCCTCCCAATACCTTGAATGCATTTAAGCCGAACCGGTAGGATTCGTCTTTCATGTAAACCTGGCCAAGGCCTAAATAATCAGCCATGAGATCCAGCTTTACAAGAGGAGTCTTGCTGTACTGGGGAAAGCTTTCATGGAATACTCGTGCTTTCTTGATTTCATCAAGGGCCATTACCGTTAAATTCTTATCATCGGTCTTTGGCATGGTGTTTACTACCCATTCGATTGGTTTCATGATTACTGATTCTCCTTTTTCTTATTTAATTATGTTACTTTTCTTTATTCGTATCCATATAACTGTATAAAGTGAATTTGGATATGCCAAAATAATTGGAAACCTTGTCACCTGATCTTGTAATCAGGAATGCTCCGGCATCGTTTAAATACTGGATTGCGGCAACTTTGTCATCTTTGCTCATGAGAGCCACTGGTTTGCCCACCAGAGTTACGGACTGTTCGATCAGTGCATCGAGAAGATCGTTCACATTATGGGTGATTCTCCTTGGCTGTTTCTCATCGTCTTCTGTTTCCGCGGTGGAGAGAAGGGATTTTAAGGAATTGTCTATGGTAAGAAGGCCTGTGATATCATAATTAAGGGCCAGAATGTAATCAATGGTATTATTTTTACCTCTTATATACATGGTACTGGATTTTAAAATCCTGCCGTCGTCGGTTCTTGTTAAATAAGAAAGGCGGTCTTTTAAAAGATCCGGGTTCTTCTTTAACGTCTCAAGAACGATTTCAGAAGGACCATCACCCATTTTACGGTTGCTTACCTGGCCGTTTTCGATATAGACAATGGAACTCTCCATATCTTCCTTCCTTAAATCGTGGATAACCACCTCGCAGTTGTTTCCAAAATGGGTAGCAATTCCACGTGCGATCTGTGTCAGCAGTTCAAGTTTTGTATCCATCGTTTAGCCTCCCCTCATGTGAACTTCTTATATACCCATCATAGCATAAAAAATTAAAATTTCAAGTGGTTTTCTAAAAATTTTTTAGGTTCTCTAAATTTTTTTTGAAATTTTTACTTGCATTTCTTTATATGAAATGATACACTGTACCTAGTACGGAATTTATGGTGTAATCTGTATAGAAAATGATGAATTATGAGAGTGAGTATAAGCAGATTGCGAGAACAAAGTGCAGCCACAGGGGAAGAACCTATGTGAGGTTTGTACAGTTGAAAATTTCAGAGTTTTACTTAAATTATGTTAAAAAAATGGAAAAAAGGAGATGGAAACATGCTGGTTATCGGTAATGGAAGAATGATTACAAGAGACCCTCAAAATCCGTTTTTTGAGAACGGTGCAGTTGCAATGGAGGAGGGTGTGATCCGCAAGGTAGGAATCACGGAAGAAATTAAAAAAGAATATCCGGATGCGGAGTATGTTGATGCAAAAGGCGGGGTCATCATGCCGGCCTTTATCAATGCACATGAACATATTTACAGCTCTTTTGCCAGAGGCTTAAGCATTAACGGATATGATCCTCATGGATTCCTGGAGATTCTTGACGGAATGTGGTGGACCATTGACCGCAACCTCTCATTGGAAGAGACCAGGTTAAGTGCCATGGCAACCTACATCGATTCTATTAAGAACGGTGTGACAACCACTTTTGACCACCACGCAAGCTTCGGACATATTACAGATTCCCTGTTTAAGATCGAAGAGGCTGCAAAAGCGACAGGTGTCCGTTCCTGCTTATGCTATGAGGTTTCTGATCGTGACGGCAAGGAAAAGGCCAAAGAAGCGGTTCTGGAAAACGAGGCGTTCATCAAGCACGCCCTGGCAGATGACAGCGACATGATTGCAGGAATGATGGGTATGCATGCCCAGTTCACCATTTCTGATGAGACTATGGAACTTGCAGCTTCCCACAAGCCGGAAGGCGTTGGTTACCACATTCATGTGGCAGAAGGAATCGAAGATCTTCATGACTGTCTTAAGAAATACGGCAAGCGGATCGTGGACCGTCTGATGGACTGCAATATCCTGGGTGAGAAAACACTCCTTGGACACTGTATCTACATCAATCCTCATGAAATGCAGTTAATTAAGGACACAGATACTATGGTAGTACACAATCCGGAATCCAACATGGGCAATGCATGCGGATGTCCGCCCACCATGGAACTGGTACACAGAGGAATCTTGACAGGTCTTGGAACCGACGGTTATACTCATGACATGACAGAATCCTACAAGGTGGCTAACGTTCTCCACAAGCATCATTTATGTGATCTCAATGCAGCATGGGGCGAGGTTCCCAAGATGCTGTTTGAAGGAAATGCTAAGATTGCCGGCCGTTACTTTAAGAAGCCTTTAGGCGTTTTAAAAGAGGGTGCAGCAGCAGACGTCATCGTTACCGACTACATTCCGCTGACACCAATGAACGGGGATAACTGCAACAGCCATATCCTTTTTGGAATGACAGGACGCAGCGTAGTGACCACCGTAGGCAACGGCAAAGTGCTGATGAAGGACCGTATCCTTACAGCCATTGACGAAGAAAAGGTGATGGCAGACTGCAGACAGGCAGCAGCCGAGTTGGCAAACCGGATTAATTCCAGATAATATTTTCATAAAATTCAGAAAAAAAGTAAAATATACAAATATAGAATATTGATCGAGGGTTGTCTGCGAACTTAGAAAGCGGACAACCTCGTTACAGGAGGTAAAAAATGGGAGATAGAATGACACCAATGCCATTTGCGCAGTTAGTGGACTGGATCGTAAAGGAACATGATAATAGCGGGACTGTTTTCGGAGTCTACAGACCCTATAAAGCTGACAAGAAAGATAACAGGAAAATATTCGGACGCAACCTGGAGACACCTATGGGACCGGCAGCGGGCCCTCATACCCAGCTTACTCAGAACATTGTGGCTTCCTATTATTCGGGCAGCCGTTTCTTTGAATTAAAGACGGTTCAGACCTTAGACGGAGAGGATCTGCCTGTAAGCAAACCATGTATCAGGGCAGACGATGAGTGCTATAACTGTGAGTGGTCTACAGAGCTTTATGTTCCTGAGGCTCAGGACGAATATATCAAAGCATGGATCCTGCTTCACATCATTGCTAAGGAATACGGCCTTGGAGCTATGGACGGCTTCCAGTTCAACATGAGCGTAGGCTATGACTTAGAGGGAATCAAATCCCCTAAGATTAACAGCTTTATTGATTCCATGAAGGATGCAAAGGATACGGAGGCATTTAAATCCTCCAAGAGCTACCTCTTAGATCATATGGACTTATTTGAGAATGTGACCAAAGAGGACATTGAGAACATTCCTTCTGAAATCTGCAATTCCGTGACCCTTTCCACCCTTCACGGATGTCCTCCTCAGGAGATTCAGAGAATTGCTACTTATCTGATCGAGGAAAAAGGACTGAACACCTTTATTAAGTGCAACCCAACTCTTCTTGGTTACGAATTTGCAAGAAAGACCATGGATGAGATGGGATATGATTATATAGCATTCGGCGATTTCCACTTCCTTGACGACTTACAGTATGAGGATGCAATTCCCATGTTAAAGACCCTTATGGCTCTGGCAGAGAAAAAGAACTTGGAATTCGGCGTAAAGATCACCAACACCTTCCCTGTTGATGTAAGAAACAACGAGTTGCCAAGCGAAGAGATGTATATGTCCGGAAAGTCCTTATATCCTCTTTCCATTACACTGGCAGCCAGGCTGGCAAAGGAATTTGACGGAAAATTAAGAATTTCCTTCTCAGGCGGTGCGGATTATCACAACATCAAGGCAATTGTAGATGCAGGAATCTGGCCGGTAACTGTTGCAACCACTCTTTTAAAACCAGGCGGCTATCAGAGACTTTTACAGATCGCAGAGAAGCTGGAAGACGGCAATGTAGAGTTTACGGGAGTTGATCCGGTAAAAACTGCTAAGCTGGCAGAGGATTCCGTTCATGATCCTCATCACAGAAAGGCAGTAAAACCTCTTCCCATCAGGAAGATGGCTAAGAGCGTTCCCCTCATTGACTGCTATGTGGCTCCCTGTAAGGACGCCTGTCCGATCCATCAGGATATTACCACCTATTTACAGCTTTCCGGCGCAGGAAAATACGAAGACGCCATGAAGGTGATCGCAGAGAAGAACCCGCTTCCATTCATAACCGGAACCATCTGTGCCCATAACTGTATGAGCAAGTGCAACCGGAACTATTATGAAGATCCGGTAAACATCCGCGGTGTCAAGCTTGTCTGTGCAGAAGGCGGCTATGATGCGTTTATGAAGGAGATCGAGGCAGGAGAGCTGAAGGGCAAAAAGACAGCAGTGATCGGCGGCGGCCCGGCTGGACTTGCAGCCGCATACTTCCTTACAAAGAACGGCATGCCTGCAACTGTTTTTGAAAAGACCGGCACCCTTGGCGGCGTAGTGAAACATGTGATCCCTGGATTCCGTATTTCTGATGAGGCAATTGACAAGGATGCAGTCCTGTCTCTGGCATATGGAGCTGAGGTAAGATATAATACAGAAGTAACAGATTTAGAAGCTTTAAAGAAAGAAGGCTTTGACTATATTATCCTTGCTACCGGCGCATCCAAGCCAGGCGTATTAAAGCTTGAGGCGGGTGAAACCATCAATGCTCTGGATTTCCTTGCCCAGTTTAAGGCTGCTGACGGAAAACTGAACATTGGCAAGAACGTGGTAGTCATTGGCGGCGGAAATACTGCCATGGATACGGCAAGAGCGGTTAAGAGAACGGAAGGCGTGGAGCATTCCTACCTGGTTTACCGGAGAACCAAACGTTATATGCCGGCAGACGAGGAAGAATTAGAGATGGCACTGGAAGACGGCGTGGAATTCAAAGAGCTGCTGTCTCCTGTAGAACTTAAAGACGGAAAACTCCTTTGCAAGGTGATGAAGCTTTCCGATACCGATGCTACCGGCAGAAGGGGCATTGTGGAAACAGAAGAAATCGTGGAGATTCCTGCGGATACAGTGATCGCAGCAGTAGGCGAGCAGGTTCCAACAGAATTCTATGAAGCAAACGGCATTAATGTAAGCAATAGGGGCAAAGTTCTTGTGAACGAGGAAACCCTGGAGACCAGCGCGGCTGGTGTTTACGTGGTAGGCGACGGACTTTATGGACCGGCTACTGTTGTAGAGGCTATGAGAGATGCCCGCATGGCTGCTGAAGCAATTTTAGGCAAAAAAGCTGCTGTGGACTTTGATGATACAGTGAATAACTTAGACACGATTTATGACAAGCGCGGTATCCTTGAAGGAACCCAGGAATATACGGTAGAAGGCTCCAGATGCCTTGGCTGCTCCAATGTCTGTGAAAACTGCGCTGAAGTCTGTCCAAACCGTGCAAACCTGGCATTGAATATTCCTGGCTTATCCATGCACCAGATCGTCCATGTGGACTATATGTGCAACGAGTGCGGAAACTGTAAGAGCTTCTGTCCATATGACAGCGCTCCTTACTTAGATAAGTTCACCTTATTCGCTAACGAAGCTGATATGGAAAACAGCAAAAACGAAGGCTTTGTTGTATTGGATCAGGGAGAGGCTGCCTGCAAGGTGCGTTACCTGGGAAATATTCTTACCTGGAAAGCCGGTGAAAAGGACAGCGTCATTCCGGATGGGCTTAGAAAGGTCATGGAAACTGTCTGCAAGGAGTATGATTATATTTTAGGATAATATTCTGCAGCAAAAAGAAAAAGTAATCGTATTGAAAATGAATCGGCGCAGTTGGAGAAGCAGTTCTCTCTCTGCGCCTTTCAATCTTGGCAGATGAAGTCCCTTCCAGGGATACCTATATGCCCTGAAAAGACGGGCAAAAAAGGTGAAACCCCTTCCAGGGATACCTATATGCCCTGAGAAGATGGGCGGAAAAGATGAAACCCCTTCCAGGGATACCTATATGCCCTGAGAAGATGGGCAAAAAAGATGAAACCCCTTCCAGGGATACCTATATGCCCTGGGAAGATGGGCAAAAAAGATGAAACAAGCCAGCAGACGGAATCAGAGAGCGGGCCGTAAAAAGGCCGAGACAGCAAAAAGAAAGGAAGTAGATCTATATGAAAACGCTATTAAAGGGCGGAACCGTAGTATCGGGAAGTGGTCTCATCCAGGCGGATGTCCTCATGAATGAGGGAAAGATCCAGGCAGTGGAAGCCGGGATCCAGGATGGAGAAGCGGAAGTCATTGATGTATCAGGAAAGCTTTTATTTCCGGGCTTTATTGATGCCCACACCCATTTTGACCTTCATGTGGCAGGAACTGTGACAGCGGATAATTTTGAAACGGGAACAAAGGCTGCATTGTCAGGCGGAACCACAATGATCATTGATTTTGCCACCCAGTATCAGGGGGAAACGCTGGAAAAAGCTCTGGAAAACTGGCATAAAAAGGCCGATGGGAACGCATCCTGTGATTATGGCTTTCATCTGGCAATCTCCGACTGGAACCCAGCCATCAGCAAAGAATTGGAAGAAATCGTTGAAAACGGCGTAACCTCTTTTAAGCTTTACATGACTTACGATGAGATGTACTTAAATGATAAGAAGATCTATCAGGTACTGAAACGGCTGAAGGAAGTGGGCGGAATTGCCGGGGTTCACTGTGAAAACATGGGAATCATAGAAGCGCTGAAAGAAGAGGAAAAAGCAAAGGGAAATTTATCAATCAGTGCCCATAAGAAAACCAGACCCGCTCCGGTAGAGGCGGAAGCCATAGGCAGACTGTTAAAAATCGCCGGCCTTGCGGATACTCCGGTAATCATCGTCCATTTAAGCTCCGGAGAGGGCTATCAGGAAGTGAAATATGCCAGGGAGAGAGGCCAGGAAATTTATCTGGAAACCTGCCCCCAGTACCTTCTTCTTAACGAAAGCGTTTATGACCTTCCCGGTTTTGAGGGCAGCAAATATGTGATCTCACCTACCATTAAGAAAGAAAAGGACAGCATCAGGCTGTGGAATGCCCTTCTTAAGAACCATATCCAGACCATAGCAACGGATCACTGCAGCTTTACCACCAGCCAGAAGGCGGCAGGAAAAGAGGATTTTACAAAGATTCCAAACGGAATGCCGGGAGTGGAATCCCGTCCGGTCCTCATGTACAGCTTTGGAGTGCTGGAGCATAACTTAAAGCTGGAGCAGATGTGCAGGCTGCTGTCTGAGAATGCGGCAAAGCTTTATGGCGTTTATCCCCAGAAGGGTGCTATCGCTCCCGGAAGCGATGGGGATATTGTGGTATGGAATCCGGATGTCCAGTGGACCATGTCAATAGAAAACCAGGTGGCAAATGTGGATTATTGCCCCTTTGAGGGAACTGATGTCAAGGGAAAAGCGGAGCTTGTATTCTTAAAAGGCTGTCTGGCTGCAAAAGACGGTCAGGTGGTATTGGAGAAAACCGGTTCCTATGTTCCCAGAAAGAGGCGCATGGAGCTGTACTAATGGGAGGAAAGAGTGTTTATACCTTGAAAAACCATGAGGGGAAACCGGATGTGACAAGGAGGGCTTCCCTGTGGGAGGCCCTGGGGTTTCCTTTTAAGGAGCATATGGTCATTTCCTTTACCGGCGGCGGCGGTAAGACCAGCGCCATGTATTCCCTGGCTGATGAACTGGCTGACATGGGGAAACGTGTGATCGTTACTACCAGCACCCATATCTTCTATCCTGAGGATCGGGAGGTAGTGCCGGCAGACCAGGCCGAAACCGTACAAAATTATCTAAAGGGACGGAAAGAATGGCATTCTGACCGTACAGGCCAGGTTCTGGTAACAGGCCAGCCTGTACCGGGAGGGAAATTAAAAGGCATGGCCATTGAGGAAATGGAGAAGCTTCCATGTCTTGCGGACGTGCTTCTTGTGGAGGCGGACGGAGCAAAGCGTCTGCCTCTGAAGATTCCAAAGGAAGGTGAGCCTGTCCTGTTAAAAAGCACCTATGGGGTGATCGGCTGCGCCGGCCTGGATGCCATCGGATGTCAATGGGAAGAGAAGTGCTTCCGGTGGGAGCTTGCAGAATCGGTATTTGGATGGAAGACAGAAAAATGCCTCATTACTCCGGCTCAGGCAGCCAAAATACTTGTAAGCAGTCAGGGAACCAGAAAGGGAGCGGAATCTATGGAATACCGGATTTTGCTGAATAAGGCTGATAATGAAAGCAGGCTGTCCCATGGGATCCGTATTGTGGAAAGCCTGGGGGAAGAATGGACCGGGCGCTGTGTGATAACCAGTTTTTTACATCGTAGAAAAGGATCAGAATGGAAGAAATAAAGAAAGAGAAAAGAACGCTTAAATATCATTTAAAACTTCGCGTTTATTATGAAGAGCGCAATTTCGGTCCAGGGGTGGCAAGTTTAATGAAGCTGGTGAGGGAGAGGGGTTCTCTTTCGGCTGCCTGTCAGGAACTGCATATGGCTTATTCTAAAGCGTGGAAGATCGTCAACAAGGCGGAAGAGGATCTGGGTTTTTCTCTGATGGAAGGAAGACGGGGCGGGGAAAATGGTGGAACCACTATTTTAACTGAAGAAGGTGAAACATTTTTAAACCGGTATCAGGCCTTTTCAGAGGAAGCAGAAGCAGCGCTGGAAGAATTATTTTACAAATATTTTTCAGGATGATATAATGAAAGGATATGGTGGTGTCTTTGCAAAGGTGGATATTCTTACTTGAGAATAACACGAACCACCAGTAAATTATGCTTAAGTACGAAAGGAGAGGGGAAAGTGAAGGAAATCAGAACAGTAGATGCAGTAGGACAGGTCCTCTGCCATGATATGACTCAGATCATACCGGGAGTCATAAAGGATGCAAGATTCAGAAAAGGACATGTAGTGACAGAGGAGGACATTCCGGTGCTGCTGTCCATGGGAAAAGAACATATTTATGTTTGGGAAAAGGATGATTCCCTGTACCATGAAAATGAAGCTGCTGAAATCCTGTGCAGCCTTTGCCTGAGTGACCATATGGAGCGCAGCGAGGTTAAAGAAGGAAAAATTGAATTGAAATCAACGGTTCGGGGCCTGTTAAAAATAGACACCGGACTTTTGGATAGAATAAACAGCCTGGGGAACATGATGATCGCTTCCAGACATCCAAACACTCCCGTTGAGCCTGGGGACAAGCTGTGCGGAACAAGGATCATTCCTCTTGTCATTGAAAAAGAAAAGATGAAAGAGGTCAGTGACCTTTGCGGCGGAAAGAAAATCTTTGCTATATTGCCCTATCTGGATAAAAAGGTGGGGCTGGTGACCACGGGAAGCGAAGTATTCCATGGAAGGGTTAAGGATGCCTTTGGCCCTGTCTTAAAGGCAAAGGTGGAAGAGTTGGGCGGCCGGATCCTTGGACAGACGGTCACCGATGATAACCCGGAGCATACCACAGAAGCGATCCTTGAATTTATACACCAGGGAGCCGATATGGTGCTTGTCAGCGGAGGCATGAGCGTTGATCCGGATGACAAGACTCCTCTTGCTATCCGCAGTACGGGGGCAGAGGTGGTGTCCTACGGCGCTCCTGTTCTTCCCGGAGCCATGTTCCTGCTTTCTTATTACAAAAAGGACGGGAAAAACATTCCTATAGCAGGTCTTCCAGGATGCGTCATGTATTCCAAGAGGACGGTGTTTGATCTGGTGCTTCCAAGGCTCATGGCCGATGACCCGGTGGCAAAGGAAGACCTTGATAAGCTGGGAAAAGGAGGGCTTTGCCTTTCCTGTGACGTCTGTTATTATCCAAACTGCGGCTTTGGAAAGGGCTGGTAGGAACTACAGGAGGAAAGGTTGAAAGAAATATGAACGGACTGACACATTTTGATGAACAGGGAAATGCCCGCATGGTGGACGTAGGAGAAAAGGCGGAGACTGACCGGATCGCCGTTGCCCATGGGTTTATTACGGTCAATCGGGAGGTTTTTGATGCTATTTCCCTTGGAACCGCAAAAAAGGGCGATGTCCTTGGAGTGGCCAGGGTGGCCGGGATCATGGGGGCAAAAAGGACTTCTGAACTAATTCCTTTGTGCCATGGGCTGATGCTTACAAAGTGCGCGGTGGATTTTGTGCTTCATGAGGAGAATCTTTCGGTGGAGGCTGTCTGTACGGTCAAGACCCAGGGGAAGACAGGTGTGGAGATGGAAGCCCTGACAGGGGTAAATATTGCGCTCCTGACCATATACGACATGTGCAAGGCCATGGACCGGGGAATGGCCATCAGCCATATCTGTCTCTTAAAAAAGGATGGGGGAAAAAGCGGACTTTATGAAAAGTACTCAGGCGGCAGGGGGACAGACCATGAGAGATAGATGCAACAGAACCATTGATTATATCCGGATTTCCGTCACAGACCGGTGCAATTTAAGGTGCGTCTACTGTATGCCTGAGGAGGGGATCACCCCTATGAGTCATGGGGACATCCTTACCTATCAGGAGATCTTAAGGATCTGCGAAGCCGGCGCCCGCCTTGGGATCCGCAAGGTAAAGGTGACAGGCGGGGAACCTTTGGTGAGAAAGGATATTGAAGCCCTGATCAAAGGGCTTACATCGATTCCTGAAATTGAAGACGTGACCATGACCACCAATGGCTGCCTGTTAAAGGAGAAAGCGGCTTTATTAAAGGCTGCCGGCTTGTCCAGCGTCAATGTGAGTCTGGACACCCTGGATCCCCGGCGGTTTGCCAAAATCACAAGAAGAGACTGTTTTGAGGCTGTCATAGAAGGAATCAGGAGCGCACTGGAGGCAGGGCTGAAAGTAAAAATTAACTGTGCCGTCATGGAAGAACTGACAAAGGAAGAGGTGCTGGCCTTTGCCCGGTTTTCCGTGGAACGCAGGATCCCGGTCCGTTTTATCGAAATGATGCCCATCGGACAGGGGAAAAATTACAAAGCAATGGAAAATGACGACTTAGCGGGAATCCTGTCGGAAGCCTTCGGAGAGCTTAGGGAAAGCCGGGAGGTAAAAGGCAACGGTCCTGCCGTTTATTATACATGGGGAGATGGGACAGGCTTTGTTGGCTTTATCAGTGCTGTCAGCCACAAATTCTGCGGTACCTGCAACCGGGTGAGGCTGACCTCAGACGGGTTTTTGAAGCTTTGCCTGGACAGTCCTGTCGGAGTGGATTTAAAAGGACCTTTGCGTCAGGGGATTTCCGATGACGGCCTTTTTGAGCTGATGAAGGAGAGTATTCAAAGCAAACCGGAAAGCCATCATTTTGAGGAAAACAGCGGGGAGGCTGGCCCCAACATGAACCAAATAGGAGGATGAGTAGATGGGAAAGGTAATGGCTGTCTGTATCAGCGAAAGAAAAGGAACTCAGAAAGTAAGGGTGGATGAAGGACATTTTATTGAAGAACACGGAATCGAAGGGGATGCCCATGCAGGGAAATGGCATCGGCAGGTAAGCCTTTTATCCTTTGATACCATTGAGGATTTTAAGGCCAGAGGTGCAGAGATCGGAAACGGCGCCTTTGGGGAAAACATCATCGTCCAGGGCATTGATTTAATCCATCTTCCCATAGGCACAAGGTTAAGGTGCGGGGATATTCTTTTGGAGGTGACCCAGATAGGAAAGGAATGCCACACCCACTGCGAGATATACAAGAAAATGGGAGAATGCATTATGCCTGTCAACGGGATCTTTACAAGAGTCCTCCATGGGGGGATCATGAAGGAAGGGGATGAAATTACAGTATGTACCGAGCTGGAATCGTAACCCTAAGTGACAAGGGAGCCGCCGGAGAACGGGAAGATGTAAGCGGCGCAGTCATAAGGGAGATATTGGAGAAATCAGGCTTTGAGGTGGTCAGCTATAAGCTTCTGGCCGATGAAGGAGAGGCGCTTAAGGAAGAGCTTATGCGATTAAGCGACGAAGTGGAATGCGATCTGGTCCTGACCACAGGAGGGACTGGATTTTCTCCAAGAGATGTGACTCCGGAGGCCACTCTGGCCGTTGCGGACCGCAATGCGCCTGGGATTGCCGAAGCCATACGGGCTTATAGTATGACTGTGACCAAACGGGCCATGCTAAGCAGGGGAGCCAGCGTCATCCGGGGGGCGACTCTCATCATCAACCTGCCCGGAAGTCCAAAGGCGGTGAGAGAGAGCCTGGAATACATTCTGGATACTCTTTTTCACGGTCTGGAGATTTTGTCAGGAAGAGGCGGAGAATGCGCCAGAACGTCAGATACCCTTCCGTCTCATGGAAGAATGTAGTATGTCCCAGGGCATTTGACTCTTGCAGCACTTACCGGATACAGGTATGAAAACATTCCTGTACCTGGCTTATTGCCTGCATAAATAAATCGGAAGGTCAAGGAAGTACAATGAAAGTATTGATAAAAGGAGCCGGTGACCTGGCCACAGGCATCGGATGCCGTCTGCACCGCTGCGGTTTTGATCTGGTCATGACTGATATTGCGGTTCCCACTACGGTACGGCGGACAGTGGCTTTTTCAAGGGCAGTCTATGAAGGATATGCAAAGGTGGAAGATATCACCGGGGTTCTGTGCCGCAGTCTGGAGGAGATCCAGAAGGCCATAGCAAGAGACCAGGTTGCGGTGGTGGTAGACGAGGAATGCAGGATCCGGGAAACCTGGAAGCCGGATGTGGTGGTGGATGCCATAATTGCAAAGAAAAACCTGGGAACCAGGATAACCGATGGAGAAGTGGTGGTTGGGGTTGGCCCCGGCTTTACTGCAGGTCTTGACTGCCATGTGGTAGTAGAAACCAAAAGAGGCCATAACCTGGGCCGCTGCATCTGGGAGGGAAGTGCCTATCCCAATACAGGGGTTCCGGGCATGATCGGCGGCTATGACAAGGAACGGATCATCCGCGCCACGGCTGACGGAATATTTAAAGGCCAGGTGAGAATCGGGGACCTGGTGGAAAAAGACGACCTGGTTGGCTATTCTGGGGACTCTCCCATCTATGCCCTGGTGGTGGGCGTTGTCAGAGGGCTGCTTCAGGACGGAGTAGAAGTGACAACAGGAATGAAGTCAGGAGACATTGACCCCAGGGGGATCGTTGAAAACTGTTACACGATCTCTGATAAGGCGACTTCCATTGGCGGAGGCGTCCTGGAGGCGGTCTTAAGCCTGAAGAAGAAAAAAAGGCAGGAGGCTCCTGAAAGGGAAAAGTGATGGAAAGGGGAGGTTTATGGCATGAAACTGGCACTTATCCTTCTGGCAGCAGGTGACAGCCGGAGGTTTGACGGCAATAAGCTGCTTCATGAATTTAATGGAAAACCCATGTACCAATATATTATAGAGGAGGTTGAAAAGCTTCCTGACGATCTCTTTTACAGAAAGGTGGTCGTCACTCAGTACCAGGAGATTATGGATTGTATGAAGGATCGTGGTTATGAGGTGGTGGTAAACAGGGAGAGCAGCCTTGGTATCTCCCATTCCATTCATCTGGCATTACAAGCCCTTGAGAAAGAGGAAACGGATTATTGCTTTGCGGTCTGCGACCAGCCCTACTTAAAGGCGGCTACCATAAAAGGCCTGGTAAAGGGCTGGCAGGACAGCGGAAAGGGGATCGGTTGTCTGTGCAACATGGGGGCCTTGGGAAACCCAGCCATATTTTCCAGAAATTATTTAAAGGAGCTGCTTTCCCTGGAAGGAGATGTGGGAGGAAAACGGATCATTCGGAAGCATATTGTAGATTTATACCTTCATGAGGTGTCAGATGGCCTGGAACTGGTGGATATTGACGTACGAAAAAATCCCCAGTCCTGACCGAAAGCCCTTATTGATCAGGAGTGAAGTGGAATGCGAATGTCCGCTTTACTATATAATTAACAAATATCAAAATATTGGAGGTAGTGAGATGTTAAGACCAGTTGATTTAAAACAAGTTCCCATGGACGCAATCACAATGATAGGAAAGGAATGGATGCTGATTTCTGCCGGTACCCAGCAGAAGTATAATATGATGACAGCCAGTTGGGGCGGAATCGGGATCATGTGGAATAAAAATGTTACCAACATTGTGCTGCGCCCCCAGAGATATACCCTGGAATTTATAGACCAGAGCGAGTATTACGCCATCAGCTTTTTCGGCGATAATTGCAGGTCTGCTTTAAACTACTGCGGTTCTCACTCCGGACGGGACGTGGATAAAGAGAAAGCAACAGGGCTCACTCCTGTTTTTGATGAAGAGGCTCCTTATTTTTCCGAGGCAAGGCTGGTGCTTATCTGCCGTAAGCTTTATCAGCAGACAATTGATCCCAAGGGCTTTTTTGATAAGACCTTAGACCAGCAAAACTATCCGCAAAAGGATTACCATGAAAATATTATCGGAGAGATCGTTAAAGTATTAAAGGCCGATTAATGCAGGGCTGCTCCGGTAAATAATATACTGCAAAGAACTATGTAAAAGGAAGGGTGTTTGACTGCCCTTCTTTTTTTCTGCGCTTCAGGTGATTTTTGGAAGGAAAAGCCGGTAAAATATTCCTTATGGAATCAAAATAGTGTATAATACGGGAGGGAAGACAATGTAGTCGTCACCGTTTGAAGGGGGAGTTATATGATTAAAAGGCTGAGGGATAAAATGGATGATCTTAACTATGAAAAAGATCCTTTAAAACAGGAAGGCTTTAAAATCTGCGTTTTATATTTTCTTTTTGGTTTTGTCTGGATTTATTACTCCGACAAAGTTGTGAACCGGCTGGTTAACAATCCTTCTATAAGGATGATGATCCATACCTATAAGGGAATGATGTATGTTTTATTTACTGCCGCCATCCTATATTATCTGATATCCAACCTTTTAAGAAAAGTGGAGCTGGCAGAGAGCAGGCTGAGCAAGAGCTATGATGATTTGTCCGCTGCCAATGAAGAGCTTATGGAATATGTGGAACAGTTGACCTCGTCAGAAAGAGAACTGAGAATGCAGTATGAAACCATCATGGAGTATGACCAAAGGTTAAATCTGAGCGAAGAAAAATACAAGACAGTTATCAGCCAAATGCAGTTGGGCATGGCATTGTATGAGGGAATCTCTGATGATAATATTCTTAAGTACAGGCTGGTGGATGTCAATCAAAGTCATGAAGTTCTGACCGGATTAAAAAAAGAGGACATTTTAGGGAAATATTTATACGAGATACATAAAAACATTGAACCGGAAAATTTAGACAAGCTGATCAAGACCATGGAAACAGGAGAATCCACCCGCTACGAGCGGTTTCAGAAGAATACCAGTTATTACTACGAGATCATCGCATCCCGTCCCAAGGAAAACCAACTGGCCATTATCTTAAATGACATCACCAAAAGAAAACATGCGGAGGAGCGGTTACATTATTTAAGCTACCACGACCAGCTAACTGGATTGTATAACAGAAGGTTTTTTGAGGAAGAGCTGAGACGGCTGGATTCCCCTGGTCATTATCCCTTGGTGATCACCATGGCCGACATCAATGGTTTGAAGCTTATGAATGATTCCTTCGGTCATACGGTGGGAGATAAGTATATTCAAAAAGTGGCAGGGGTTTTAAGAAAATGCTGCAGGGAAAAGGATATCATATGCAGGCTGGGCGGTGATGAATTTATTATCGTTTCCCCTGATACCGATGTGAGGGAAATCAAGGAGGTCATCGGCAGGGCCAATGAGCGGACAAAGCATGAAGCCGTAAACAAGGTCACTCTTTCTGTTTCTTTCGGGTACGGCGTAAAATACAGGGAAGAAGAATCCATATTAGAAGTTCTTAAAAAGGCTGAGGACTATATGTATAAGAAAAAGCTGTTAGAAACCTCGGGGATGAGAGGGAAAACCATTTACACCATTATGGCGGCCCTTCATGAGAAAAACCCAAGGGAAGAGCAGCATTCCCATCGGGTGTCGGAGCTGTGTGAAAGGATGGGAACAGCCCTTGAACTCCAGGAAGATGAGGTAAAAGAGCTGAAGACCGTTGGCCTGCTTCATGATATCGGCAAGGTGGCCATTGAAGAAGGGATCCTGAATAAAAACGGAAGTCTGGTTGAAAAAGAGTGGGAAGAAATTAAAAAACACCCGGAAATCGGCTACCGTATTTTAAGCACGGTCAATGAACTGTCGGAGATGGCGGATTACGTTCTGGCCCACCATGAACGATGGGATGGGAATGGTTATCCCAAGGGGCTTAAGGGAAATGAAATACCGGTCCAGTCCAGGATCATTGCCATTGCAGATGCTTATGATGCCATGATCAGTGAGAGAAGCTACCGCAGGGCATTGTCCAGGGAATATGCCATCAGCGAACTGGTTAAGGGGGCCGGTACGCAGTTCTGCGGGGAGTACGTCCATGTATTCATTGATAAGGTGGTCTATGATGAGGAAATGAGCGTGTAGAATAAAAAAGATGAAAAACAGGCTTTTCTGATTATGTTTCCTGACATTTGGAAACCCTATGTTTAAAATCATTCAATGATTAAAACAGAAGGGAGATCTGGTTTTGTTGTCAGATTACAGAAAAAAAGTCATTGCGGAAATGAAAAGTCTTAGTAAAAATATAAAAACCAGAATAACCCCATTAAGAGATGAGATATGGAATGGTGTAAGACATCTTTGCACCGGTTGTTCTTCCTGTCAAAAGAGAATAAAGTATTTTGAGGGCTGGTATTTCAAGCATCAGAATGGGGATACGGTCCTGGCCTTTATTCCCGGTCATAGTATTGATGAAAAAGGAGTTAAACACCCGTTTTTACAAATCATATGGAATGAGAACTCTTATTCTCTTGATTTTGCAGAAGAGGACTATCTGGTTGACAGAAAGAGAAGAAGAATCATTCTTGGAAACAATCTCTTTTCCCCCAGAGGCCTTAAGCTGGATATCCAGTCAGAGGATATTACGATCCAGGGAATGATCCGTTATGGCCCTTTAAGTCCCATCGGCTACTCCATTATGGGTCCCTTTCAGTTAGTCCCCTTCATGGAATGCAGGCATGAAATAATCAGCATGGCCCACACCCTTAGGGGAAGCCTTAAGGTCAATGGGAGGATTTTGGATTTTAACGGGGAAAAGGGGTATATAGAGGGAGATAAGGGCAGATCCTTTCCCAGGGATTACCTGTGGCTTCAATGCAACCGCTTTCCGGAAGAAGCATCGGTCATGGTTTCCATTGCCCATATTCCCTTTATGGGACACAGCTTTCAGGGCTGTATCTGCGTTATCCAGTATCAAGGAGAGGAATACCGCTTTGCCACTTATCTGGGAGTAAAGGTGGTATGCAAAAGGGAAACCGCAGTCATATTAAAGCAGGGGCCCTATGTTTTCAAAATATTTTTGACAAACCGGAACAGAAAAAAAACGGCAAGGTTTTCCCACCGTCTTCTGGCGCCGGATCAGGGAAGAATGGTACGCTTTATCAAAGAGGAACATTTATTGCTGGCACGGTTTCTGCTGTATAAAGAAGAGGAGCTGATTTTTGATTTGACAAGTGACTACGTAAGCTTTGAGTATGCGCCGGAGCCGGAAAACGAACCATCCTGATAGAATTTTGGAAGAAATTTCTTTATTTGACTGCATGTGATAGATAATTCCTATAAGTAAGGCTTATTTATAGAATTTATGAATTGGACGTAAGCCTTAAATCTTAATAGAATATAATTATCAATAAATATGCAGGAGGATACAAGAGATGAATGTGAAACAGGCGGTTAGTGTAAAGAAGATCGGGGATGATGCGGAAGCTCTGTTTCGGGGAGGCTTTTTTTGCTCAGAGGCGGTTGTAAGTTCCATCCGGTCAAACTTTGAACTGGATATCCCAGAGGAAGTCATTGCTATGGCTTCCGGCTTTCCAGTGGGAATAGGAAGGTCCAAGTGCCTGTGCGGAGCAGTATCCGGCGGAGTAATGGCCCTTGGTATATTCTTTGGACGGACAAAGCAGGGAGATCCAAAGGTGGAAAAGAATCTGGAAGTGTCAAAGGAGCTTCACGACTGGTTTAAGGAGAACAACGGGAAGAATGCCTTATGCTGCCGGATCCTGACCAAAGAGTTTGATATGGGAAAAGGAGAGCACAAGGAACAGTGCATTTATTTCACAGGACTGGTAGCTAAAAAAGTAGCTGAAATCGTGGTGCGGGAATATGGTCTTACCAATACCGATGAACTTCAGCTTGGGGAGGGATGCAATGATTAAGAAAATTCCCATTCCCATGGCAGGACTAGCCCTTGGATTTGCAGCTCTGGGAAATCTTCTCCAAAGCTATTCAGAAGCCATCCGCCTGGTATGCGGGGCCATATCCGCCGTATTGGCGATTTTGTTTTTGTGCAAATGCATGTTTCATTTTGATATGGTAAAAGAAGATATGAAAAACCCGGTGATGGCAAGCATATCAGGGACCTTTTCCATGGCTGTGATTCTGCTGTCTGCCTATGCCAAGCCTTTTATTGGGGACAGTGCGGTCTATATCTGGTATTTGGGGATCGCCATTCACGTTCTTCTCATGGTGTATTTTACTGCCCGTTTCCTTTATAAGCTGAATATGAAAACCGTATTTGCCAGCTATTATATCGTATATGTGGGAATCGTGACGGCAAGCGTGACGGCGCCTGGGTTTGGGCGCGCCAGGCTGGGGCTTGGTATCTTCTGGTTCGGTCTGGTCTGGTGCCTGATCTTACTGGTTCTTGTGACGGCCCGGTATGTGAAATATAAAGAAATTGCGGAACCGGCAAGGCCTCTGTTTTGCATCTATACGGCTCCTGTCAGCCTTTGCCTGGCCGGATACCTTCAGTCCGCAGAAGTAAAATCAGTGACAATGGTTCTCCTGCTCATGATACTGGCCGGGGGATTGTATGTGACTGTGCTGGTTTATCTGCCAAGGTTCCTTGCCCTGCCCTTTTATCCAAGCTACGCGGCGTTTACATTTCCAGTGGTGATCAGCGCCATCGCCATGAAGATGTCAACGGCGTTCCTGGCAAAAATGGGTTATGCCGTAGGAGTGTTACCGGCTGTGGTTCTTGTTGAAACCGTGATCGCAGTATGTCTGGTGGTTTACGTATTCATCCGGTATATGAAATATTTATTCAGCAAATAAGCAATTCCGGCCTGACCTTGCTTATAAGAGGAGAGAAAGAGGGGAAGATAAGAATAGGACGTTTGTCAGGAGTAATGCGATGAATCTTATCTTTCTTTTAATGGCCTGGCTTCCAATCATGGTTGGAGCTTTGGGGATTGCTTTGATTTTTTACTATTTCTATCAATGGATGAAGGGCTTTCGGTTCATAAAATACCGGTTGGCAGGAGAGATCTGTCTTTTGGCCGTACTGGCGTATTTTTTGGTGTTCTTTATTTTTGGATTTATGGGCCTTGGCCTGGCTTCCGGTTAATAAGAGGAGCTGGCCGGGCCTTTTCTCATAATTTATGAAAATTGTAAAATTCCTTTAATTCCTCCTTCCTCTCCTGGGGCAGGAGGCTTTTCTTAATGCCCTGTATGGCTCCCTCCAGGGCATACAGCCGGTGGATGCAGGCAGAGGCGTCAATGGCCTGGATCCTCAGCCAGGCCTGCTCTGTACCTGTTTCCTTTAATTCTTCATAAGTAAAGATTCCTGTTTCATTTAGCTGGCGTTCCACTTCTTTTCCGATATTAGGAAGCTTTGATAATTCTTCCATCCTGGTCCTCCTTTTTACAACTGTTTTTCTAATTATAATTCATGTGGAAAGGGGAGTAAAGGCTCTCCCCTGGAAATGTTTATGAGATTTTTCCGCTGTTCCGGTGCTTTCTGGGGGTGGTATGAAATTCTCTTTTAAACAGACGGTCAAAATAGCCGGTGCTCTCAAATCCGGTATGCTCCGCAATGTCGGTTATGGAGCGGTCCGTTTGAATAAGAAGCTTCCATGCCTGCTGGAGCCGGTATTTATTTAAATATTCCATGGGCGATAAGGGAACGGAGCACTGAAAGCAGCGGAGAGCCTCCCGTTTGCTTACACCCACGGATTGGGCAATATCCTCCAGAGTGATTTTTTTCCGGTAGTTTTCTTCAATAAAACAGGTCATGCCTTTAAAGCGGGCCTGGGAGATCCTGCTGATCCCCGTATTCTCCATGGTGGGAAATTCCTGTCTGTGCTCAAACAGGCTTTTCCAGACCTGGCAGGCCAGGATATGGGCTTCCAGCTCCCAGGCAGGTCCGGGAGCTTCACACAGGCAATACAGTTTTGAAAGAATGGAAAGAACATCTCTCTGCCATGGGCTGTTTCTCTTCAGCACAAAATGGGAAATGCCTGAGGTGAGAAAGGGAAGCATATATTTTTCATGAATGGAGCTGTTTTCAGGAGCAATGAAATCAGATGCAAATAAAACGTTGGGGATGACTGCTGTCCCTGCTGAGAGAAAACGGTGAATGATACCGGAATTGATGAAAATCCCATCCCCTGCTTCCAGTATGTGATTGATGTTTCCCACGGAGCACTGGAGGAGCCCTTCTGTCACTGATACCAGCTCAAATTCCTTGTGCCAGTGCCAGTCAATGCACCGGTTGTCGAATTTCCCTACGTCCTCGTAATAATACTGAAACGGAAAGGTGGAGGAGCCGTGGGGGACAAGTTCCATCATAGATTCGTCGGTGAGTATTTTTGTGCTTTGCATAGAGCCATCTCCTTTGGTTGATTGGCTAGATTGTATCATAAACTGGCGGTAATTTACAAGATTTTGAAAAAATTATGCGGTATAATACAAAAAAATAAACAGCAGGTGACTAACAATGAATAAAGATTATACCAAAACCATCCATGCCTGTTTTATGAGTTATATCGTACAGGCCATCATTAACAATTTTGTCCCCCTTTTGTTTCTTATGTTTCAGTCTGAGTACGGCATTTCCTTATCCAGGATCACTATGCTTGTGACTCTTAATTTTGGAATCCAGCTATTGGTGGACTTGTTGTCCGCAGGTCTTATCGACCGGGTGGGATACCGCGCTTCCATGATAGCGGCACATGTATTGTCAGCAATGGGGCTGATTTCCCTGACCGTTCTGCCGGGATTGTTTTCCCAGGCATGGATGGGGCTCTTTGTCTCGGTGGCCATTTATGCGGCCGGAGGCGGACTTTTGGAGGTTCTCGTCAGTCCCATTGTAGAAGCCTGTCCCACGGACAACAAAGAAAAGGCCATGAGCATGCTTCATTCCTTTTATTGCTGGGGCCATGTGGGCGTTGTCCTTGTATCCACCATATTCTTCACCCTTGCCGGATTAAAAAACTGGAGACTTCTGGCGCTTTTCTGGGCCCTGATTCCCGCGGTCAATATGGTGCTGTTTTTTAAAGTGCCCATCGCCCCTCTTGTGAAAGGGGATGAAGGGCTCTCCCTGAGGGCTCTCGTTGGAAAACGGATATTCTGGGGATTTATGCTTCTCATGGTGTGTGCAGGAGCCAGTGAACAGGCGGTAAGCCAATGGGCTTCTGCATTTGCGGAAAAGGGGTTGGGCGTGAGCAAGGCTGTGGGAGATCTTGCCGGTCCCATGCTTTTTGCCACCATGATGGGAATCTCAAGGGCAGCTTATGGAAAATACGGAGAAAAGGTGAATCTAAAAAAACTGATGATCGCAAGCGGAATCCTTTGCATAGGTTCTTATTTTCTGATCTCTCTCTCGCCTTTCCCTGCTCTGGGCTTTATAGGCTGCGGTCTGTGCGGCCTGTCGGTGGGGATTATGTGGCCGGGATCCTTTAGCATGGCCTCCGCTTCCTTACGGGGAGGAGGAACCGCAATGTTTGCATTTCTGGCCCTGGCAGGCGATTTAGGCTGCTCCGGAGGGCCTTCCCTTGTGGGCGTTGTTTCAGGATACTTTGGGGATAATTTAAAAATGGGAATAATGGGGGCCGTCCTGTTTCCTGTTATTCTGGTATTCAGCCTGATCCATTTTTATAAGTCAGACAGAAAAACAGAGGTTTTACAGAAAAATAATGGAGAACAGATGAATTGTGACATATAGGTGTCATGTTTCCTATGGTACAATCGGCTTACCAAAGAAAGAAAAGAGGTAAGAAGTATGGACTTTGAGAGGGTTTTATTAAAGGAAAAAAAGGTAGTGGGACTGATTGCCCGTACAAACAATGGATCACCGGATATGGGAAATGTGATCGGCGGCCTGTGGGAAGGCTTCTACGGAAGGGGAATTTATCCGTCGATCAAGAATAAGAGCAATGACAAGGCCCTGGGAATCTATACGGATTATGCTGGGAATGAAATGGACGATTACAGCGTAATTGTAGCCTGTGAAGTGGAATCTGCCCATGAGATCCCGGAGGGAACAGTGGTAAGGACTATTCCGGCGGGAACCTATGGGAAGTTTGTAGTAAAAGGAAACACGGTACAAGCGGTAGCGGAATTCTGGCAGGAACTTTGGAAGCAGGATTTGCCAAGAGCCTTTGTATGCGATTTTGAAGAATATCAGAATGGAGACATGGAGGATGCAGTCATCCACATTTATATCGGTTTAAAGGACTGAGAAAAAAAGAAGGAGGGAACCGTTTACAGGTATCCCTCCAATTGTTTATTAATAGATGACTTCTTCATATCCTTCTGTGGAAGGAAATTCAATGGAAACTGCTTTTCCCGGATCCTTATAGTTCAGATCCATGTTCATAACAATGCCCATGGTTTCTCCGTCTTCTGTCAGAGTCATGTAAATGGAGATGGCCTCTCTGGAAAAATAGCCTTCCGGGCTGATGACTGCCTTTCCTTGAATCCCATTGACCTTAAAACCGGAATCAGATAAGTCCGGCCATATCTCATCGTAGAAATTGTAGAGATAGTTTTCCATGCCTTCTGTTTTGCTTGAGTACATGAGAATTTTATTCCCGGCTTCCCCGTCTGTAATCTGTACGTTATCAAAGAATGCCCCAAACTGCCCGGTCAGACCACCCAGGGTGAGGTTTTTGGTCATGTCTTCGTATCCGATCCTCATTTTATATTTTTCATATTCTCCCATATCCGAATAATAGCAGCCATTGGTGTAGAAGGAGGTTTCTGATTTACGTATCCCCAGCATATCCATATTGATCAGGGAAAGAAACTCCATGGATGGAGTGTTTAAGTCATGGTATTTAAGCTGCATATTCATGGATATTGGAATCTCCAGTCCGTCATAGGTAAAGTTCATCAGGATATCCGCGGAGATATCCAGGCCAGCCAGCCCGGAACTTTTCTGATCTGCTTCCTGGTAAAGCTCCAGCCCCTTCTGGTTTATGTTCTTTGCGGCATAAGGAGTAGCGGCTTTCTGCCGGATAATACCCTCATCGGTCCATGCGCCGGATTCATTGATCCTGCTGCCGTCAGGGGCAGTGGTTCCGGTGAGAAGGTAACCGTTTTCATCAAAATAGTAGCATTCTGCCATTCCATCCCCATTGGAGTCGATCCATTTCCATGCGGAGGCTGGATATGATTTATCTTCCTCCTGCCACCACCAGCCATAACTGTCCTGCTTCCAGGCTCCCGCATGGGCGGTTGCAGCCATGGATAGGGACAGAAGGGCTGTGACTGCAAATAAACTTATAATTTTTTTCATTCTGCTTTCATTCCTCCTGGTTTGTTTTTTCGCCCTGATGAGGGAGAAAGGCCTGGGCAAAGCTTCCCATTCCTGCAATTATTCATCCACTATACCATATTTTGGTAATTACAGCAACAAAATGAGGGGTCATGTACCCGATGAGGATTTTGATGTACCCAATGATTGTTGATGAACTTTTTTCCTCAATGGTAGAATATGAGATAAATGACAAAAGAAGGAGAAAGAAAGAATGTATGAATTGACAAGTAATTTATTTAATATATTGTTTTTTGTGGTGGCAGGGATTGCCATAGCTATAGCCATCATAAAAAAGAAAAAGAAATAGCAGTGGTCAATTTCGTTGAAAACCAACAGACCTGCTGTGAATTCCGTATGAGATTCCTAAACGATAAGAATCCCAGGAAAATAATTTGTTTGTAATAACTGAAAAAATGGAGGAATTAAGTGTGAATAGTGATTTGTATGCTTTTTTAGCTGTATTTGGTATTTTTCTTTTGGTATTTGCTTTAGCCGTTTGTATTTTATTTATAGTCACCAATTGGAAGATTTTTTCCAAAGCCGGTAAGCCAGGCTGGGCGGCATTGATACCATTTTATAATACTTATATAATATCTCATATTGCATTTGGGAATTTGAGTTATTTTATTGCGGTTATGGTTTCAGGGGGAATTTCTTTTATCGGCGGATTTTCAGAAAACAGTATCTTAAGCAGTATTGCAGGACTGGCTTCAATTGTTCTGTACATTGTATACTGTGCTAAGCTTTCTAAAGCTTTTGGAAAAGGCGGCGGTTTTGCGGTTGGTTTAGTACTGATGCCATTGATATTTTTCCCAATACTGGCATTTGGCGGTGCTGAGTACATAGGACCTCAAAAGAATTAAAGCACTTTGAAGTGCCTCTTTTCTTTATTCGAAAAAACCTGACAGAGAGGCGGTTAATCGCC
>NZ_BRYH01000045.1:0-27841 GCF_054772055.1 Lacrimispora brassicae | reverse complement strand
AATCTTGAGTTTCCGCAGTTTTATCCACAGTACCCTCACCTCATAGGTATTATAATAAACAACTTTAAGAAAATGCCTAAAATATAAGGAATCTTCTCCCTTTTTGCTGTAAAATTAAGTCACCAAAACAAAACCTTACTAAACAAAAAAGAGAGGGATTCCTTATGCACAATTCTACTACAAATACTTACATTTTGAAACGGGAAATTTTAAATTTCTCAAATTTCTCAAATAAAATTTCACGTAAGCTTTCCAAGCCGGACAGAAAGTTTACTGCTGACATTACTTACGGAATACTAGCTTCCAACAGTTGCCTTCTAACTGATATTGTGGATCAGCTTCACGAAGATTCTAAAAAAGTCAACTGCGTCGAGCGCCTTACCAGACATTTGAATAAAGGAACTCCCAAACAATCCTTGCATTCTTATCTTCAAACTGTTCGTAAATGGGTACCTCAAGAACCCGTAATTCATATCGATGATAGTGATATCGTCAAGCCTGATGGATACAAGTTCGAAGCTCTGGGTCTTGTTCGAGATGGGTCTAAAAGCACCAACACAAAAAATGTCTACGAAAAGGGTTACCATGTCACGGAAGCCTGTGTTATGACTAATAGTAATCACCCGGTCAGCATTTATTCCAAAATCCATTCTTCAAAAGAAAAGACCTTCACCTCCATTAATAGTGTTACTTTCCATGCTATGGAGCTAGGAAAAGCCATGTTTGCTAAAGCTACTTTTGTTATGGACCGGGGCTATGATGACAACAAGATGTTCCTTAAGATGGACGAACTGGAACAGGATTATGTGATCCGTCTTACTGTCAAACGAAAACTCTTTTTTCACAACAAATGGGTTCCTGCCACACAATTACGCAACCGCAGGAAAGGAAAGATCAAAACCCCTGTATTCTATAAAGGCAAGGAACGGGAAGCGTATTTATCTCATGTTAAAGTCCAGATAACTGCTTCCAAAAAGGACATTTACCTGGTTCTTGTATACGGCATCACAGAGCATCCCATGATGCTGGCAACTAATAAGGAATTAAAGTCTAAAGATGATGTGATCCGTATTGCCAGGCTTTATTTTTCACGTTGGCGTATTGAGGAATACTTTCGCTGTAAGAAGCAGGTTTTCCAGTTTGAAAACTTTCGTGTCCGGAAAATGAAATCAATTAACGCTCTTAATTTTTATATCACCTTGTGTATGGCATTCCTGGCACTGATTTCAATGAAGCCGGAAACAAATACCCTTAAGGTTTCAATCATACAGACAGCAGCTCCTATAAAGAAAAAAGTTCAATTTTGCTATTACCGGTTGGCGAAAGGCATCTCTGGCATACTATCGTATGCAAAAGAAGGCATCAGGCTTTGGTTCAGGACAAAACGACCTGCATACCGTCAACTCTGCCTTAAGTTAATCGCTTAGATAGATAAAAAAATATTTCTGCCATGGTCCGGTTTCAGGCGGGGCTTATTGAAGTGCCACTAATCCAGCAACTGCCACTCTTAGACCTTTCAAAAAACGGCAGATTGGCACTTGGGGAAGATTTATTCATTTTTAAGTTACAGTTTGCGGAAACTCAAGTAAGCGTCTAATAGGTTCTTTCCATAGTTAGTTGATTTTGTAGTAAAATTCATTTAAAAGTAACTTTGCACGGAGTAACTGAAAACTATTTCTACCATACATGATACGTTTCGTTAACTTGATTTTATTGACGCTTCCTTCAGCAAGGCCATTGTTGTATTTCTGTTCAATGCCGTTTTTTACTGCATTGAGATCCGAGCGTAAGCCGTTTAAATAGGTGTCTAATTCATCAATCTTTAAGCTTGATGCAGTTTCAATCCAAGCCTCTAACTCGACACCTTTTTGGGAAAATACAATTCTGTGAAATTCTTTCAACAAACCATAAAGTTGACCAAGTAGGGGATACTTTTTTATAGCGGCCTCATACTGTTCCAGAGTGAGACCTTTTATACTTTCCAGCTTCTTATAGATTAATTGACATAAAAATTTTCTCGGAATATATTCTACTTGCTGGTTTTTTGATCCAGCGGCTTCTTTCATGTGAATTCGCTCTTTTTGCATGAACATACGTAGGGAGGCAACGCTTCCGGTATAGCCTTTTTCGCTTATATGCTCATGGATTAGGGTATATGTAAATCCCTGGGCCCTAAGTTCCAAAATTTCTTTTTCATAGGGAGCAAGTTTTCCTGGGCGACGGTCATCATAATGGCCATTGCATAAGGAACAGCCATCATTAAGATATCTTTTTACTGTGTGACTAACATGTCCGGTTTTGCGTGTGATTTCATCAATGGAGCAGCCTGAAGCATAAAGATCCCGGACTTCTTCAATCGCAGCCTGTTTTCTGGTAAGTTCCTCTTGATGATGGCGCTCCCGAACAATTATTTTTGATTCCGGTATGCTGCTTTTAGGGATCAAAAGATATTTGCGAATCGTTGTTACACTCGAATGGAGCAGCATCGATATATCATTGACGGTGTACCCTTGCGCACGCTTTTTCTGCGCAAAGTGAATCCTTTCTGCTCGGTTGCGTGTATCATACAACGCCTTCATCTCTTCGCTCTGTGCAGCTGATGTCTCTGGAATCTGGAGCCTGGAGGGGAAAAGTTTACGCAAATAGAGTTCAACAACCTCAGAAAGGTTCTTTAGCAGATGAAATCGGTCGCTGACCTGCATCGCTGTTGGGTGTGCATTGGTAGAAGCTGAAGCATATGTCTGTGCGCCATCTCGAGATATCACCTGAAGGTAGGGAAAGACCTAAGCCATTCCTCTACCTGTTTTGTCTCCCTTGAATTGAGAATATCAATAATGCGATGGCTTTCCAAATCCACCATCACTGTGCCATAAGAATATCGTTTGCGGAAAGCAAAATCATCCACACATATTTTTGTGATGGTGGACTTATCCACAAGAGTTGGCATTTTTTTTAAGCAGATCACAGATGCTGCTTTTGCTTGCATGAATGGAATTTGAAGCTAACAGCTTTGATGCGTTCATGGCACTGAGTTTTGACGAGGTAATTAGTATTTTTTCCGTCAGCCTTTTGGTCTTCTTGCCTCCAGGTTGAACAAAGTCAAAACGTTCAGAGAAAGTCTTGTATTGGCATTCCGGATTCCCACAAACCATTTTTCTCGTATTTAGCAGAAGAATTGTCTGCTTTTCCTGAATTGGTAAATCTTGAATCTCACGCTGGTAGGTGGAATGCACTTTGTTGGATTTTTTGCCGCAATAAGGACATGTAATGGTATGCTGGTTTGATGAAATTTTTAAAATGACTTTCTTGTCCTGTATGATACAATCACTGCATTCAAGGTTGATATCTAATTGTTTTAGAATAGCATTCTCCATATTTTTCACCTCACCGCAATTATATAACTTTTATGCGGCAAAATCAACTAACTATGGAAAGAACCTATGGAGCGTTTACGTTAATTCTCATTGAGAGTTCATTGTTGTTTTATGAATCTGTATGTAATCAATTCGCCTTTTAATGTATCCAATGGTGTTTGACAGAGTATTCATTTGATTGGTAAAATATAAAATATGGAAAAAAAAGGAATAGTTTGATTTTGTATTTTGTTGAGTATAGCATGTTGTTATGTTTTAACATAAAAGCAAGAATATCTGAAAGGAGGGCGCAAGATCGTAACAAAAAAATATACAAGTCACCATTAGTAGTAATTGTAGAATTTGCTAACATCATGTACTGATATGAAGGGGTGTTAAGTGAACTTAAGGTATTATCATTAATTTAAAATAATAACATGCTGTACGCCTTTGATTTATAATTAAGAGCATATAAATTAATTATCTAGACAAAGTTATAGCAGACAAAATATTGAAGGGGGGGCGTAATGATGAAAACAAAAAAAATGTACAAGTCACCATTAGCAGTAATTGTAAATTTTACTCATACAATTTGTTAAGTGAACTTAAGGTATTATCATTAATTTAAAATAATAATAACATGCTGTACTCTTTTTCATTTTATTTGTCAGATTTAATACCCAGTGGCGGTGAAAATTATAAGTAATTATGGGGTGAAAGAATATGGACAATTTATTTGTTGATTGTTATATACATAAAATCTTAAGGGTTTCACCATTTATTTCAGAATACGTAGCTATGTGTAATAGCTGGACAGGTACAATTATTATCGATGAGTTCCAGCAAAAGGTAGATTATGATTTATCAGTACCACAAAAATACATTGATCATACATTTGATTTTTATCATATTGATCGAGAATATTCACATGAATCAATCAGTTCGCTAGTTAATAAGGGCATTCCTGCATTAGTCCACATCGGACGGGATGCTAAGTTACCATATGTTAAATATGATGAGGTCTTTGCTGTTGACAGATTTGGCGGCCATGTCATTCTAATTGAGGGAATGAATGATCAAAACCAATATCATGTATATGATGATTCACCAGAATTTTATGGATTTATCGATGCATTAGTGATTGATCAAATGTATCGTGATTATGGCCAGCCATTAGAATGGCTTGTCAATCCCAAATCAATTATACCTGGTAAGAGGGATGAACTGAGATATTTACATCAAAACCTTGAGTTTAGATGCAATATTGATCGTAACTTTATTGATAATATGGCGAATTTATCAGTGGAAAAAATTGATAAATTAAACATGATTTTTCATTTACGGAATTTTGCGTTCCGGTATAATGGTTTGTTACGAATTATCAATAAATTACGGATAGAATATCAAATCAACGAATTGGAACCAATTTATTTGGCAGCAAAACAATATATAACTCAGTGGAATCTGATCATAAGCCTGACGTATAAATCCAAATTATATAAAAAAGATGAATTTTATGACCGATGTATGATTCGCTTTAAAGAGCTTTTGGATTTTGATGAAAGGCTGTTTCAGCAAATGCAGATTTTAAAAAATAATATACTTACTGAAATTATGAAAAATAAGCGGGGGTGATGGAGGTAGGTTATGTTCAAAAGAAATCCCCAATATATCTGGGAAGAAATCGAAAATATATGCTATTTATTTAACACGGAAGACAGTTCTAGCATTGATTTGAATGAAATTGCTTCTGAGATCTGGCTGGCAATTGAAAGTAAATCATCGGATGAAATTGCTGAAGATTTATTATCTAAATATTCAGTCGAAAAGGACATCCTGGTGAATGACATAAAAGCGTTTATTGATCAGGCATTACAAATTGGTATTATTATTCAGCTGTAAAATTGCTGAAATAATGACATTTTATAATTTCAGGAATTCATTCTTGGTCGTCGGTGGGGCGCGGCAAGATTTTTAATGAGAATATTTTATTAACAAGATTAAAAATCTGATGGCGAAGCCAGGCCTTTTGGAGTGAAATATAATGAAAAATAGTTATGTTTTATTTGTGAAAACAGGATTTGAAGAGAGGATCGTCAGGTTACTTAAGAAGCGATTAGTTTCGTCATTGTTTTCGCCATATGTTTTGACGAAGGAAACTTTATTTAGAAAAAAAGGTGAGACGATTAAATCAGTGGAAATATACTTTAGAGGATATGTTTTTATCGATTCAGAATTAGGAACTGAAGATTTTGTATTTGAAATATCGCCATATATTATGAAAATTGAGGGGATATACCAGATTGTTAATTATGGCAATAAAAGTGATATTGTGATAAGTGAACGAGAACGGACAATGCTGAAAAACTTATTTGGAATCAATCATTGCATTGGCAGTTCAAAAGGATTGATTGTGGGTGATAGAATCAAAATAAATGAAGGGCCTCTGATCGGTTTTGAAAATATCATCAAAAAAATCAATCGACATAAAAGGCAGGCGGTGATTGAAATAGATATGTTGGGAGAGGTACGGCAGTTGACTGTTAGTCTGGAAATTGTGGAAAAAATACCGATCGGTTAAATATCGTAACGGCAAGATAAATGACAGGAGAGTGGACAGATGAAGATTTTGATAACAGGAGCAGCAGGATTTATTGGCAGCAGCCTTTCAGCACAATTGTTGAAACTGGGAAACCAAGTAATTGGTGTAGATAATTATCTAACTGGCCGCCGGAGTACTATTGATCAACTAGCTAGATCATCAAATTTTCGCTTTATTGAGCAGGACGTGATTGAACCATTGGAGATAGAAGAGGAGCTAGATTGGGTTATGCACTTTGCCAGCCCGGCCAGTCCACCAAAATATCTGCAATATCCACTTGAAACGCTGAGAGTAAATAGTGAAGGAACTATGCATTTATTAAAACTTGCTAACCGTAAAGGGGCAAGCTTTTTTTTTGCATCAACTAGTGAAATTTATGGTGATCCATTAGTTGTACCACAGTCTGAAAAATATTGGGGAAATGTTAATTGTTACGGTCCAAGAAGTTGCTATGATGAGGCAAAACGGTATGCTGAAGCAATGATATATGCGATGAATAAAAAATATAAAATTCCAATCAGAGTGATCCGCATTTTTAATACATATGGACCTAATATGGATTTAGCAGATGGGCGGGTAGTGACCAATTTTATGAAACAAATAATCGATAAAACTCCTATTACAGTATATGGCGATGGCAGTCAGACAAGATGTTTTCAATATATTGATGATCTGATCTCAGGTATTTTAAAACTAATGGATACTGACTATCAATTACCTGTAAATTTTGGCAATCAAGATGAATTTCGTATTATTGACCTGGTTCAGTTATTTAGTGATATTGAAGGCCGGGATTTAGAAATAAAATTCATGCCGTTACCTGAAGATGACCCCAAGCGCAGAAAACCTGACATCTCAATTGCAAGAACAGTATTAGATTGGGAACCCCAAGTTAGAATAAAAGAGGGTTTGATTAGAACGTTAAATTACTATCGGTTTAACCAAGAACAGAAAGAATGAGAGGGTTATGTCAAATATAGATTGTTTATTTAGCTCAATTGCAACCGTTGTTAAAAGCTGGAATTGTGAAGCGGTTGAAATAATTGGTGCCGGTGCCTGGTGGTTTGGTTTTAGTAAACCGATTTCTGAGAAGACAGACTCAATATGGGGTAGAGTTCATGCATACCGCTATGATTCCTGGCGTATCTTAGAAGCATTTTCGGGAATTAAAGTAACTTGGAATGATACTACGGAAATTGAAGAGATTTTACCAATTCTTCAGGTCGAAGTTGCTGCACAGAGGCCAATTATCATTTATATCAATTCACATTTTTGCCCATGGCATCCGCATCAAAAAGAATACTATACGCACTTTTGTCTTGTCATTGGGATGGATCAAGAAAATCAGGATTTAATTTGTAATGATGCTAATCCGCCTAAATACAAAGAAAGGTTACCATTCAAACTATTTGCCCAAGGCTGTGGTCCTTGTATTACCTTTGCAAAGGTCGATAAACCGGATAAAGGGACAGATTGGCGGGAGGTTATTCAGGATGTTATTGATCGGCTGGGGATAAGCACCGAGCTGTACTCATTTAATTTAATGCGAAGATTTTCCGAAGAACTTTATCAGGAAATAAATAATTGCCATGATCGGTTACCGGCTTGGATCGAAGACACAGTACCTGTTGTTCTTAATGTCGGATTGCTTCAAAAAGGACGAATTTATTTTGCCAGAACGCTGACTTATTTTGCTGAACAATTTGGTATCCTGGAATTTGTCTCATTAGCAAACCGCATATTGCAAGCATCTCAGCAATGGAATACAATTTCTTTTTTTGCGGTTAAAAGTAGATTGAATCCTAACGATAGGCATTCATTATTACGAATCCCACAGAAGATTCTCGAAATTGCTGATTTTGAAGAGCAGATTACTTTTGATTTGATATCACTAGTAAACAAATACTCATAAATGGAGGTGTTCAAATGCAAGAATTAGCGCTAAAAGGTGGTGTTCCGGTGAGAAGCACACCTTTTCCTCAATGGCCGCAGATTAGTGAAAATGACATAAACAATCTTGCAAATACCCTACAAAACGGGACATGGTACCGTGGCATGGGTGATACAAATAATGAGGTTGATCAATTTGAGAAATTATATGCGAAAAGGCTGAACCTCGATTATGGCTTGGCTGTCATCAATGGGACGGCCGCATTAAATATCGCGGTACAAGCATTGGATTTTGAGCCTGGTTCAGAAATACTGGTCTCGTCATATACTTATGCAGCCAGTGCTTATTGCATCTTAAAAGCAGGACTCAAGCCGGTCTTTATTGATATTGATGAAAATACATACAATATTGATCCTTTATGTCTGGAGCAGGCAATTACTTCCCGGACAAGAGCCATCGTGGTAGTTCACTTTGGGGGATATCCGGTTGATTTTGGTCGTATTCTTCCACTGGCCGAAAAGTATGGTTTAAAAGTTATTGAGGACTGTGCTCACGCACATGGTGCAGAATGGCTTGGAAAGCCTGTTGGCAGTTGGGGGGATATTGCTTGTTTTAGCTTCCATTCAGCCAAAAACCTAACTTGTGGTGAGGGGGGATTCATTGCCACCCGAGATCGTAAACTCTATGAAAAATGCTGGTTACTGCATAACATGGGTCGAAAGATCGATGGCTTATGGTGTGAACATCAGGAAGTAGGAGAAAATTATCGCTTTTATCCTCTTGGGGCATCCTTGCTTTTGTCACAATATCAAGAATTTGAAAGATACCAGAATTTACGTGAGCAGAATATGTTGTATTTCCAGGGACTGCTAAGTAAAACGCCGTTTTTAAAACCTTTGGCGGAAGATCAGCGAGTAACCAAACATGGGCTACATTTATTTATCTGTCGTTATGATTCAGAGCTATTTCATGGGATCTTGCGCCACCGCTTTCTTGCAGCGCTGCAAGCGGAGGGGATTCCGTGTCACATTGGTTATAAATTCCCTTTGTATTACAACAAATCATTAAAAGCGTATCATAATGAGTGTGTGGTTGCAGAGAAAGCTTGTTTTCAAGAATCTATCTGGTTTGACCATCCGTTATTCCTTGGTGAAAAGAAAGACATTGATGATATCTTTGATGCAATTAATAAAGTTTCGCAAAATCATAATAAATTAGTTAGTAGTTACCGGATCTGAAAAACAATAAATATGCTGGTGATTGGAGACTTAAGATATGAAAACTGAGCTAAATGACGGATATTACCTGGCGGTTTATTCTGATGTTGACCCGATATTCCACATTATGAATCTATCTCTAAGACATGATCATAATATGGCGCTGTTTAAAAAAAACGGCAAAAAGATCGAACTTATCCATCATTGGGAGTTTGAAAGAATATCAGGACTTAAGCATCATAAAGCAGCATTTTATGATAAAGAAGCGGCGATTAGTTTTATCAATCAGCTGCTTTATGAATATTCGATCACGCTGGATGATATGCAGGAAGTATTTGGGATGCCAGAACTATCTACTTGTGATGATTATCATAGTATTACGCAAATACCGGATATTTCTTATCATGCAGTATGCCATATGTTTGCTTCAATGATTATGGATACCGATATATTTTATCATGAAACAATTATTTCTTTAGCATATGATGCCGGACCAGACTATGTCGTTGATAAAAACGCGTATAAAAAAGAAGCTTTTTGTGGTTGTGTGTCAATTAAGGGAAATCTTGAAGTGTTTCCGATTCCTTCGCCTGGTCCGTACTGGTATTATTTGTCAGTCCTTTTTAAGAAACCAGAAGGAACGCTGATGGCACTTGCTTATGCAACAACGACAAAACTAAAAAAGGATCCCCCGATTCTGCCGGATATCTACAGAGTTAAGGATATCACTAAAAATGTATTAATTTTGCGTCAATTTACCGATTGGGTATTTACTTATTCAGCGGAAAATATGGAAGAGATTTGCACTGACTATGATAATCGGTTTTCAGAGGATGAAAACAAGATTAGTATGATAATGAAATTTATTCAGGAAATGTCATTAAAAAGTATCAACGATATGTTGGCTGATATTCTAAAGAAATATCAGATAAATTCTAATAATTCATATATTTCACTTTCCGGAGGGTATGCACTTAATTGTCCGACAAATACAAATATTATTGATAACTTCGGATTTAAGGGTCAGTTATGTTGCCCTTGCCTTAATGACAGTGGCATAGCAATCGGTATGGGGTTGTATTACTTTTACAAAAAATGTGATGTTTTTCAGTATCAGTTTAAAACTTCCTTTTATAGTAATTGTGATGACGATTTAACTACTGCTCTTAACCTTTTTGAACCATTTATCAAAGATGTATATGAAGGAATTGATCGTGCGGCTGATGATATTATTAATGAACCAATTGTTTGGTTTGATGGCAGGGGGGAAGTTGGACCTAGGGCGCTTGGCCACCGGAGTATATTGGCTAATCCAGCCAAACTAGAGTCAAAGGATTTATTGAATATCTATAAAAAACGTGAGTGGTGGCGTCCGGTGGCGCCGATTATTCTGGAGAATCAGATTGATGAATGGTTTCTCAAATCTTTTTCATCCCCTTACATGCTAAATAATTTTCAAATAAAACCGGAAAAGCGGGGAGTTATTGAGGCAGTACTGCATCTTGATGGAAGTGCCCGGGTTCAGACCATCGCAGCACAAGAGGATGATAAGTTGTTTTTAGTTATTACCAGTATCTACGAAAAGACCGGGATTCCAATTATCTGCAATACTTCACTTAACGACCGGGGCGAACCGATTGTTAACAAGATCCCCGAAGCGTTCAATTTTGCACTTCGCAAGGGCATCAGGATTGTATATGTGAATGGCAGTCGAATTGAATTTGAGAAACATGATGATTATCTTGAAGATAAGCCCCTGGAAAGAGATCATCAATATTT
The DNA here is from genome assembly GCF_054772055.1 of Lacrimispora brassicae. NCBI lineage: Bacteria > Bacillati > Bacillota > Clostridia > Lachnospirales > Lachnospiraceae > Lacrimispora > Lacrimispora brassicae. Next base: position 16,999 of record NZ_BRYH01000045.1, on the reverse strand, counting down.
TACCCAAAATGCCGGAAATGAAGAACTTCTTGCATCGCTGAATCCATTTCGGCTTGATTTTAATGAACTGAATATTTACAAAATTAATGAAGTGCTACAAGATTTCGATCTGACGTCAGAACGAGAAGTGATTAAATTGAAAAAAATTATAAAACAATTCAAATCAGATTTTGATATGTATGGGAATCTATTGACTTAGAGGGGAGGGAATACACTCAGATGCGGTACGTGCGGATTGTTGTTCAATATACCAGAATGTGCATCATGCGGGAAATGCTGTTTCGGACTAATTTCATCATTCGGATGTTTACGGATTTAGCATATTTTGTTGGGACATTAATATTCCTCAAAGTAATTGTCCAACATTTTGAATTTATCTCCGGATGGGATGTGAATTCGTTATATATATTGGTTGGTACTCATTATATCATTAATTACTTAATGACGGCATTTTTTATGGTAAACGGCTTAATGCTGGGGTATTACATTAATGAAGGGGGGCTGGATCAGGTTCTATTAAAACCATTACCAGCCATCTTTGCAGTTAGTTTTCGCATCGTTGATATAAGTGGGCTGATACAAATACTGATTGGTGTTATTATTGTCTGGTGGAAATGCAGTACTTTCGGATACAATATCACGTTTTATGCATGTGTAATCTATATTATTCAGATAATTTGTGGTGTTTTAATTCTATATGGAATGTACTTTACATTAATGTATTCGTCTTTCTGGTCGCGTCGCTCCCAAGGGTTAGAAAAGATTTATTATGCCACATATGATTTTCGGGAATATCCGGCAGAGATTTATCCGACAAAGATCCGCTGGTTATTTACTTTTATAATTCCCTTGACGGTAGTTGCAAATCCGGCGGCCAGGACTTTGGCTTTTGGTCCTTCTTTGTCAGGTTTAGTTGGTTCGGTTATAACTGCAATCTTCTGGCTTGGAATTAGTAAAGTAATATTGATGAAGGGATTACAAAGGTATCGGGGCGCCGGTGCTTAGTAAAGGATTCCAGTGATCATTAGATTTATCAGTGTAAGTGTGTAAAATAAAAAAATAGAATAATATAAAGGAGCAAAAGTTATGAATTCATTATACGAAGAGGTTAAGAAGACAATTGTAGATTCCTTAAATTTAGATATTAATGTCTCTGAAATTGGGGATGATGTATTACTATTTGATGGCGGTATTGGCTTGGATTCAGTGGATGGGTTAGAACTTTTAGTTGCGATTGAACGAAAGTTTGATATCGAAATCGATGATACTGATTTGGGTGGAGATGTCCTGAAAAATGTTAACAGTCTGGTCGCTTTTATTGAAAATAAAAGGATGAATACAGATTAAAAAGTTGATTATAGGAGATTTGCTTATGCGATATCATAACTTGATTGCGGAACTAATGTTTATTGATGATGCCTGCAATTTACGTTGTCAATATTGCACCGCTCCGTTAAAACCGATCCCCACACATAATGGGATCCACACCTTAGAAGAGTATGGTGGCAATATAATTGAGCTGGATGCTTCAGCACAGGCACAACTTGGTATTAAAATGCGCAGACATGTTAATAAAGCTTTAGAAATCGGACCGACACCAATCCTAAGTGTAATTGGTGGTGAATTGACTCTGATTCACGGGATTTCTGATTTTATTCAAGAAGTTTCACCTCAATATGATTTGATTATATTGACTACCAATGGTGTATGTTTAGATCGAGCAATGATTGATTCGCTGAGTCAGTGCAAGAACTTATTGCTATATTTCTCATTAGACGGATACACCTTTGAGATGAATAGCTACCGTGTAACTACAAAACGAATGAGTGATCAGTTGTTAAAGAATTTGCAGTATTGTTTAGAGCGGGGAATTAAAGTCGAGGTACAATCCGTTCTCCATGATCGAAACATTGAACAAATCTGCGGATTTGCTGAATACTTATTACCGTATGCCGAGGCCGGGCATTATCTTAAGCTGGTTCCCTTTCCTGTGAGATGGACGAAGGGAGAATATAAACCGGCAGATTGTCAGTTGCTTGCTGTAGAGGATTTGTTAGCTAATTTTGATAAATATCGAAAAATCTTACCGCCTCAAAGTTACTTGTCTGGCTTGGCTCAGTTTCTAAAAAACGGCCGCCGGCCAAATCGTTGTTATGTTCCCTATATCGTCTATGGTATAGATCACCGTGGCAGGGTAAAAAGCTGTCCCTGCATACCGGCAATCGTCAGTTCGATCAATAAGGAACCTGATATCGTGCGGGCAGATATTGCCAAAGAAAAAGTGCTTTATAGTGGGAGAACGGTTAATAGCGGCTTTTGTCATACCTGTTTTGAAGGCGGGTGGGAGATATTAAATGGTTATCTGCAAGGAAGCATTGGGAAAAATGAACTACAGGGCATGGCAATCGGCCAGGTTACAAACGTTTTTGATGTCTTAGGTGAAATTCAAAGAACAATGATAACAGATGATGTTTTTTAACGCCAATAATGGAATCGGGAGAATGGATATGAAAGTCGATGTAATTATACCAACTAATCGTCCAGCAGCGGGTCTTATTTCAGTGCTGGAGTCCTTCAAAAAACAGAGTTATCAGGATTTTACAATTTTGCTTATCACGGAAGGCGAACAACAAGCGTTGCAAGAAATTTGTAATCAAATCAGGATCCCCAAAGTAGCGATATTTTCAATTCCCTCAGGCACCAGTAACGCTGCTTTTGCCAGAAATACCGGCCTTAGGCACGCAACTGGTGAGATCATTGTTTTCAGTGATGATGATATGGTGGTTTCGGCAGATTTTATTATGGCGCATGTCAACAGTCACAAAATACATAACAATGCAATAGTCCGGGGATTGCGTTATCAAAAAAGAGCAGATGGAAGTTTTTATCTGCCCCGGTGGGAGCAAAATGCGATCAAACATTGGAAGATGATGAGTCAAGAGAGTTCATGGGCATATTTTGTTACCAGTAATGCTTCGGTTTCAATGTCGATGTTAAAACAGATTGATGGATTTGATATGAACTTTACCTGGAGCGGTTGTGAGGATACTGATTTAGCTTACCGCCTGCTGCAAGAAGGTGCGCAGCCAGTAACAAATGAAAACGCTGTCAATTATCATTTAGGCATTGATGATATGCAAATAAAGTTTGAAAAAAGAATTGGGAACTTTAAATATTTGCGTGAGAAGTATCCCCATGATTCAATGATCCAATGGTTTGTCCGGCTGACCTTACGAACGATCCAAGAAGGTCAGGTTGAACAGCTTTTTTTAGGGGAATAGGGGGAATCTGATGAGGCTCAAAAATTTATATTTAGAATTGACTTCTGCATGTAATTTACATTGTTTAACATGTGACAGCTGTATGCAGCTGAATGAACTTAATTTTGATCAAATCAAGCCGATTCTCATAAGTGCCAGTGAAAAAGGGGCTCGCCAACTATATCTTACAGGTGGAGAGCCATTAGTTCATAAAGATATTTTTCAAATTATTGAATATGCCCGCAGTTTAAGGTTCCATATTAATATGAGTTGTAATGGCACACTACTGGATGCTAATGTGGTAGAAAGATTGTTGCAGGCGGGACTTAATAATATTTCCCTATCATTGGATGGGCCGCGTGAATTGAACGACTACATCCGTGGTGCCGGAGTTTATGATAAAGTAATTAATTCCTTAAAAATATTCAGGGACAAAAAATTGTCCAGAATGGTTAATGTTCTTTTTACCGTATCAAAAGTAAATTATCAGGCATTGCCAGATGTGCTTGGGATCGTTCAAGAGTTCGGTGTCCGCCAACTATTTCTTAATGTGTTTGATCCATCCTTTTGCATTAATGATAGAGCTGGGAAAAGTGAAATTTTTCTAATTCCCGAACAACAGCTAAAGAACTTAGAAGGGGTACTGTATCAATCTAAATCGCTTGCTGCTAATCTTAGAATACATTTTCCTGATGATGCATATTTGCAGAACATGATCCGTTATTTTAAGAATGAGCCGATAATGCCAGATAATGGCTGTCAAATTCCCGCTGCCAGTTCAACCGTTGATGCTTCAGGTCAAGTTGGGGCTTGCTGGAAATGTATGACTGACCTCAACATTGGTAGTCTGACAACAAATGAAATATGGGATTCAAAAGAATACCGGCAGATTGTTGAAACAGCTGCGAAGAAAAGCTGCCCTGGCTGCTTATTTGCATGCTATTCAGAGAGAAGTATATGAAGATTATATATGTGGGAACGAGACTTCAGGTAAACGGGGCTACAAAAGTAGCGATTAGCCATTGTAATATTTTACATAAACGCGGGCATCAAGTCAGACTTGCAGTGTTAGGAGCTAATTCACTTGACTGGAGTAGCCCTTTCATACCGGTCGAATATATTTCTAATTTACGAATGCTGCACATTGATGAGAAGGAATTGATTGTTGTCTTAGATTGTTTGGTGGCAAATTGGTTTGTACGTCAATATGGCCACAACAGAGTAATTAGTTTCGTACAGGTTGATGAACCAAAACTTTATCATGATCCCCAATTAGTAAATGCTGCTCAAAACGCGTTTGCACTATCAAACCCGAAAATAGTGGTTTCTAAATATCTGCAGGATATCCTAAAAGAATATGGAAGCAATTCAGAGATAATACCACCGGCAATATCAAAAGCGATTTATTATCCGGCTAAAAGAGATGCACCAGAAGTAAGCAAGCCCTTTAAGGTGCTGCTTGTCGGAAGTTATTCCCATCCTTTAAAACAGATTCCACAGGCATATTTAGCGCTTAAATATCTGCAGCATCTGGGCGTTGATGTTCGGTTAATTCGTTTGGTACGTAAAGTCGAGACAGTTACACCGGTAGGGTTGGAAGTAGAATGGTTCGTTAATCCGCCCCAAGATATGATTGGGGAAATTTACAGGTCAGCTGATGCCTTATTATCCGCTTCGTCGTCAGAGGGATTCGGCCTGCCTCTTTTAGAGGCGATGGCAACAGGCATCCCCTTTGTTACTACCGATAATGGCGGTAGTCGTGACCTGATCCCTGATCAGAGCTTAGTTGTGAAGGTCGGTGATACCGCAGCAATGGGCCGGGCCTTGTATCAGTTGGCCAGCGACCGGACAGTCTGGCAGCATCTGCGTACAGCAGGTTTAGAACGGGCAGAGCGGTGGTCTTGGGATTATATCGGGATTGAATTGGAACGATATTTTAAAGTGGTTTGCGGTACTGCCTTTAAGAAATGGAGGATGATAAAAAATGATTAGTGTAACTGCATGGTGCTTGTTGGGGACGCCACGTCAGCATTGGCCGCGGCTGTTAAAATTAATTCATAATTGTGGTTTTGAGGGAATCGAGATGCATGTTGACAACGGGCAATGGCCAATTCCGCCAGAGATCAATAGAAATGAACTGGAATGGCTGTTTGAAGCATTATCTGAAGCGGAGTTATCGGTAACCGGTTTTAGTACCATGATCCATAGTAACGATTCGATTATTTCAGATGATAAAGCGTCACGGAACCGCGCTATTCACGCAGTTGATAAAATGATTGATTTAGCGGCCATGTTGGGAGGCAAACATGTGACAATTATACCTGGTGGTATTCATGAAGATTGGAAAAAAGCAATAGCAGTTATCCAAGAGCTTAATGCTAAGGCTAAAAGTAAAGGAATCTTGTTTTTAATAGAAAATGTATGGTATAGCTTCAGTTATGATCTTAATAAATTAGCCGATTTAATCAATGCGGTAGGTCCTAATGTTGGGATTTGTTTTGATATTGGTAATGCCCTGCCATATGGTAATACTGCCGAATGGTTATTGCGATTCAAGGATAAATTGGAAAAGATCCATATCTCCGATGCAGCAGCAACCACTCCCCACCAAATATATCCGGTCGGACAGGGGAGTGCTGATTGGTCGAAAATTGCCGATGTGCTTAAATCGATTCATTACACAAAAGATTTAACTTTGGAGTTATTTCCAAGCTGGGAAAGGTCACTGGTGCTTGAATTGAGCCGTACGGGCCGGTTTCTAAAGAGAATATTCAATGATTTGGAGGGTTGAGCGATGGTCGAAATTAACCTGCATAATGCAACCAATAATATCTTTCTGGTGGATGGGGGAACCGAACTGACTTATGACCAACTACTGGAAAATGAAGAAAATATCTATAACTGGCTCCTACCCCATGTCCACTTTGAGATAGTTATAGTGCAAATAAAAGAACGTTTTCAACTGGCTTCAGCAATTTTAGCTCTGGGGCGGTTAGGAGCATCAGCTTTGCTGATAAATCCGAACTGGTCAGAAAGTGAAGTTGAAATGATTTTAAACTGTGTAAAAGCTAAGATTGTGCTGACCGACAATCGGGAACTGACGTATTTAAAAGATTTAGGTATCACTGTTATACAGCTATCAGAATGCTTAAATACACCAATTGCTGCACCGGTACATGGTTCAATCACACTCTTTGGTGAAGTTATGATGTGTACTTCTGGCTCCACCGGAGAACCTAAAATAGTTGCTCGTACATGGACAGCAATATTTAGTGAAGTTGATGCTGCCCTAAAACGGTTACATTATACCAGTTCCGACCGGATCTTTAGTTTGGCACCATGGACTCATGCGCTGGGATTGGTAATCCACTTTTTGGCGGGAATCCGTGTTGGCGCAAGATTGGTATCGACCTTGTCAATCAGTTCCCAGGCAAGTTGGCTTCGGATCATGAAACGAGAAGCAGTGACTATTGTAATTGGTGTGCCAACTTTCTATTCCTTTTTATTGCAAACGCAAATAACGGATGTCAAGATAAGAATGGGCTTAAGTGCAGGGGCTGCGTTACCACTTGACATCTATCATAGCTTCCGGAAGCTATTTAATGCGCCATTATTTCAATATTATGGTTGTACTGAAGCAGGAGCAGTTACAATGCCCACTTTGGAAACAGTAAATCACTATCCCAGTCTGGGACGGCCTTTAAGCAACATATGCTTAAGGATTGTCGGCCCTCAGGGGGAAGATTTAAAGGTTAAAGAAGTTGGTTCTATTTGCATCAGCGGTGATGGTCTGGCATGTCGCATTTGGCAAAATGGCGGATTTTCTGTCATGAACCATGAATATGAAACAGGGGATCAAGGGTTGCTGAATGAATCAGGAGAACTGGTGATTTTGGGTCGGAATCGTGATCGGATTAAGGTGAATGGACTAGGTCTGCATCCGGGTGAAATTGAAACCGTCTTACAGCAACATCCCGATATCGCCGAAGCTGTGGTCATTCCTGAGAGTAACACCCGCAAAGGGACTATCTTAATTGCTTACCTCCGGCCACTCAATAATATTCCTAATGAATTGGAATTACGTGCTTTTTGCAGGAAACGTTTGGCGCCTTATAAAATCCCTCACAAATATTTTTTTGTAAAAGATTTTGAACGGGATAAGAAAGGACAGATAAAACGAATAAAGCAAAGGGAGGAGTTTAATGGAGCCATTAATTAAAGCCACTGGATTGTGCGTCAATTATCGGACAGTTCAAAAAGCAGAAGGTTTGCGGGGGGCGCTGCAGAGTTTTTTTAATCGCAAATATATTGAAATAAACGCAATCAGTGAAATGAATCTGCAAGTTATGCCGGGAGAGATTTTGGGATTAATTGGCCCTAACGGCGCAGGTAAATCGACAACGCTTAAAGCGTTGTGCGGGATTGTTTATCCAGATAAAGGGACAGTCGAAGTTGCGGGATTTATACCATCTAAACGAGAAAAAAAATTTCTTAAAAAAATCGCTTTGGTGGCGGGCCAACGAACTCAGCTTTGGCTTGATTTGCCGGCGTTAGAAACATTCAGGCTTCACCAGTTAATCTATCATATCCCGGAAGAACAATTTAAAATGCATATTACCAAGATGATCGATATGTTGGATGTCGGAGCTCGTGTTAATGTGCCAGTACGTCATTTATCATTAGGTGAGAGGCTAAAAATGGATTTGATATTGGCCTTTATTCATCAACCACAAGTTCTTTTTTTAGATGAACCAACTATTGGCTTAGACTTTATTTCGCAAAACCAAATCATTGAATTTATTAAAGAGTACAATGTAAATTACGGATGCGGTGTTATTTTAACCAGTCACTATATAAAAGATATCGAGCGGCTGGCTGATCGGATCCAAATAATTAATCACGGCAAAACTATAATAACCAGCACGTTAAGTGCAATAAAGGCTGGTTACACACCGCTTAGAATCGTTAAAGTTCAAATCGATGAACCTTATAATCAACAATTAAAATGGGATAAGTTTGTTCCGGAAATAGTGGATCCTTATACACTGGTTTGGCGGGTAGAAGTAAAATCCACCCAGGAATTGTTAGCCACAATATTGCCCCGTTTAAAAATAGTTGATATATCGGTGGCCGAAACAGGGCTGGAAGAAGTGCTCACTCAGTTTTATTAATGGGAATTATATATTGGAGGGATATCATTGGTTTATCGTGATATATTAAAACTTCCACATTATTCATGTGTGGAGACGGAACTGTATTTCGGGGATGCCCGGTGTTGTGAAATTTCCATTGAGGCTGCTTTGGTATATCGGGATCTGACCGATATACCGGAAGCAATAGACCAGTATCCCCAGAAAATTATTGATGAATTAATTCGGACTCAGGCTGTTATTACATACAATTCATTACCGTTTCCGGAGCCAGAAGCTCCTTTAGTTCTGGTGGTTTCACCACACCTGGATGATGCGGCCTATTCCATTGGGGGATTATTAGGACGATTAGCATTAAGCTGCAGAATTCATATTTTGACTTTATTTTCAGTTGATCCCTACACAATTTTAAGAAAATTAAAAACAAATTTTACCAGCTTACAAAGGCTGCGGATCGCCGAGGAAAAAGCAGCGGCAAGTTTAATTAATGCGACGACCTCGCAAATGGGCTGGAATGATGCCCTATTAAGGAATTATAAAAATATTGAGGAACCACTCCAATCAGATGAGCCGATTGAGAAATACTTAGAAGAACTTAAAGCGCATTTACCTGCTAACCCTTTTGTTATTCTGTGTCCGCTTGGGATTAGTCATGTTGATCATCGGTTAACCCGCATTATCATTGATAAAATGGCACCTATTGATGTGCCGATTTTTTTTTATGATGATCTTCCATATGCGTGCGATGGCTTTATTGAACCTGAGTTTTTTCAATCATTAACAGTAAAATTAAATAATTATGAAAGAGATTTAAAACAGAAGATGATAAAAATGTACGTTTCTCAATTATCACCTGGATTAACCCGAAGAATCTTAAAATACCGGGATGGCCAAGAACGTCTTTGGTTTTCTGGCAATTCGAAGAATGATGATCTATATCAGTTATTAAGGGAGAACGATCAAAATGGATGAAGCGAAGGGAATACCTTACATTAGAAATATTTTTACAAGTTTTGAACCAACCGCTTATTTATTTCCAACAATTATGTGTAATTTAAGTTGTTCCATGTGCTATTCTGGTTCGGCAGCACATCCTTTGGTAAAGTGTGAAGTATCTGAGCAGGCCTACCTTAGGCTAGTTGATAGCCTGATCGATCAAGGCTATACCAGGTTTGATATTTCAGGTGGAGAACCGTTGTTAAGAGATGATCTCATTTATAAATTGGTAAAAAGAATCAGAAGCAGCGGCGCTAAATTGCATATGGTTACGAATGGTACTTTTTTAGAAAAGAGCTTAAATAAATATTCATTTTGCGCAGATGATTTTGACTTTATTGCAGTATCCCTGGATTCTCCTGATGAGACGACACACAACTCGATTCGTGGTAGTAAAAAAGCTTATCGCTCTGCTTTGACAGGAATTAAGTTACTTGTTGCAAACGGATTTAGAGTCGGTCTTAACATGGTGTATCTGTCCGAAAATAAAAACCAGATGAGCGATCTGTTACAGTTTGCCAATGATCTGGGCGTTTCCTTTGTTCATATATTACGAAATAGATATGTATCTCTCACTGCTTCGCTTGATACTGTATCCGAATTAGATTGGATTGATCTTTATCAGGAATTATCACTGAGTCTGCAATCAGCACCTGATAATTTGCTGGTTATTGCGACATTGCCGCAATACATTCATCAGGAGATTACCACCCAGTTAAGAAGGTGTTTTAGAAATAAAAGCAATATTCTGATCAGATCGGATTGTATTGGGGGATGCGGTGCCTTTAAACAGAATGTTGCAATTACTTCTGAAGGTAATGTTACCGGCTGTGTGGCAATGATTAATGAGCCAAAGTTCTGGATCGGAAATATTAATTTGTCACCTGTTCAAGAAATCTTAGAGCAGTTTCCAGAATGGGTAGAAAAGTTAGAGTCTCGCAGCAGAATTCTAAAAACTAATAATATCTGCCGCAGTTGCCCCACTTTTTGTTTTTGTCAGGGTGGGTGTCCGATGGTGGCTCAAACGTTCTGTAGTGACTGGAAACAAGCTGATCCCAGCTGTAACAAAAGTTTATAATGTGAAAGACAGAAAGGGTATGATTATGAGAAGCCAAGAACAAATTATAGATCTTTTTAAATTAGGACAGCATTTCTGCGTATTGCCCTGGGTCCACCTTTATGCGTCCAAATTAGGGAATATGTCACCTTGCTGCCAGCAGGCAGTTGAAACACAATCACTAATATATGGTAATTTAAATGAATATTCTTTTATTGATTTGTGGGATGGGGAGGCAATCAGAGATTTTCGCTTGCGATTGCTAAATGATGAGAGGTGCGAATGCTGCATTAATTGTTATGAACATGAAAATGCCAATATCAGAAGTTTAAGAAAATTATCTAATTCAAAATATGAAAAATATTTTCAATGGATCCAGGAAACTGATGAAAACGGTTTTTCAGCCAATGCAAAACCGATTTATTGGGACTTACGATTTTCTAATCGATGCAATTTACAGTGTCGCACCTGCAGTGATTGCTGGATATTAGGGTTAGATGCTGTTGCCGATTCACCGGAACCAAGCGGAATTATTGATACTCATAAATTTTTCAATGATTTAGATTGCTGCTTTCCAGCAGTCGAGGAACTGTTTTTTGCTGGCGGGGAGCCGCTGTTATTAGAAGAAAACCTATTGATATTAGAGAAATTGGATCATTTACAAAAACACGATGTACATTTGATTTATAATACTAATTTTACTAAAATTGATAGATTTATAATTCTATGGCAGAAATTTACGAATATAACGTTGCTTATTAGTCTGGATGGCAGCTACGAAAAATGCGAATATCTTCGCAAAGGATTAAACTGGGAAAAGATAAAGGAAAACCTACGATTATTAAAAAAAGAATGTCCTAATATCAGCATTATTATTGATTATACTGTGAGTGCATTTAACATATTGCACTTACCTGATTTTCACAAGCAAATGGTTGAAGACAAATATATTAAGGTTGATGAGTTTTATCTAAATGTTCTCAATGAGCCGGGATTTTACAATATCAGAATTCTTCCTGAAGAAATAAAGCAGTTGGCTGTACAGAAAATAAAAGAACATATTTCCTGGATGAAAGCACAGCTACCATTTAATCATACCCAAGACCAGGGAACACTGATAAAACGTAAATATTTTATTAGTAAATGGCATTCATGTTTAAATTATATGAATGGTAAAGACTGGAGCCATCTAATCCCCCAATTTCTTGAGTATACCAATAAAATAGATACGATTCGTAATGAGCATTGTTTGGATATATTTCCTGAATTAAAACCCATCTTTGAAAAGAAAAAATAGTCCGGAGGGAATAAATTGTGGATAAAGATCAGATTTACAAAGGATTAGAAGAAGTAGTTTCTTCAACATTAAAGGATCATGATAAAACTTTTGAACTTACTGAAAACAGTAATCTGGTAAGTGAATTTAGATTAGATTCGATGGAAGTTGTGACAATTATTGTGAAAGCAGAACTTAAGTTTGGGGTTGATATTAGTGAAGAGGACCTTAGCGTAGAGCTGGTAAATCCGATTTCAAACTTGGTGGATTATATTGAAAAGCAGCTGGTAATGGTTAATATTCATTTGTGAGGATTATTTTAAAATGATAAATTTATCGCCACGATATAGTGAAGCGCTTAATTGTATTGAAAACATCATTGCCTCTTTGGCAAACTACTGGGAAATCGATTATTATATGATGTCTTCAGAGGTATGGGGGTTTTCCTATCAATCATTTGACTCATTATCCAAAACTATAACATTTGGTGAACGTATCAGCACAAATAGCGGTGATTTTGTGAAGTTATTTGAAAAACACCATGATATTAAAGCTGAATTTTACCATCGCAACTCATGCTATAAAACCGAAGAATTGCTGGATATGATAATAAATCACACCAAAAAAAAGATACCAGTAATGATCAGCATCGATTTATTTTGGTGCCCCTGGACAGATTTTTATAAAGTATATCATATGGAGCATTATTGTCTGGTCGTTGGTATGAATGACAGTCAAGAGCAATTATATTGTTTTGATCCGTATTATACATTAGATTTAATCAAGCTTCCGATCCAGAATTATCACCAAGGCGGTATTTCGTGTATCTTGTTTGAAAGAACTGACCATAAGGAGAAGAAGATTAAGTGGCAGGCTGTATTAAATAATGCAGCCCTGCATTTTTTAAATCCCAAAAAAGGTACCAGCGTTTTTGATGAGATGTGTGATTTTGCCAATGACATTGCTTTATATTACCAACCCCAGAATGAATTTGAGATCGCGGGTGACAAGCGGCTATCACTTCTTTCCTCACAAATTAATTATATCAGATTAGCGCGGTGTAGTTTTGCTGATTTTCTGGTGCGGTTGGCTAATGATTACCTTGTCATTGAGTTGCAGGATGTTGCCAAGGAGATGATAAAGCTGGGGGAAAGTTGGTATAATCTCAATATTATGTTTATCAAATCAAGTTATATGGAGAATTTCTCACCGCTCGTCCAGAGGATCGTTGTTAAAATTGTTGAACTAGCAAAGCAAGAACATGAACTGGCACTTAAATTACAGCGTTTTGCAACCGAATATGAGGAAAATCGTCAGATTAAACCGATCCATTATTTGGCGCTCTCGGCGCCCAAGGGCCCGTTGGATGAGCCGCTTACAGATATCTTACCGGATCATCAAAAAATAGTGAATATACTAGTTAAAATCTGGCGGGAAGTACTGGAAAAGGACTCGATCGGAACAGATGATGATTTTTTTGCATTGGGAGGGAACTCGCTGACTTTAGTAGCGATGCACAATAAAATCGAAGAACTTTTTCCTGAAAAAATTGATGTTACCGATGTTTTTGCCTATCCGACGATTACTAAATTATCCCGTTTTATAGCAGGGCAGCGAAATAAGAACGCGTCTTCTTTGAGACAATATGGGCGGCCTCAACAAAAAGAAGGAAAAAATTCCGTCTTAATGGGAGCTGTCAATTATAAAGAGATTGTAAATATGCTTCATACAGTATCACAAAATTACCCGATTGGGATACCTGGTATATTTTTAGCTGGTTATTTTTACTTAATCTATAAAATCACAAATGAGTATCATATTTCGATATATTTTATAACTGGTAATAATCGTCGTGGTTCCATAATAACGGTAAATTTAGATGCAGTAGAAGACATGGCCGACTTACTAAGAATTGTTGATAAAAAAATAAGTCCAGTACTCCAAAACATGAATTTCAGCATGACTAACTTAGAAAATAATTACAGCACGTTACCTGTATTTTGTATTGGGGATGTCCTCAGTGAGTTGCCAACCGACCCACAGATGACAGCGCTTAGCGTTTGGGAAATTGAGAAGAGTTTTGTTATCAGGTTTGAATCTGGGAGTCCTTATAAAGATCAATCTAAAAAACACTTTGATAACTATTTGAAAATTATTAGATATATAACTCAGAATTGCTGATGTATTTAGGAGGTAGTACTTTGAAAAATACCGTTTTTCTATTTCCTGGGCAGGGTTCTCAATATCCTGGTATGGGAAAAGAATTATATGAACGATATGCTTTTGTCAGTGATATTTTTAAACAAGCGGAAGAAGCATTGGGGTTTGACCTTGCCAAACTATGCTTTGAGGGGGATAAGGCAGAGCTTACAAAGACTGAAAATGCGCAGCCAGCCATACTAACAGTTAGTTACGCCATGTATCAAAGCTTTATTAATGAATATGAGGTAATTCCGACTTTTCTGGCGGGCCATAGTTTAGGTGAAATTACAGCACTTACTTGTTCTGGCGGCATTGCATATATTGATGCTGTAAAATTAGTCAGACGTAGGGGTGAATTTATGCATCAGGCAGTTCATTCCGAATTAGGCGCTATGTCAGTTATTATTGGCGTGGAATCTGCACTTGTGCAACAAGTTTGTGAGCAGAATTCAAACGAGCAGGAATGTGTGGTTATTTCCAATTATAATTCGGTGACACAATCGGTGGTATCCGGTCACAAATCCGCTGTTCTGAAAGTTGAAAAGCAATTGAATGAACTGGGGGCAAAAATAATTCCGCTAAAGGTGAATACTCCGTTTCATTGCCCTTTGATGACACCAGCAGTACAACAGTTTAATACCGAATTGTCAAAATACATTTTTAAAGATTTGGCTTATCCGGTAATATCCAATTTTGATGGAGAACTTTATCAAACGAAAGATCAGATCATCCCCAATTTGACCAAGCAGCTGGTCAATCCGGTTCAATGGCAAAAGACGATGGAATATATATCTGCTTCTGATATTGATACCACTATTGAGTTGGGACCAGGGACAGTTTTAAGAGATCTGGCGAAGAACTACCCCCAAATAGTGAGTTTTGGATATGACGATTGTAAAGATTATTCACCGATATCCCAGTATTTTCATAAAACAAGTAAATCCTCCAGCCGCCTGAAGCTGCTAACCCGCTGTATGGCAATTGCAGTATGTACCAGAAATTATAATATGGATAATGAAGCTTATCAAAAGGGGGTTGTTGCACCTTATCGAAAAATCGAAAACATGGTTGCCGTTCTGGAACAACAAAAAAAAGAACCATCTCTGGAACAAATGCGAGAATCTTTAGATATGCTTACTATTATTTTTAAAACCAAATTGACACCTGTCCAAGAACAAAGAGAACGTTTTGAACAAATTTTTCAAGAGACTGGTATGAAGGATTTTTTTCCTGAATTCGTTTCACTAAATGAAGATGAGGGGGCTTGATTTAAGTTGAAGTCCATAAATTTAGATATACTTGATCCTATTCAAATTGATCTCACGGAGTTTAATAACCATGAGATCGCAATTATTGGGATGTCTGGCAAAATTGGTTCTTGTAATAACTTAATGGATTTTTGGCAATGTCTGCTTAAAGGAGAGGACTTGATCTGTCAATATCCGAAAGCGCGCAGGCTAAATGATCAAATTTCTTTGCTTGATAGGTCGGTCATATCTGAAGAACCTCAGTATTATGAAGCGGCTTTTTTATCCAATATTGATCAGTTTGATTATAACTTTTTTGGTATTTCACCTAAAGAAGCGGAGGTAATCAATCCTCATCAGCGGCTTTTTTTAGAAAATATATGGAGTACGATCGAGGACGCCGGTTATGGTGGCGGACAATTGACCGGTTCAAATACAGGAGTTTATTTAGGATTAATGAGCGATTCAGGCGATGCATATAAAGAATTTGCCGTTAAATCCAATCCCTCGATGGCAGGTGTTGCATCGGTAGGTAATATGAATTCTATTATTGCCGGCAGAGTTTCCTATCTCTTTGATTTTCATGGTCCAAGTATCATGGTTGACACTGCCTGTTCTTCGTCTTTGACAGCCGTACATCTTGCTTGTCAGGCACTGAGAGCCGGGGAATGTGAGCTGGCCATTGCCGGCAGTGTTAAGATCGAACTGTTGCCGCTCGATACGGGTAATGCTGATATTGGGATTATCTCGACCGACAGAAGAACAAAAAGCTTCACCGATAATTCGGATGGAACCGGCAGTGGTGAGGGAGTCTGTTCGATATTATTAAAACCCTATCTTAAGGCCTGGGAAGATGGTGATCAAATATATGCCGTTATTAAGGGCAGTGCGATAAACCAGGATGGTCAAGCGGTAGGGCTTACTGCACCTAATTCAATCGCACAGGAAATGGTAATTACTAAAGCATGGCTGGATGCTGATATTAATCCGGAAACAATAACGTATATTGAAGCTCATGGTACGGGAACAAAATTGGGAGATCCAATCGAAATAAGCGGTCTTCAAAGAGCTTTTAGACAATATACCAATAAAAAGCAATTCTGCGCCATTGGTTCTGTGAAAACCAATATTGGACATTTAGATCATGCCGCCGGAATCGTCGGATTAATAAAAGCAACGTTAGCATGCAAGTACAAAGAACTCCCGCCTTCTCTACACTTTGTTCGGCCCAATCGGAAGATCGATTTTCTAGATTCGCCAATTTATGTGAATGATCGTCTGACAAAATGGGAAACCAATGATTATCCAAGGCGGGCGGGCATCAGTTCTTTTGGATTAAGTGGTACTAATTGTCATGTTGTGATTGAGGAAGCACCAAACCGAACTCAAACAGTGGTGATTAATGAGTGGGGGTATTTTCTAACACTATCGGCACAATATCAGGAAGGTATCGGTGAACTACTAAAGTGTTATAATCAGATTATTACTGCCCAGCCTGATGTTAATTTGACGGATCTCTGTTTTACCGTAAATAAAGGGAGAAATCATTATTCCCATCGGCTTTTTATCATCTTTTTTAATATTGATGATTTAGCGTTTAAGCTGCAAAAAATTATGACGGCAAACACACTGGAAACGGTCAATGTAGATGGTGTTTATTATGGCCGCCATAAGATTATCACTGATGATAGAACAAAAAGTAAAGCAACAGAAGTGACTCAAAGTGAAGTGCACCAGATCAGCAGTGCCATTAATAATAGAATAAGAAGTGTAAAACCAGATCAACGCCTGGCAGTGGAAATCGGTTTAGC
>NZ_BRYH01000044.1:0-192930 GCF_054772055.1 Lacrimispora brassicae | reverse complement strand
CCTCCCTGGCCCTGGGGTCTTGCATCACGGTTTCCCTGATAGCCTCCCTGGCCCTGGGGTCTTGCGTCACGGTTTCCCTGGTAGCCTCCCTGGCCCTGGGGTCTTCCGTCGCGGTTGCCCTGGTAACCTCCCTGGCCCTGGGGTCTTCCGTCACGGTTGCCCTGGTAACCTCCCTGGCCCTGTGGCCGGTTGCCCTGGTAGCCTCCCTGGCCCTGAGGTCTTGCCTCACGGTTGCCCTGGTAACCTCCCTGGCCCTGTGGCCTTACGCCTTCATGGTTTCCTGTATTCGTCTCTTTTGTCTGCTCAGCACTTCCTGATAAGGACTGCTCCGTCACCTGCCGATTTCTCGGCATCTGGTCCCTTGGCGCTCCGTTTTGGCCGGATGGCTGAGAAGGTCTGACCTCTCTTCCCTGCTGCTGGGGACGCTGTCCCTGAGGCTTCATCTGGGCGTTCTGCGGCCTGAATACCGCTGCAATCTTTTTCTTTGGTGCATCGGATTCATCTCCATCCGGTGCATCGGAATGTGCCGGTGATGTTCCCCGGCTGTGGCCTCCCACTTCTTTTTTCACGATTGACGCCTGTTCATCGGAAATGTTTGAAGAACTTTTTAAATTTATATTATGCTTTTCCAAGATATCCAGTATTTCCTTACTACTGTCTTTTCCCAGTTCTTTTGCCAGATCATATACTCTCATGCTTTCCTCCATTCTGTGCGCGCTCTGCAGCACATACCGGTAAATGTGAAAGGTCCTTTTCACACTCACTACCGACCTTTGTATTCATCAGTTTCACGACTGCCTTTGCAAACCCATGATCCACAATAGCAAGAGCCGCCCTCATCTCCTTGCCCATAGCGTGGCCCAGTTCATCCATTTTCCCTAAAAAGTAAATTGGAACTTCATAGTAAGTACACATATTGGTAAACATCTTCCTGGTATTATCCGAGGCTTCCTCAGAAACTATCACTAATGATGCTTTCCCAGCTTTTACGGACTTTTCTGTCATGAATTCTCCGCTTACAGTCTTTCCTGCTTTTGTGGCTAGACCAATCAGATTAAAGATCTTTTGTCTGTCATCCAAACTGCTCCATCTCCTTTTCCAATGCTTCGTACACTTCTTTCGGAATCGCCATCTTGAAGGACCGTTCAAGCCCCTTGCTTTTTACTGCCTTCTTAAAGCACTCCATAGAAGGGCAGATATAAGCTCCGCGTCCGTTTTTACGTCCGGTTGCATCAAGAAGGATCTCATCCTCTGAGGTCCTGAGAATACGAATCATCTCTTTTTTATTTTTCATCTCACCACAGCCGATACACTGCCTGAGCGGTATTTTCTTTGTACTCACTTTTCCATCACTTCCTGTTTTTTATTCCTGATAATCACCGGCCAGGTCTTTTTCCTGGCAGTCGTCCTGATATTCTTCCTGGCGGTACTGCGTTTCGCTTTTTCCAACCTCCTGGTATTCATTTCCGTAGCTTTCATATCCGGCTCCCACCTCCTGATAATCAAGCCCCAGTTCTTCAAACAGACCAAGTTCCCTTGCCTGGGTCTCGCTCTTAATGTCGATCTTATATCCTGTAAGCCGCGCTGCAAGCCTTGCGTTTTGCCCTTCCTTTCCAATGGCCAATGATAACTGGTAGTCCGGAACAATGACCTGGGCTTCTTTTGATTCCTCGTCTGCAACGACACAGATGACCTTTGCCGGGCTTAATGCATTTTCGATCAAATAAGCCGGGTTACCATCCCAGTTAATAATATCGATCTTTTCTCCTCTCAGCTCGTTCACTATGGAATTGACCCTTGCGCCGTTCAGGCCTACGCATGCACCTACCGGATCCACATTGGTGTCATTGGATTTCACAGCAATCTTTGTTCTGGATCCTGCTTCCCTTGCAATGGCTTTGATTTCTACTGTCCCGTCCTTCACCTCTGTTACCTCGGATTCAAACAGACGCTTTACAAGATCCGGATGGGTTCTGGATACGGAAATTCTAGGGCCTTTTGGAGTGTCCTTTACTTCCAGGACGAGAACCTTGATCCTCTCCGTGGCCTTAAATATCTCTCCCTTTACCATCTCCGTTTCGTTAAGGATTGCATCCACCTTGCCTAAATTAATGCTTACATTTCTTCCTAAATATCTCTGTACAATTCCTGTAACAACTTCCCTTTCCTGGCAATACCAGTCATTAAAAAGAGATTTTCTGCCTTCCTCGCGAATCTTCTGCAAAATCACGTTTTTTGCATTCTGTGTCGCAATTCTTCCAAACTTTTTGGAGTCAATCGAGCAGTGGATCACATCGCCTATGTCGTACTTCGGATCTGCCATCTTTGCCTCTGCCAGACTGATCTGCAGAAGGGGATCTTCAACTGTTTCCACCACTTCTTTTTCCGCAAATACATTGAAATCACAGGTTTCATGATTGATGCTGACCTTGATATTATCCGCTTTCCCGAAGTGATTTTTACACGCAGTAAGGAGAGAATTTTCAATTGCCTCTAACAGGGTATCCTTGCTGATATTATTCTCCTTCTCCAGAATATTCAGTGCTTCTAACAGTTCCTTATTCATTTTTTTATCCTCCTAATATCTCTTACTGTTTAGAAATCAAATGCCAGCCGGATCAAAGCGATTTCCGGGCGGTTCAACACAAGCTCTATTCCGTCTTCCTGGGTAATGGTCACTGTTTCCCTGTCATAGGATGTAAGCGTTCCTGTAAAATCCTTCTGTTTGTTCAAAGGCTTATATAACTTGATATCCACTTCTTTTCCAATGCTTCTATTAAAATCCTTATCCTTTTTAAGCGGTCTTCCAAGCCCCGGAGAACTGACCTCAAGAATATAACTGTCTGCAATAAAATCCTTTTCATCCAGCCACTCCCCCAGCCTGCGGCTTATGGTTTCGCAATCATCCACCGTAATCCCGCCTTCTTTATCTATATAAGCCCGAAGATACCAGCTTCCAGCCTCTTTTACGTACTCCACGTCAACCAGTTCATAATTATTTTCTTCCATAAGGGGCAGCAAAAAGCGTTCCGTCTTTGCCTCATATTCTTCTCTCTTTGCCATCGTTCTCCCACCTTTCCAAGCAAATTGAAAGAGTGGACTTACGCCCACTCTTTATCGCCAAACTGTCATGTTATCCTAGACAGTATAACACCGTTTTTTCCCCATTGCAAGGGGTTTTTCTTATTTTTCCGGCTTTTCTGCCATATATTCCGCCATTTTCATTGACTTTTCCTGTGACCGGGATTAAAATCAGACTATTGAAAAAGGAAACGAATGTCATTACTAAGGAGGAACATCCTATGATGAAAAAAACAGTTGGTATCCTGTCTGTGATGCTTGTTTTATCATTATTATCTGCACCAGACGGATGGGCTTCTTCCTTACAAACGGCACCTGAGGCATTAAATGTTTCCCAATCTTCGGATACCGCCCTTTCCCGGGAAGCTTCCTATGAAGAAGAGGTTGGTGACCTGATCAATGCAGAGCGGGCCAAGCAGTCTCTCCCGGCTTTCACAGTCAGGGAGTCCCTGTCCGGCCTAGCTGACATAAGGGCCCAGGAGGCCAGCCAGCTTTTTTCCCACACAAGGCCAAACGGGACCTCCTGTTTCACGGTCCTTACCGGAAACGGCGTGGAGTATCAAAGAGCCGGCGAAAACCTGGCACGGGGACAGAAGACCCCAAAAGAGGTGGTAAAGGGCTGGATGGATTCTGACTCCCACAGGAAAAACATTCTGTCCCTGGACTTTGAAGAAATCGGGATCAGTTGTTATCAAGTGAACGGGATCAATTACTGGGGCCTGATTTTTGTAAAACAATAGCTATGGATCATTTTATATTAAGGAGTGGAAGGCATGGTTCTTCACACTCCTTTTTTTTGTACATATCATAACACTATATCAGATCAAATCTGTCAAATAAGGAGGACCCATGAAGCCAAAACTGGAAGTTCGCGGGATCAGTTACTCCTATCATTCCCTTGAGGGTGAGACACTGGCCCTTTCCAATATATCATTTACCGCAGATAACGGGGAATTTCTCGCAATTGTCGGCCCATCCGGCTGTGGGAAATCAACCCTTCTATCACTTCTTAGCGGATTACTGACTCCTGACGAAGGAGAAATCTGCATTGACGGCGTTTCCCAGGCGGAATCCGGCGTCAATATCGGTTACATGCTGCAGCGGGATCATCTTTTTGAGTGGCGTACCATTATGGGAAATGCCCAGCTTGGACTGGAAATCCAGAAAAAGCGAAACAACAGCTCCAGAGAAAAGCTGCATCAGATGCTCGATACTTACGGCCTTGGAAGCTTTGAGCAGGCAAAGCCGTCTGAACTGTCCGGAGGCATGCGGCAGCGTGCCGCACTGGTCCGCACCCTGGCCCTGGAACCGGACCTTCTTTTATTAGATGAGCCATTTTCTGCATTGGACTATCAAACCAGGCTTTCTGTCTGTGATGACATCAGTTCCATCATAAAAAGTACTCACAAAACTGCGATTCTCATCACCCATGACCTTTCCGAGGCCATCAGCGTTGCCGACAGGGTCATCGTACTGACAAGCAGGCCGGGCAGGATCAAAGCCATTATACCCGTTTCCTTTGGAAAAGACGATATACGGCCTCTGACACGCCGGAACATGCCGGAATTTTCCGTTTACTTTAATCAGGTATGGAAGGAGCTGCAGAACCATGATTGAGACTCATCCCACCTTAGCCCAACAGGAATTTATTGAAAAAGAAAAGCTGCACCGCCGCAATGTCCGGACGTGGCGCATCATGCTGCTGGTACTTCTTCTTTCTCTTTGGGAGCTGTGTGCAAGACTGGGCATGATCAATGACTTCATATTCAGCTCTCCCACCCGCGTGACCAACTGCTTCCTTAATATGGTAGCGGACAAAAGCATTTTTATACACATCGGGGTAACCGTAATGGAGACCCTCATAAGCTTTTCCCTTGTCACCATCTTCGGCCTGCTGATCGCCGTTCTTTTATGGTCCAGCCGCAGCGTATCGGAAGTATTGGAGCCTTACCTTGTCATGCTGAACAGCCTTCCAAAATCCGCCCTTGCCCCCATTTTGATTGTATGGCTGGGCAACAACATTAAGACCATTATCGTCGCTTCCATTTCCGTGGCCGTTTTTGGATGTATTATGACACTTCATACCGGGTTTTCCCAGGTAGACCCTGATATGATCAAGCTCATCTATTCTCTGGGGGGAAAGAAAAAGGATGTGCTTTTTAAGGTACTGCTTCCCGGCTCCGTGCCCCTCATCATCAGCAATACAAAGGTCAATATCGGGCTTTGCCTGGTAGGCGTTATTATTGGGGAATTTCTGGCGGCAAATAAAGGACTTGGATATTTGATTATCTATGGAAGCCAGGTGTTCCAGATGGATTTAGTGGTGATGAGCATTGTGATCCTGTGTATTGTTTCGGCGTTTTTGTATCAGGGGATTTCGTTGCTGGAGAAGAAAATTAAGTTTTAGATTTTACTTGACAAAAGGAGGTCTTGCAGTATATGAATCATGCTGTAAAACCTCCTTTTATCCATTTCCTACTTCACTACCTGCTTTTATTATCAATCATATGCTTGCATTTACCGATAATTATGTTTACTTAATAGAACATCAGTAAATCTATTTCCGAGAATCTATATCCTTTAATCTATTCAACCATTTTTCAAAACAGCCGCTTTTAAAGAAGTCCAGTAACGCCCCATCACAGAACCTCTCAGCGCGAACAGCTCCTGTGATGAGAGCCATGATACACTGAGCATCTAATGACGACACCTCTACATCTTTCATAGATTCAATTCCCCATTGAAGACCATTCTTTTCTAAAATTTCTCCATAGCGATTTAATTCCATATCTTTATTTTCATCTATGCATCTATATACATCTTGAATGAATGTACTGACAAAATCTGAGTACTTAACAAATGGCATTTGAATTGGGTTTTCTACGGTTCCTTTATTTTTCTTATCAATTATCCAGTTACCGTACTCAGCTTTTGTAAGTTGTGATATATATTTTGTCAATATTACAAATCTCTCTGCCATACACTACACCTCCTAAAATATAACTTTATCTTATTAATAAGCCTTTTTCCTAAATATCTATTGTTTATATACTATTCCAAAATGTATTATTTTTCTATTTCTATTATATAAAAGCTACTACATCGATTTAATTTTACTATTTTATTTCATAGACATTCAGTGAAAAAAACATCATAATGTATTCTAACTAATTCTAGGAGGACATAATGAATGTTAGATTATACACAACTCACCAAGCATTATCTTGAATATTGTCAATATCAAAAAAAACTAAGCGAAAAAACCCTGAAAGCTTACCGTATTGATACTACACAATTTCAAAGATATATGATGCGTACTAAATATGATGGTATCAAAAACCTTCTATCTTCTTATATAACATATTTGCATAAAGAATATAAACCTAAAACAGTAAAAAGAAAAATAGCTAGCATTAAGGCCTTTTTTACATGGTTGGAATACGAAGAAACTATTAAAGAGAACCCTTTTTCTAAAATTAATTTAAAATTTCATGAGCCCAAAGTTCTACCTAAAACGATTTCCTTTGACGTCATTGAACATCTGTTACAAACAGCCTACAATGAGCTCACAAATATAAATGTTACAGCATACCAAAAACAAGTTCATCTGCGAAATATTGCGGTATTAGAATTATTGTTTGCAAGTGGTATGAGAGTTTCGGAACTTTGTTCATTAAAGACAGATGATATTAATTTGGGGAACGGTGAAATTCGAATCTGGGGAAAAGGTGCAAAAGAACGAATTGTTTCAATTGCCAACCCAGAAGTACTTAAAATCATCAGAGAATATCGCTCAACTTTTAATGGTCAAAACGACCCTATAGAATATTTGTTTATTAACAGAAAAGGAAACCCGCTTTCAGAACAATCTGTTCGTATCATAATTAATAAATATACCAAAAAAGCAAATATCCGTAAACATTTGACCCCACATATGTTTAGACATTCCTTTGCAACACTGCTTCTGGAAGAAGATGTAGATATACGTTATATACAGCAAATTTTAGGACATAGCTCCATAACCACAACACAAATTTATACTCATGTATCAACTAAAAAGCAAAATGATATATTGAGTATAAAACATCCAAGAAATCATATGTGTGTGAAATGAGACTAAAGGCCAAGTACATTATAACAACACCTGCCCTTATTTGAATGAAAGATAATAAGTAATTATCTGTCTGAAGGAGGTGGGCGTATGCAATATGCTAATAGGACTACAGAATTTGCGCAAGTAGAGACATATCTCAGACAAGGAAAAAAAATAGTAATAATTGATGCATACCACGCTAGTGGAGTAACTTCTTTTATAAAAGAGAAGTTACTTAGTGCACCGTTTCTCCAATCTACAGATGTATTGTATTTAGACGCCGAAAAAGAAATTTCACTTAATGAAATGCTATTTGCAGAGCTTATCCGCTCAGGAAAAAATATGACCAACTTGCAGAAAGTGGCCGATAAAGCACTTGGGTGCAGAGAAGGTAATTTTTTTTCTTCCCTTGTTGAGGGGGTTAATTACATTGGTTCTCTATTAAGTTACCTGTTTCAGACAAAGTCAGCTGCACCTGTTTACACGGGAAACTATCCTTCTGCAATTGAAGAGCTCTTGGTTCCTTACTTCAATGAATGTACAAAAAAACGGTTTTTAGTTATTATCGATGCAGTCGAGAAACTACCTGAAACATCATATCATTTGCTGGTTAAACTTCAAAGGTGTGACACTCTACAATTTGTCCTCATTAAGACTGATTCCACTAGGCAATACGACAAGTTGGAGAATTATTTATACTCTCAAGGTGCAGATTTATTAGAACCCGTTCCTTTTGACCGTCCTGATATAAAACTGGTAAAAGAACTGGGAAAAATTTACGGAACTGAGGTATCCAATTGCCAAGCTCAGCAAATTGTTGAACATAATGAGCAAAATATTCATTCAATAATTAGAGATATTAGAAAATTCAGTCAACCACCCACAAAGATTTCTTTGAACGATTGGGAAAGAGCTATTGTTTCTATTTTAGACATCTGGGCAATACCAATAAACGAGGATACTTTAATTGAGATAGTTCTCTGCTGTGCTGTCTTTGCCACCGATAGAGAGACGGCATCTCGCAACGCAATACAGACATTGAAGCAGAAAGGAATCACTGGTGTTAATAACCGTACATGGATCCTATCCAACCACTATGATCCTTTAATTCGTAATGTTTTAGACAACAAAGCAGATCAACTCATTTATAAAAATATTATATACAATTATCTAATTCAAAAAGATAGTGGAAAATACAACGTTGAACTTCGATATAGACTTTCTAAAGAACTACGTTATACGACAATAGAAGATGCCAAATTTCTTTTAAGAAACCGGCTCATAACTGGAGTTGATATAACCGATGACGTACTTGCAGATGCTCATCTTGATAAATCCTGTCAATGTGACTGTCTTCTAGCAAGCATCCACTACTGTCGGGAGCGAAGATACGAAGAAGCATTAATGTGGATTAATGCAATTTCTATTGACCAACGTACTAACGATATTCAAGCTTTGAGAGCCACTTTGTTAAATCGTACGAGACGGTTTGAGGAGGCGAACGAGGCATTAATTAGTTGCCTAAAATGTTGTAGCGCTCCGGCTCATCAAAATCTTTTAGGAGCATTTCTCATATCAAATTATATCCATGCAGAGCAGATGTCAACAGCGAAAGATATCTACAATAAAATGAAAGACCTCTATCCAAATGCACCAATGCATGGCTATCTTATCCGAAATGCCACCTCAGCTTTCAACGAATATCGGAATGATCTCTACGCGATTGCACTGAACGATTTTAAAGCGGATAATGACGATTTTGGATATTATACCACCCTTTGTAATGAAGGGAACGCACTCTGTAAAGAAGGCAATTATAGCGAGGGGTTAATTGTTTTAGATCAGGCCAAGGCAGGTTTAGAGCACTTTTCACAAACTGATTTGCATATTATATATAATAATTTGGGACTCTGTTATTTTATGTTGGATCAAGCGGATAATGCTTTTAAATACCTAATGTTAGCCAAGAGCCTAGGACGAAATGCTATGCCACGCATTTTTGCTACTGTGAATCTCGCATGTGTAGAGGCTGTTATGGGAAACACTAAATCCGCCCTAAATCGACTAGACGAAATCAAGTCTGTAGTTGAGCTGCACAAGTTGGATCGGGTGCGTCAAAAATATTATCCAAACCGATTAATGGTTGAGTATTTACACGGAAACAAAGACCTTACTTACTTGATTGAAGTTGCCAAAACTTACCCTGATCGCTATACTCCTGAGCACACAAAAAAAATCATTAATGTCTATCAACGATTTGTAGCGTCCCCCAAGCCACCTCAGAAGCAGCGCTGGAAAGAATTATTTTCGCCGTGTGGGCTGGCCTACTGGTACATGGAACCGTTAAAATTTCTTCCTCCCGGAATCATCTAGCAGTCCATTTCGAAATAGGCTTGAGTAAGTGATATTAGCAATTAAATCTACGTAATTAATACCAATGTGAGCAGCAGCTTGACTAATAGTAGAATGCTCTCCTAAGTTACAGCACACATTAAATTCAAGAAAATACGGTATTCCAGTGCCGTCTTCAACAATATAATCAAATCTAGTGTAGTCCAACGGTTGCAATAAAGGGTACATACGCCTAGACAAATCCTGAAGTTGTTTCTGTAACTTCAAATCCTGTACTATAGTGCGGGTCAGACCAGATTCAATCTTTCGTTTTTGCCCATATGTAACAATGCCACCCCTTAAAGTAGAGTGCTGAGCAATACACGGAAGAAAGAGAAAGTCTCCAAAATTGTTGAGAACAGGGCTTGTGTGATATGTACCTATAATCTGTTTTTCTAGAATGGCATCCATTCCGTTGTTATGTAGAATTGCTATTTTTTCCTTTGCGGTGGCCCAGGAAGAGCAGGCAGAGTTTTCATCAATACCGATAGACGCCGCTCCAAAACGTGGTTTGCAAAAATAGGGTGGGTCAAAATCAGGTGGACACATCTCCATACCAATATTGTAAATTCTCCATGCTGGTGTGGGTACCTCTGCATAGGTGGATAGCATTTTCGCTAAATGTTTATCTTCTGCAAGAGCGCGGATGTTCGGACGAGCCCCCAGATAAGAAATGCCATGATACTCTGCGACAGCCGAAACAAAGACTTCAGAATTTCTAAACGGCATACGATTATATAATGAGAAAATATAATCTGCACTAATATTGGATTGTAGCATAATTGCAGGGTCGCGAGATGAATATGCTTTGGGGAACAGTAATTTAAGCACTTGAAATATTTTATGATGATATTCAGCGTAGACTATATCTTGTATTCCTGTTGGTATCGGGGCTGATATACTTTCAGGCGCATAGTGTGCTAGGAATAGTAGATGAATCTCTTTTGCTTCCATATTAAGGCCTCCCAAGAAGGATAATTACTTATTATCCTTTATTTAGACTAATAATAACATAATACATCAACATTTGCACTATATTTCAACAATAGAATATCTCTTTTCTTATTAGTCACTGCTCCACAAACACCTCTCCAAAATATATTTGGCATATCATAGTTTGAGCCCAAATTAGTAGCTCTAAAATAACTCAATCATTTCATCAATAATCAAAATTCTTGTTTTATCACTATTATGTTTCTCTCATTCTCATTGGCACTAAACAGCTCTAAATACAAAATTTATTAATAAAAGCCCCCTCCCTAACCATATCATTCCATACCCACAGCTCTTCCAGATGGATCTGGTGGTGATGAGCATTGTGATCCTGTGTATTGTTTCGGAGTTTTTGTATCAGGGAATTTCGTTGCTGGAGAACAAGATAGGTCGTAATTAGGGATTGGCATTGTACAGTACTTAAAAATCTATATGAATTTCAATTTAGGAACTTCCCTTATTTTTTGAAAAACCACGGCTGCGCTGATTTTATCAGCGTCTTCCGTGGTTTTTATCCATTTTAATAAGCTATCCCTTAACATATGAAGCAGTACCGCTAGATAAATTGTCCGGGAAATATCGCATTTTCTATTTTAAACCCAACTTAAAATAGATGGCCTATTCGCCCATCTTTTCTAATTTAATTTTATAACTATATACTTGTCCACATTCACATAAAAGGCATGTCAATTTGGAGAAAAAATTCGAATTAATGAAAGCCTTTTTTTACTGAGGGTATAAAATGATATGATAGAATATTCATAAAACTTTGAAGATTTTCTGATTAAAAGATTTCTAAATCGAAAGAACTGATTCTTTTTATAACGGACTGCCAGTACATCCTATCCTTTAAAACTCGTATTACAATGACCTTGTTCTCTTTTACCACAAAGAATATGAGATAGGTGCTGTGTGGCTTGTAATATACTTCGAGCCCTTGAATCAACAATCCTGTTTTAGTATAGGCCTTTGAAAAAGGGCTCAATTTAAATATGGCATACCTGATATTTTTTGAGAACACTTCTGCAGTTTCACGGTACTTAAACGTACTCAAAATATACCGTTTTATCTGTGCAATATCATTTCTTGCATCAGATGTCAGGCGTATTTTATAATTTATTGGTTTTCCCATACATTCTCCTAAATTGCATCAATTTCTTTCCATGCTTCTTCAATTGTATACAATGAATCACGCTCTATACTTTCAACTCCCTTTTCCAGTTCCGACTTTAAAGCCTGTATTGCGTCAGCCTCCGTATAATTTAAACTTTCGGGCACTTGGGTAAAATTTGATTTTATCATTTCACTCATCTCCTCTCATGTTTTAATCTAGCCTCATTATACTTTGAATTAGCGTAAGATACAAGGGTAAAGGTTATAAAAAACAAAAACCTTTCTCTGATTGTTTCACGGAAATTGCGGTGATTTCTCACTGGCTTTATGTAGCTGGCTTTTAAATTATTTATACAGATGATATAATAAAATCCACAGTCTTATTTTCAATTGAGAATACTCAACCGTATCATTTTATACCCACAGCTCTTCCAGATGGATCTGATAGTAATGAGCATCGTGGTCCTGTGTATTGTATCTGCCATTCTGTATCAAAGGATTTCTTTACTGTAGAAGAAGATCAGGTTTTAAATTTTAATGGGACTGTGCCCTGAATGAATGGCGGCACAGTCCCTTATGTCTGGGATTTCGATCATGATCATTTTCCGGACTTTCGCCGGATACTCCCTACAGGAAGCGGCTTGAATGTACCGGCGGCGGAATCTTCGGCGCCATGACCCATTGATCACCGGATATGTAAATGCTTCAATGTATCTCCCATCTCCTTTATGCTTTTAAAAACAGCATCAGGGGATATCTCGGAAACCGCCAGATCTTCTTCCTTTGTTTCTCCGGTCAGAACCAGAATTCCAGCCGCTCCATTCTTCACTCCGGCCGCTACATCTGTATAAATCCTGTCCCCAACAAATGCCATCTCCTTTCGGTCAAATCCTGTCTTTTCTTCTACCATATCAATGGTTTCTTTAAAAGGCTTTCCCAGGTATTTGGGAGTCACACCAGTGGAATGGCTGACTGCCGCACAGACAGAACCACAGTCCGGAATAAATCCGTCTTCTGTGGGGCAGTTAATATCCAGATGAGTGGCCAGAAACACAGCTCCATTTCGGATATAGGTACAGGCCTTTTCCAGTTTTTCATATGTAAGGGAAGTATCAAAGCCAATCACCACAAGATCCGGCATATCCTGGGTCAAAGGAATGCCGGCCCTTACAAAGCTTTCTTCCAGTGTTTTTGTTCCCATCAGATATACCCTTTTCCCTTTATAAAAGGTATTGATATACTGAATCGTCACATCTCCCGATGTCATGATCTGATCTTTGCTTACATAACAGTTCATTTTTTCCAGTTTCTTTCTATAGCTTTCCGGAGATTTCGAGGAGTTATTTGTAAAAAAAACGTACTGTCGCCCACTATCTTCCACTTCCCTTAAAAAGTCCAGAGCTCCGGAAAGAATCTGATCACCCAGATAAAACGTTCCGTCCATATCCAGTACAAATAATTTCGTTTGATTCAAAATTTCCATGTTACCCATAATTTTCTCCAATTCCATGATAACCAAGGCTTTCTCATCTTTTCCTATCGTTTATTTTACGAATATCTTCCGGCTTAAACTTGTACCGGTGATCTCTTGTCAAAAGCCCGTTTGATTCCTGTTCCACATCAGTCAACTGCGTATAACAAAAACCATTGATCAAATCCGAATCATAGATTGCATGAATCACCCTTTCATACTCTTCCAGAAAACCAGCGTCCGGCACAGAGGTATATCCCCAATCTTGATCTCCCGCCTGTATTGCCTTCTCCCCGGTAATTTCTTCAGTCTTTTCTTTCTTTATCCGTATTCCGCCGCACTCTGTAAGAACAATGGGCTGTCCGCTATAGGAAAACCCTTTTGCATAAGGAAGCTTTTCCATGACAAAAGAAAGACTCTCCACCTTCCTGAGACATTCTGCAAACAGCTTATGCTGCTTCTCATCATCAATCTCACCATGTTTATAGCTATGAATCGCACAGATGTCACTTTCCGTCATTTCCCAACCATCATTAGAAATCACCAGGCGTGTCGAATCCAGTCCATGTGCCAGATAGTACAATGACTGTGCAAAACTCTGCTGCTGTTTATTGGTATAAATTCTGGGCACTCCCCAGCTTTCATTCAGCATTCCCCAAACCACAACAGAAGGATGATTGTAATCTCTCTGTATGACGTCCAGCCATTCCCTGGTAAATGCCGCAGCCGCCTGAGGGGTATAGGACCAGAAACTAGCCATACCTTCCCATACAAGAAACCCCAGTTTGTCCGCCCAGTATAAAAATCTGGGATCTTCCACCTTTTCATGTTTTCTGCAGCCATTAAATCCCATAGCCTTTGCTTTTAAGATGTCATTACAATATTCCTGGTCATCAGGAGCCGTAATCAAACCGTCCTTCCAATAGCCCTGATCCAAAACCAGTTTATGATAATAAGGCTGATTATTTAAATAAAGTTTTCCGTCTTCTACATGTATCTTTCTCATTCCAAAATAAGATTCCACCACATCTGCCCGGATACCGGAATCTCCTTCATCTGCCTGTATGAGAACATGATACAAAATTGGATTTTCAGGACTCCAGTAGTTTCCTATAAAATGGAAGGAGCCTTCCATCGCTTTTTTTCGATAAATATCAACAATCAGACTGTTTCTTGCCGTATTGCAAAGCATATTTCCGTGAAATATCTCATCATCTCCCAGGGTGATGAGCAAATGCACTCTGCATGGCAAAATTGACGTTTCAGCCAACTGATAATCGATGCGTACGGTTCCCTCATCAATATCCGATGTAAAATGCACCCATTCCAGACAGGTTTTGGAAACCGGTTCCAACCAGACCGTCTGCCAGATTCCCGTACTGGGAGTATACCAGATAAAACTGGACTCCTCTTCCCAGAACTGTTTTCCTCTGGGAATCATTTCATCTTTTAACGGATCTTCAACCTCAACCCTTATTGTCTCTTCCGCCCATGTCAGATATTCAGCAATTGGAAATGAAAAGGTCGTCTGTCCACCAATATGACTGCCAATACAGCTATTATTAATATAAACCCTGCACTGATAATCCACAGCACCGAAATTTAAGAGAATCTCTTTTCCCTTCCATTCCTCCGACACACAAAACCTTCGTTCATAAGTCACATGATCTTCCGTTATTCTCTTGTTAATACCGCTTTTTTCACTCTGGCACACGAACGGAACCTGAATCTTTGTTTTTTCATCACCATATATAAAATCCCAGGAACCGTTCAGGTTCATCCATTCGTTCCTCACAAAATCCGGACGGGGGTATTCTTCTCTCATTGCTGGTCTCCTTACTTAATTCCCGATTGCGTGAAGCCTTTAACAATATATTTGTTGGCAAACATGAAGATAACCATGACCGGAAGTACCGATATCACAGTTGATGCCATCATCATTCCCGGATTTGTGTAATTTTCTCCCAAAACCAGGGCTGCAATCCCTAATGTGATAGTTCTTGTTTCATTCCTGTTGATCACCAGCGATGGCCACAAGTAGCTGTTATATAAACCTAAGAATGTAATGAATGCCTGCGTAATAACGACCGGCTTGACTGACGGCAGCACGATATGCCACAATACCTGGAAAACATTGGCTCCTTCCACGAATCCGGCCTCCTCCAGCTCCTGGGGGAAAGCTAACAGAAAATTATAAATCAGGTATATGCACATAACCCCGGATCCTGACGGCAGAATCAGAGGCCAGAATGTGTTTAAACCTCCCATTAACTTGAACGTATAAAACAGAGGAAAGTACGTCACAATTTCCGGGACTGCCATAGCCCAGATCAGTGATATCAAAAGAAAACTCTTGCCTGGCAGCGGAAGTCTGGCGAGGGAATAAGCAGCCAGTACACTGACGGTAATTCTGAGTACTGTACCGGCTATCGTAACAATCACCGTATTAAAAAGCCAGAGGAGTATGGGAGACGTAGCGGTATTCCTAAACAACTCCCTGTAATTCTCTAATGTCCACGTTTTGGGAAGAAGTGTCTTGGACGTAACGGACTCCGCAATCCCCTTAAAGCTGGTAAAGAACATAAACAGAAGCGGAAGGAGAAAGATATATGCAACCAAACAGGCGAGGATCACTAAAAATATTTTACTGACATTTTTCCCTTTCATAATTCCTCCTACCTTAATTCTTCTTTTTCTTTGGTAAGATAATACTGACCAACTGAACAAAGCACAATCACGATCCCCATCAATACTGTCATGGCACTTCCGACACCCAGATCGTTCCGGTCCATAATGGTGGATGTAATTACCATAATTAAAGACTTTGTCGTTTCACCAGGCCCGCCCTTAGTCATCAGCCTGGTCTGGCCATATACATTAAAGGAGGCGATGATCGTAGTCATAAGCACAAAGAAAAATACATTTTTAATCCCCGGAAAAATAATGTATTTAAGCTGTGTCCAAAAACCGGCGCCATCAATGGCTGACGCTTCATATAACTGCATATCTATTTCATTCAGGGCATTTACAAACAACATCATATTATAGCCGATTGTCCACCATACAGTGGCGGCTGTCAGTGAGACCCACACAAACGGCTGCTGTTCCAGCCATGGGACCGCTTTTTTGATAATTCCCATGCTGAGCATCAGGTTATTGAGATATCCGCCGTTTCCTTTCATAAGCCATATAAAAACGGCGGTTACCGCTGTTACCGATACAGAATAAGATACAAAATATATCGTCCGGAACGCTCCTCTCACCTTCCCGGGAAGCCGGTCCAGCAAAAGTGCCAGAGCCAGGCTTCCTACTACAAGAAAAGGTGTCGTCGCCCCTACAAAAATCAGGGTATTTTTTAAACCAAGCAAAAATGCCTTGTGATACATGGAAGAAGAAAATAGTATCTTGATATAGTTGTCCAATCCAACAAAACCCTGATTTCCCTTTACAAGGCTGTACTTGGTTACGCTCATGATAACGCCATATACAAACGGCATAAGCCAAAACATAATAAAAAAGATAATGAAAGGTACTATAAACAAGACAGCCATACTTTTTTTCTTCATAATTTTCCTTTACTTTCTATAAAACTCGTTATCTTAACTGAATTTATTGATTACTGTTCCGAAAGCTCAATAGCAATATCCGTTGCATTCTTCAGTTCTGCCATCAGTTGATCTCTGGTTAATTCAGGTTCCTGAAGCACCAGTGCCCAGACTGTTGAGTTCACATATTTGACCTGTTCGCGGATATTATAAATTGCGGGAAGGATCATTGCATCATCAAATATTCCGTAATTAACATTTGCAACCGGATATTTGTCCGGGTTGTCCTTCACTTTTTCCATGGTTGCCAGATGGATGGGCGCCTGACCGGAATCTGCCCAGTTAAGCATCACATCAGGCTGATATGCATATTTCATAAATGCCGCAATACCATCAAGTTTTTTCTGGTCCGTCACATCAGCAGATACACCGAAAGTATGTCCGCCGGCAGGTACGCACGGCGTATCTCCGTATAACTGAGGAAGAACTCCAATTCCAAGATTGTCGCCCAGAATTTCTTTCGCTGCCGTATAATTCCAGGGACCTGTCAGACATACGGCACTTTTAACGCTTGCATTATCCGCAGATTCATTCACAAAAGTATTGTAATGATCCTGGTCTCCCAGCCCTTTTGCACTGAGGTGGTCTTTATAAATCAGATTATGTACCTTCATAAACGCATCGCAGATTTCCTCGGTATCCATCTTGATGTGATCTCCTTCGACCCAGTTGCATCCAGACTGGCCAAGGGCAGTCATCCATGCCCACTGCTGATCTCCTGTCAGAGGAATTCCCATGGGATAAATACCGGTATTTACAGAATCAAGCTTATCGCGCAGGGCTATCATATCGTCATAATTCTTTGGCGGAGTGTCAACCAGTTCCTTATTATAGTAAAAAGTTTCTGCATAAAGATCCAATGGAAAGGCAAAGACTCCGTCATCATATTTCGCATAGGATTGAGTGATCGGATGGAAGTCATTATCAAAAGATATTCCGGCTTTGTCATACAGATCCGATACCTCCCTGAGGAGCCCCAATGCATGATAAGTGGAGATCCAGTCAGCATGGATGATCAGCATATCAAAATGATCGGATTTAAATTTTGTATAATGATCTGCATCTTGTAGCTGTTCTATAAAATATTGATCCTGAGATTCGTTAAAACCGTCTACGATTTTTCTCATAAAAGGTCCGTCACCGCCAGTAAATCCATTAATAAAGGTAATCTTTGTCCGTTCATCTCCTTTTGCCCCATCGGATGCAGGTGCTGTCTCCTGCGCCGCTGCCTCAGTTTTTTCTGTCGTTGTTTTCGAAGAAGGGGCTCCCCCGCATGCTGTCATGGAAAAAGCCATCAATGTGGATAATAATAATACCGCCTGTTTTTTCATGTTTTTCTCCTTTTCTTTTAAAATTTTACTTGAAAATCCTCCCGTTGTTTATTATAATAATATTGTAATAAATGAGTAATGGTTTCTCACCTGTAGTGAGATTATTACTGTATTTTTGTTAAGCAAATAGTACCATATTTTGTTCTATTCGTCAATATAACGAGTATAAATAGTTTTATTTTGTATATAATGTATAAATTATTTCATTCTCATTTGTTGTATTTTATTTTTCATTCCATTTTTCTTGTTTTTAATAGCCATTTTTAACTCCAAAAATAATGTAATAATGTAAGAAAGGGATTCCTATGAAAAAACAAAAAGCTCCTGTTAAAATTATTGGTGAACGGGATATCGCATTAAACCTAAGTAACCTCACTCATCACAGTCATATTATTTCGATTGGGAAAGCACTCTCCTCTCCGGTCCGGCTCAATATATTAAATTTGTTAAAAACAACCCCCCTGTCTATACAGGAAATTGCTGCTATCTTATCTATTCCTGTATCATCAACCGCCGCCCATATCAAATGTCTGGAAGAAGCCCGAATGGTAGTGACGGAAACCCAGCCCGGAAACCATGGTTCCATGCGGGTATGCATCTGCAGCATACAGACATTTACCCTGGAAACCTTTGATTCTGATTTGGATGTTGTGGATAACACCATCGTTGTTGACATGCCCATCGGCAATTACTTTCAGTGTCAGGTGGAACCCACATGTGGACTGGCAGATGAAAACGGGGCCATTGACACCTACGATAGTCCTACTTCGTTTTATTCTCCTTACCGCATGAAGGCTCAGCTTTTATGGTTTCAGCAGGGGTTTATTGAATATCGTTTTCAAAATCTGATCAATCCTTTGCTGAATCTTCATGAGATTTCATTTTCCATGGAATTATGTTCAGAGGCACCCGGTTATCTGGAAGATTGGCCCTCCGATATTACAATTTCAGTAAATGGGCACGAAATCACTACTTTTTGCTCGCCCGGCGATTTCGGGGCCAGACGGGGGCGTCTGACGCCTGCTGCATGGTCCAATGGGAGAACTCAGTATGGCCTGTTAAAAACGTTTTCTGTCAGGGAAGACGGCGGATACTTAGACAGAACGCTTATAAATCCGGATCTGCATATCAGAGATCTGGAACTGGAGAAATATCCATATATTTCTCTGATCATAGCCATAAAAAAAGACGCCAGATATATAGGAGGTATTAATTTATTTGGTGAGAAATACGGTGATTATCCGCAGGGAATTATCATGAACTTAATATATTAATTTGAAAAACAGGAGGAAAATCATGAGAGACATCAATATCTCCACTATTATCGGAAGTGAAATGCCGGTGGAGGAACAATTTCAACTTATTAAAGAGGCCGGTTTCAATGGTATTTTTACCACATTCACCGGTAGGGAGCCCCTTGAATTCTGGGCGGAGGAAGCTTTAAAAAACCAGCTTAATTTTGAGACCATACATGCTCCGTTCCAGTATGCAAACCGGCTCTGGGAAGCCGGTTCTGCCGGGAAAGAATATCTAACTTATTTAAAAACCATCATTAATGCCTGCAGAAAAATCCAGGTAGACAAATGTGTTATGCACGTAACAGTAGGCAACACCGCTCCCGACATTTCCCAGGAAGGGCTGAATCTGTTTTCTGAATTATGTTATTACGCAAAATCAAAGAATGTACATATCTGTTTCGAAAACCTTGAGCCACTCCCACACATTGATGCCGTAATGGAATGCATCACAGATCCTTTTCATGGTTTTTGCTGGGACTGCGGCCATAATGCATGCTATACCCCTCACATTGACATGATTAAAAAATTCGGTTCCCGCCTGAAATGCATTCACATCCATGACAATCTTGGAGTGACACAGCCCGGGAACATCGATTACCGGGATGACCGCCACCTGCTTCCTTTTGACGGAATTCTCGACTGGGACTGGTATGCCGAGAAATTAAATGAGGTACATTATGAG
This sequence comes from Lacrimispora brassicae, assembly GCF_054772055.1. Lineage (NCBI taxonomy): Bacteria > Bacillati > Bacillota > Clostridia > Lachnospirales > Lachnospiraceae > Lacrimispora > Lacrimispora brassicae. The sequence goes on along the minus strand of NZ_BRYH01000044.1, from coordinate 172,872 downwards.
GGACCGCTCACTTTAGAGCTTTCCATCTTGGGAAAACCGGAATATAAGAACATTCCCCTTGCCTCCTATTTGAGCCAGGCATATGAAAGAGGCTGCCGTATAAGAGAAAAGTTTGCAAATTAAAAACGCTGTCATCCCCAACCATATCGTTCCGTACCCACAACTCTTCCAGATGGATCTTGTTGTGATGAGTATCGTGATCCCGTGCATTGTTTCGGCGTTTTTGTATCAGGGGATTTCTTTGTTGGAGAAGTGGATACGGTATAATAAAGCAGACACATAGTTAAGTGAATATGAAGAAAACATAAAATTCCATTATATCAAAGAGCATCAAAGTTGTTGAGCAGGCAAAGGATACAAAAATAAATGACCAACTGGTTATCAATGCGTTTAATCAAGCTTATGGAATCATTTTATAAGACCATAAAAAAGAGCTTATACCGAATGCTCATTATGAGACTCCGAAACAAGCTCGAGATGATATTTTTAATCACCTTAAATTATATTTTGGAAAAAACGTCCAAAATCCTGCATCATTATGCCGAAAACCCGGCAGAAGTCTTTGAGCAAGCAAAGTACTATTTTCCACATATGTTCTAAGATTCTCAGCGCATAACCCATGATCGGGTGATTGATTGTGATTGATCACCCGGTCATCTAACTGTTAACAAATAATCTATTTTCAATTTCTGTCATTCTTCATTGCATAACTCAAAACTCCCAAGGCCTCTGTATTCAGCTTATTTGTAATAAGTGAAATATAGTTTACTTTTGTACTCTCAATATGATCTCTTAGTATCTGAAGCGCATGTTCCAAACTTCTTTCTTCCAACATACAAATAATTTTCTCATGCTCATGAAATGCTTTATCCTGATAAGACCTTTCCAAATAAGACAGAACACGCATCCTGGTAAACTGAAGTAATAAACTTTCGTGGAATCTTATGATTCTGGAATTCCCTGAAAGAAACACAAGCTTATCATGAAACTTCTGATCATAATAAAACTGCTGTTTAATATGCCCCTTTTTATTTACCACTTCCATCAGATGATTAACTTCTCTAAGATAAGCAATATCCTCGTTACTGATATTCCGTTTCATCATCAGTTCCAAAGCGGTTAATTCAATGCCACATCTGGCATCAAACAGATCCACAATATCTTCAGCAGTTATTTCACAGACGGAATAACTTTGCCCGACACCACCATTATAAATCAGTCCATCGTTCTCAAGTTTCTGAAGTGCCATTCGAATAGGAGTACGACTCATCCCCAACTCTTTACTCAATATGAAATCAGAAATTATCTGTCCAGGAACCAACTCAAAATCGCAAATTTTCTGTTGGACTCTCTCGTAAGCTTCGTCAACCAGAGATTTCTTATCCTCTCTCAATTTCTTTCCTCCTTTTCCATTACCGGTTATAGCCATAAGAAAAGCTCCGTACATCCAGCCTTTATGCAGATTACAAGACTTGGCTGACCTCTTTATCACTCCAAATGCATAGAAATAATTAGCTCCAACCGGTAAAATTAAGTTGTCAAAATCAACAGCATCTGTGAAAGGGACTGGTTGTTATCTGTCGCCAGGAAATCATCAAAGACATCTTTCATCTTACTTCACACTCTGTTGCAAAGTTTTACGCTCCCGTTTCTTTCGCTTGAATTTAATTGTTAAAACGGATTGCGGGTTTATATAGAAACTAATATTATCATCTTTTTTGTGAGGTTTGGACAGTCTGGGGCATGTGACTGCTAAACTTCATTTTTTAATCAGGTTGTTTTACTCATCTCTGGTTACTTATTGTAACATACAATGATATTTGATAAAAGATGTAAATTTTATTTTCTTTAATGGCTTAATTTTTATCAATTCACTCTTTGCACCAGAAGTTACTTTTCCAATTCAGCTTTTTCAACTTTATCTACATTCAATATTTCTATTTCTTTTCCTTCAGCCCCTATTACTGTTACATTTTTCATTATGAGATGCCTGACATTATTAATATAGATTCCTTTTTTAGCACAAGGCTCGATTCCTGCCATCATTGCCGGATACTCCGGAGTAGGGTTTTCGGCAAAATCTATGGAAACTTCTTCAAAGGTAACTTTTTCAATTTTAGCTTCCGGAAGTCCATAGATAAAAGCACCTGCCACATGGCAATTATGAGCTTCAATATTACGGAATGTCAGCTTTTTTATAAACGGGATTCGCTCATCTACCGGAATCGGTTCCTTGGTACTCACATACTCAGAATGTCCATCAGGATCACAGCACCAGTAATAAGAGTTGACTACAAATGGTGTCAATACTCCATCCATCTTAATATTCTCAAATAAAATATCATCAATAACCGCATCATTTCCTCTTCCACGCCTTGTTTTTATACGTAGCCCACGGTCTGTATTTTCAAAAATACAATCTCTGACCACCATATGTTTCACACCAGCAGCCATTTCACTGCCCAGCGTGACAGAGCCATGTCCATGGCACATGTAACATTGACGAATGTTAATGTTCTGAGATGATACCTTATATTTATGTCCCATATAAAACTTTCCGGACTTCACAGCTATACAGTCATCGCCCAGAGAAAAATAGACACCCACTACTTCCAGGCCATCCACAGACTCCGGATCCATTCCATCCGTATTGGGAGAAACCTTTGGATTCAGTACCCGCATATCAATCCACCGTGTATCATTGGAGAAATAAGGGTGTAAATTCCATGCCGGACTATTCTGAATCGTAAGCCCCTGTACCGTAATATTCTCGCAATGATTCAGGAAAATCATGCGCGGGCGGAAAGCTCCACCAACCTTCTCACGGCCATTGTCTTTCCACCAGTTGTCAAAACTGGCATTTCCATCTATAGTACCCTGTCCTGTAATAACCACATTGGATACATTAACACCGGTGATAATGCTGCCAAACATCTCCAGAGGATTTCCTTCCCAAGTACCCAGATTGTATTCTTCCATCTCATCATAACTCTCTATTAAGCCGGGAAGAATGGGAAACTTATCCCTATCGGTATAGGCAGAAAGTACTGCACCCTCCGCAAAATCGATGGTAATATTACTCTTTAAAAACAGTGACGATACTTTGTAAACTCCTTTTGGAAGGTATACCCGGCTGTTTTCCGGGCAGCAGTTAATTGCTGCCTGGATAAAGACTGTATCATCATGTTTCCCATCACCTTTACTGCCAAACTTTTTAACGTTTAAAGTCACATATTCGTAGTCAGTCTTAATCTCTTTCATTGCAGCCTGGTCTCCCATTCGGATTTCCAGCCGATACAAAGTGTCAGGCTTTAAGTCATTAATTGTCTGCACTACTTTATTAGAAGTCATTATTTTTTTACCATCCAAATACACATCATACTCTTGATTCGTATAGTAAATACCTTGATGAAGAAGCTCAATTGTACATCTTCTGGAGGTTTTAAAAATCACTTGAAATTCCATATTTCATCTCCTTTATCTTATCCTTTCACTCCGCCTGCAGAAATACCTTCCACGAATTGATCCTGGGCAAGAAAGAATACAATCAAAGACGGCAAAATCGTAATAATTGATAATGCCAGTACCTTATTCCATTGAAATCCGGTTTCTGTATCCATAAACAGCCGGAGTCCCAATGCTGCCGGAAACTTCCTGGTAGCATTAATGTAAATCAGGGGTCCCATAAAATCATTGGATGACCACATAAATTGGAACAGTGCGCTGGATACCACTGCCGGCTGAACCATGGGTACCATAATCAGAATCAGGCGCTGAAACGAATTACAGCCGTCAATTTCAGCAGCTTCCTCCAGTTCCTTGGGTACGGATCTCATGAACTGAATCATCATAAATACAAAGTATGTATCACATGCAAAAAAGCTGGGTATTATCAGCGGAAGATAACTGTCTACCCAGCCAATTTTGGTAAACAGCAAAAATTGCGGAACGTTTAATACAACCTGTGGTAAAAACAGCGTTGCCATCATCAACCCATACCAGAATTTTCTTCCTTTGAACCGGAAGCGAGTAAAGGCATATGCCGTAATGGTCACAGATACTACCGTCCCTATTACTTTTGGAATCACAAACTTATAAGTATTAATCATATAATGCCCATAAGAATAGTTTGTTCCATTCCAGCCTTCTATGTAACCGAGAAGGGTGGGATTCTTAGGAATAAATCCAATAGAGCTGAAAATCTCTGCATTATTGTCGCGGAAAGAAGCGCCAATCATCCAAATCATTGGATAAATCATGCAAATTCCGATGGCAATCAATACAAAATAACGAAAAAATAAATTCAATGCACTTTTTTGTTTTCTTGTCATCTTTATCTCTACCTCTCCTCATCCCCATAATATACCCAGTATTTCTGGCTAATGAATGATATTGCAGTCAAGCTTGCTACAATAATAAACAGCAGCCATGCCATGGAACTTGCCAGTCCCATCTTATAAGTCTTAAATGCATTCTGATAAATCAGGATAGAAATCAATGTCGTGGAACCCTGGGGCCCGCCATTGGTAATGACAAACGGCCCATTAAATTCCTGGAACGCCTGACATAGCTGAGTAATCAGGTTAAAGAATACAACCGGTGTAATCATCGGAACAGTGACCTTAATAAATTGTGTAAACTTTCCAGCGCCATCAATAGCTGCCGCTTCATAAAGATCCTGGGGAACGCCCGTTAACGCCGCTAAGAAGATTACCATCGCAGAACCAAACTGCCATACACGGAGTAAGCATATAACAAGCAGCGCATAAGTGCTGCTGCCAAGCCAATTAATGGGAGCTCCACCAAACAGTCTGATTATCATATTGATTAATCCCTCATTCTGAAATAGAAACTGCCATAATACCGCTATTGAAATAGATCCTCCCAAAATAGACGGAATATAATAAATAGTACGGAACAGGTTAATCCCTTTTAATTTAAAATTCAGAATGTAAGCAATAAACAACGCAAAAAACAGTTTTAGGGGAACCGTCATAAATGCGTACTTAAATGTAACTGCAAATGATTTTACATATTTCGCCGTATTTATAATGGACTCATAGTTCTGCAATCCAATAAATTGAGTTTCTCCTTTAAATAAGTTATAGTTGGTCATGCTGTAATAAAGGGATGATAAAAATGGATAAAACTTAAATGCAAAAAAACCTATCAGCCAAATAGACAGATATGCATATCCGCTATTGGTTTTCCAAAACTTTTTAAATGATGCTTGATTCACAGGGGCACTCCTTCCTGATCCAGGGCCTTCAGCTTTAAATACTCTGCATAAGCCATCATGGCTGCTCCGACTCCTTTCACTTCATCCCATACAATGGGCTCTGACAAATAATAAACAATGCTTCCGTCCCGCTCATCTTTTGGTCCCAGGCCCGCTACTTCACAAATATCTTTCAGATGCCATTTTCCATCTATGCAGACCATTTTCTGATCATGCAATGCCATCATAATCCTCTCTCCTGCAGCCCGGTATTTTTCTTCCTGAAGTACGCCAAGCCTGCATCCTTTTAAAATGCTGTAAGCAATCATTGCACTTCCTGAAGTCTCTAAATAGTTTCCATCAATATCCGGCAATGCAATCAGCTGATAGAACAATCCTGATTCTTGATCCTGATACTCTAAAATACCCCTTAGGGCTTCCTTGAACCAGATCGAGTACTGTTTATGCTGCTCAAACACTTCCTCTGATGATATTTCATACAGGTCAATTAAAGCCATCAGATGCCAGCCTATGGAACGCAGCCAAAAATTATGAGATAGCCCGGTCTGCTTATCTGACCAGATCATCACCCTTTTCTCGTCATAGGCATGATAATACAGGCGATATGTTTCACTGTACATAAGACGTCTCACATTCTGCATCTGAGAATAAACGTCGTTATAGTTTTCTTTCTGATTGTATTTGGTTTCATATTCAAGATAAAAGGGCAATGCCATATATAAGCCATCCAACCAGATCTGATACGGATAAATCATCTTGTGCCAGAAATTTCCCGTTGAGGTTCTCGGGTGACGGCGAAGCATATCCATCAATGTATCTATCGCTTTCCTGTATCGTTCCTCACCAGTCTGCTCATACAGAAAGAACAGAATTTTCCCGGAATTAATCTTATCTAAATTAAGCTCATTCACATCCAGATACTTAATTGTTCCATCCTTCAAAATGTGATGATTCATGAATTCTATGATTCTTTCCTTATAGAATTTCTCTCCCGTTGCTTCATACATCCATTGGGCTCCCAGCAAGATTACGCCTGCTTCATAATTCCACAGCGGTTTATTATCTTGTGCAAATCTGACGAGATAGTCTCTGAAATATTCTTCAAAAATCATGTGATTTCTCCTCCAAAAAGGACATGTGGCACTTAACAGAAATATTCCACATGCCCTTTTATTTTTATAACCTGACAATATATTAGTATGGATTTTCCGCCTGTACACGCTCAGTCTCATCAATTAAGTACTGTGCCATGTCACCGGTAGAGGTATGGTCTGCACTGATATTTTCAAATACCTCGTAGTAAACACCAGTGGTATCTTTCAGTTCAGAATTCTCGAAGTTGGGATCAAAAGTAAAATTTGCCACCTTTAACACTGCATTGTTTGATTCATATGTCAAACCACTTAATATATCTTTTTCAAGCAGTACATTTTTTGAAGTCTCATTTACAATGATCCCCCTCTCAAGACCCATAATTTCAACACCTTCCGGATCATTCATCAGGAAGTTTAAAAGCAGAGCCGCTTCTTCTTTATGTTTGGATGCTTCAGTAATAGCAAAGCACTGGGAAATCTTGGTCAGTCCGGCATCATGGTCTCCAATACCTGTAATAAAGTCTCCCAGAACAAATTCCTGCTCCGGCTCAAGAGCCTCTTGGAATTTGGTATTTGCTGAATCCCATTCATAGAATCCTGCATAAGTACCATTGGACCATTTAATGTTCTTCTCCAGAATGGTGGCGCCATCACCTAACAGCAGCTCGATCTTAGGAAGCACATGAGCATCTTCCAGTGAACAAATCCAGTCAAGTCCTTCTTTTACCTCATCCAGAGTGTAGTTAACCTTGCCATCCATTACCCATTCTTTTCCATACCTGGCTTCCAGATAATACAGCATCAAAAGCATTCTCTCATATTGATACATCGCCAGGGGATAATGATCATCACCTAACTTCTCTTTGAATACCATCCCTGCATTCATCAAATCATCAATGGTTTTCGGAGTTTCCAAACCAGCCTTTTCAAAGGTAGTCTTGTTCCAAAAAAAGCATTTGCCGGTAGTGCTGATCGGAACTGCCTGAAGCTTGTCCGCAACTACACACTGATTTAAAATCTTCTCCGGAAATCCACTTAAATCTATATCTGACAGACTGTTAATATCAGCAAATGCAGCGCCGTTACCGGAAAACTGATACAACCAATTCCAATTAACCTGCATCAAATCCGGTGCAGTGCCGCCATTTAGCTGTGTTGCACATTTTTCAGTCCAGCCATCCCATGCACCATACTCGCATTCAACCTTAATATTAGGGTACTTTGACATGAATGCTTGAACCGCCTTCTGTGTGGCCTCATGTCTGGAATCCCCACCCCACCAGGAAAAACGTAGTGTAACTTCTTTTTCATCCGGTGCTGCATTGTTGCTTTGACTTTCCTGCTTCTGATTATCCTTAGTTGTTCCTTGGGTCGGTGCCCCACCGCCACAAGCAATTAAAGATGCCACCATAGAAACTGCTACCGCTGCCGTTGCCGCTCTCTTTAATAATTTCATTAAAAAACCTCCCTTTATTTCATATGATAAACTTATTATAGCACATGTTTTTTTCTTGTCAATTTTATTTTGTTTATTTTTTATGTATACACACATCTTTATTTTATATATTAATAAGTTTTTACTATATTTTGTTGCTTTTCCTATAATTATATTATACTATATTAACTGATAATTGATAAATCAATATATGTATACATACTTTTCATCTAAGGAGTTTTATAATGAAGAATATATTAAAAAACAGCAAAAATCCGGTTACACTGCAGTGTACGTACAGCGATTCCATTGAGATGCCAACCTTTTTAGAATTACTGCATCAACTGTCTGATTATGGTCTCTATGGAATCGAACTGAACTTGCCGGACTTAAAAGTACTGTCACCCAAAACTTTACTTTCACTTTTAAATACTTATCAACTGAATCTGACTTATATTGCAACCGGCGCTTATGCAAAGAAGCGCGGATTCTCCTTATCTTCATCGGATTCTGACCTCCGGCGAAGAAGCATTGAGGGGTGCAAAGAAAATATCCGGTATGCCGGCGAATGCCATTCCGGTATCATCATCGGTTATTTCAAGAATAACCCTTTATACGATAAAACCCATGCTCTTCTTTACCTGGAAGACTCATTAACCCAGCTGGAACTTTTTGCGCGAAGCCATCAGGTCCCGATTCTTTTGGAGGCCACTAACCGTTATGAATCCGGCGTTGCTAATACGTTACAAGATACGGTTGAAATAACGGACCACGTAGGAGGGCAAATGCTGTCTGTTTTACCAGATACATATCACATGAATATTGAAGAAAGCAACCCACTGGAGGCGCTGGACCTTTATCAGGGCCGTTATCAGAATATTCACCTTTCAGACAATAATCGATACTTTCCAGGCATGGGACATATTTCCTTTGAAAGCTATTTACAAAAAATAGATTCCATACATTATCAGGGAACATTAGGTATTGAAGGCAATATCAATCATAATCTTATAAAAGATTTGGAAATCACTGTCAGCTATCTGTCTAAAATTATTTAACAGCCAATTACTGCCAGATTCATTTCCTGAGCAAAAGTTCACTTGACTTTCAATTTCCCCAAGCGTATAGTTAAAGATTGTACGGTACTGACCGAAATTCTCTACCGCAAATCTAATAATCAGGTGGATCGACCATGCAATCAAATTTTTTAAAACAAAGCACCGAGCAGAGACGGGATTTAATTCTTAAGGGCTCCGTCTTCTCAACTATATTATTTCTTTCCGTTCCCACCCTTATGATGGGTCTTATCCAATCCGCCATACCGGTCATTGACGGTCTGTTTCTTAACAATCTCGTAGGAACCCAGGCGGCCAGCGCCGTCACTTATTGTACCCCCATTGTAAATATGGTTTCCGCCCTGGCTCAGGGAGTGAGTGTGGCCGGAATGGCCATCATCGGCCAGTCCAATGGGAACGGCGACTTTAATCACAGCCGGAAGATTTCCTTACAAATCATCGTTTTCACTTTTTTGCTGGGCTTTCTCCTGGCGCCTTTGCTGATTGCCCTTGCCTTTCCCATATCTGCCCATGTAAATAAGGAGATTTCCCACGATGTCTTTCTCTATCTTGCATTGAGCGCCTGTGTGACGCCATTTTCTTTCATGGAATCTATTTATAATTCCATAAAGAATGCCAATGGTAAGCCGGAGGATACATTTGTCCGCATGGTGATCATGCTGATTTTAAAAATCATTTTCAGCGCCCTCTTTATTGTGGTTTTCCATTGGGGTCTTGTGGGTTCCGTTATGGCTTCCCTGGCATCCAACTTTTTAATTACTCTGTGGATGTATTATGAATTATTTTTAAAAGAAACAGGAGAACGCTTTATCCTTACCGGCTTCCGGTTTGACTGGAGCATCATCAACACCCTTTTGCGCATAGGCTTTCCTGCCATGCTGTCCAGCCTGATGCTCAACCTGGGATTCTTCCTCATCAACAATGAAGTGGAAAAATACGGATCCACTATCTTAAATGGCCAGGGAATTGCCAATAATATTACCTCCATCTGCTTCATACTTCCCTCTTCCTTTGGTTCCGCCGTCACCACCATGGTCAGCATGAATGTAGGAGCAAAACAGCCGGACAAGGCGAAAAAAGCCTGTTTTGCCGGCTGCGTCATAAGCGCCATCACTGCTGCCCTTTTGATTGCCCTTGTGGTGCCTCTATCATCAAGGCTTACGGTGTTATTTACCAGAGATGCTTCTGTCCTTGCCGTTGCGAACCAGGCGCTTCATATTTATACATATTCCGTGGTGGGCTTCGGCATCTGCATGGTCCAGCAGGGAGCTTTTATCGGGCTGGGGAAAACCCGGATCACCCTCTTCATCAGCCTGCTGCGGGTGTGGCTGTTGCGGTACATATTTATACTTGCAACAGAGCACTTTCTAAGCTTTTATTCGGTATTCTGGGGCAACCTGTTTTCCAATTACATGGCCGCCATCATTACAACCATCCTGATTCTCAGAGTGAAATGGGTTTCCGATATTAATTACCGGTAAAATAAGCGATCCGGATTTTTACAAGTATTCCTACAGGCTTCTCCTTTCGCCAATAACACAAGGCCCTGTATATCGTCACCGGTACAGCACTGAAATACAGAGTAATTGTTGAGAAAGGCATACCTGACAATCTCTTCGGCAAGATGGTGATAAAAAGGATTCATGTGGTCCGGCACAATGAGTCAGACCACATGACTTTTTAAACTCTGTCAAATCAATTCCCGGCTTATTTTTTCGTCACTATTTTTTATAAAGGCCATACCCTTGGAATAATAAGAAATAACAATGTTACGGCAATGATATTGAACAGAATACAATATTTCACATAATCCATAAATTTATACCCTCCGGGACCTAATATCATGGTCATGGACGGGGTAGCAAGAGGGGTAAGAAATGCGCAGTTTGTTGCCATGCAGATCCCCATAAGAACAGGAGCAATATTAAATTCTATTATCTGGGTAAAGGCCAGCGCTATGGGAGTAAGCATCGCTGCAACCGCAGTATTGGACATAAATATGGTGAGCAATGCTCCTGTTAAAACAAACATTGTAAAAACGTGCATAGGAGTCAGAGATGATCCAAATATGCTTGCAATCAAATCAGCAATCAGCCTTCCGCCGCCGCTTTTATCAAGCCCACTGGCAAAACCAATTCCACCAGACAACACAAAAATCGTAGTCCAGTCAAATTTCCGGTACATTTCATCAATGGAAATACAGCCTGTCACAATAACAAGTAAAGTTCCAAACATTGCAAACGTACCATTTGATACCTTATCTGTCATAATGATACACATAATAGTACCAATCATAATACATATGGATAAAATCTGTTTTTCTTTCTGCTCTTTTGTAAATCTATCTTCACCGGACCCATTGCTTTCTTTCATGATTTCCTTCATAAACTCCGAATGCTCTTTTACATCAGGCCAGATCTTTCGGTTTAAGTATTTTCCAAATAATTTAAAATAGATAAAAAAGGTGATGCACATAGGGATTCCTACCCATGCAAATTCAAAAAAACCAAATGGTTTTAAATTGTTTTCCAACAATGCATTTTGTATTACTATCTGGGAGGTGGTACCAATTACAGTGATCATTCCTCCCACGTTTGATCCAACAGCCAAAGGCATAAACCAGTGCTTTTCATGAAGTTCTCCGTCCGATGCAATGATGCCTGCCAGCACCGGCAAGGTGATTGCTACGGCTGCTGAATTATTCATAAATCCCGATAACAGTGTCACCAAAGGTATCATCATAAAAGCAGCCGTGCGTATATGACCACCGGCTATACGAAGAAACCAGGCGCACAGTGCTTTCGCCGCACCGGTCTCAATCACAGCCGTAATAATTGCAATCATGCCTCCCACAAACAATGTTGTATCACTGGAAATTCCAGCCCATACATCAGAAGCCTTTGCAAACCCAAAAAGTGCCAGCAGCAGGCATGATCCCATGGCCGTAACCGCAATGGGTACAAGCTCCGTAATGTAAAAATAGATTGCAATCAGTAATATCAGAATACTTCCATAAGCAGCGGTCATGATCCATTTCTCCCCATTTAAATGGTATGGTTTTTTTGCATCTCTTCCAACTCCGTCTCCTTATATCCAAGCCCATTCACATATACTTCTTTGTTATGCTCTCCTAAAAGCGGCGCACGCTGCACCGGCACAGTCATTGTAGAAAACTTTGGGGCAAAGGCAGCTACCGGATAATTTCCAACTCCCGGATATTCAAACTCTATCATTGAGTTTCTTGCAGCCACATGAGGATCATTCAGCACCTGACTGAGTGTCTGTACTGGTGAACATGGAATTCCTCTCTCGTCCAAAAGTGCAATAAGCCCCTTTGAATCATACTGAATGGCCCATGCCTGAACAATATCCTCCAGCTCTTCTTCATGCTTCTTTCTGTTAGAAGCAGTGTCATACCTGGGATCCTCATATAAATCCTTTCGGTCCATCAGCCCGGTTAATGCCTCCCAGTGTTTCTGCAAAGATGCAGCAACATAAACATGTCCGTCTTTTACCTGGAATGAATTTACAGGGGCATAGTTGGCTCTGCGGTTTCCCATACTTACAGGTTTAATTTCAGAAAACCGCTCCTGGGCAAAAAAAGCATCCAGAATAGACATGGAAGATTCCATCATAGAAATATCAACGTACTGCCCCTCTCCTGTTCTCTCACAATTTCTTAAAGCGGCCATAGCTCCCAGCGCACCATAAATTCCTGATAAAAAATCTGAAATTGCAGGACCGCTTTTCATTGGAACCCCTTCCGGTCCATTGACAGACATGAATCCGCTGACAGCCGCTATGGTCATATCATATGCCGGTTTCATCGCATAAGGTCCGTTTTGTCCAAATCCCGAAATGGAAACCATAATAAGCTTCGGATTGACCTTTTTTAAATCATCATAACCAAACCCCATTTTTTTCAACAGACCAGGACGGTAATTTTCTATAAAAACATCACAATCTTTGATCAATTTATGAAGAATTTCTTTTGCTTTCGGATCTTTTATATTTAAGGTAATGCCTTTTTTATTCCTGTTATAGGCAGGAAATACAAGACTGACTCCTTCTTTATTTTTCAAAGCTTCGTCACGATAAAATTCACCCGAACCGGGACGTTCTATTTTTATGATAGATGCTCCCATATCTCCCAGAAGCATCCCACAGTAGGATCCCGATATCACATGTGAAAGTTCAACTACTTTTATGCCTTCCAAAGCTGTACTCATGATTATTCCTCCTTTAGAGCTTCAATTATATCTGCCGGGAACCGGTATATCCTCCTGAGGATAACCGGACGATATACCAGCTTAAGCCAAAACAGCCCCGGCACCCGCAGCCGAATTAACTATTTGATGGCTGCGAAACATTTTCCTGTATTTTAGAAGCAGTCAATGCATTCACGATGATAAATGCTGCCAAACCTCCGGTTAGACCTGCATAAATCGGATCAAATGCGGCTTTCAATGATGGTATCAGATTCCAGATAATATTAATAAGCGGGCCTATCAGAACCGATGCCATTCCGGCTGCCGGTGTCATCTTCCCCTTATAGAATAAAGCAAACATCATAGGCACTAAGAATACACAAGTACGTAATCCAAAGGAAAGAAATACAAATGTCTGAATCATTTCGCCAAGACTGGTAATAGCAAAAACACCTGACAAAGACGCAACAATGATGATTAACACTCTTAAAACCACCAGCATTTCCTTATCAGTTGTACTTTTACGTATTTTTTTATAAACATCCCGGCTTAGCATGGTAGATACTCCAAATGTCAGACCTGCGTTGCTGCCCAAAGCTGCCAGCATCAGCCCCCCGATAAAGATCCCCGCAATAACCGGGTGGAAGTTATTTGTCATAAATAATGGGAATGCCTGAGATGCCTGAATATCAGGGAAGAACCTGTTCATATAAAGTCCTACTGCTACTCCGAACAAACCAACCGGGCAGGTAAAGATTGCCGCCAGTACCGCTCCATTTCTGGCTGCCTTGGCATCCTTGGCAGAAAGTACCGCCTGCACATATACCTGAGTTACAAGTACTCCCAGCGCAAGCCCTAAACCGGTCGCATAGCCCTTGCTTACTCCATTGGGAAACATGTTAAAATAGGAAGAATCAAAAGAAGACCGAATCCCCGAAATCCCCCCCAATGCGGAAACAGCGATGATTCCGCTTAGAATTAATGAACCCAGAATCAAAGCGATCTTCAGCAATCCTCCAAGACTGGTTGCAAATATCCCTCCAAATAATACAAATAATAATATTAAAACCACACAAATCACCGCTGCCAATGCAACAGGTACGGGAATAAAAGAAGTTAACAAAGGTAAAAATCCTTTTGTCTGTGATAAAATCGAAAAAAATATGGCAATGGCACTAAAAATTGCTGTCACAGGTCTGATATATGGTCCGAATTTTTTCTCCAGCAGTTGAGGAACTGTTTCCACTTTTGTTTTATATATGGCCTGGGAAAGCACCAGTCCCAGAATCAAACACCCTACCGATAAGCCCAGTGTCTGCCACCAACCACTGATTCCTCTTTTAAATGCTGCTTCTGCCGTACCTATGGTACCTCCTGCGCCAACGCAGCTTCCTACAATTGCACCTGCAACCATAATTGCCGTAGAACTATTACCTGCAACGGTAAAATCTTCTGAATTTTTAATCTTTCTAGCTGTATATACCCCAATGGCACTCATGGCACTAAAAGCGATAAGTATGCCTAATATAATACCGGTTGTTGGATTCATAAAAGCCCCTTTCTACACATTTGTTATCGTACGTTTCCTCTTCTGATCAATTGTCAGCTTTCAATAAGATGCATCATCTGATCAATTGTCAGCTTTCAATAAAATGCATCATCTGATATCAGCCAACTATCATTTGAGTTTCTATTTAATTCCCTTTAAATTCCGGATATCTTTTTTCTAAGAACGCATTCATTCCTTCCTTCTGGTCGTGAGAATCAAAAAGCTCTGCCCATAGATCTGCCTCCTGCTGCATTCCATCGTAAATACCATGATTCCAAGCATTGTTAATCGCTTTTTTCGCTGCCCGCAGGGAAAGTGAAGACAGTCTCTGCAGGCGTTTCGCCCATGCTCTTGCTTCCTTCATAAGCTGTTCCGGCTCCACCACCTTATTAATAATACCAAGGCGGCATGCTTCCTGTGCCTCAATGGGCTTTCCAAAAAAGATCATTTCTTTTGCTTTAGCAATGGAAATATTCTGCACAAGCCTCTGGGTTGCCCCTCCTCCCGGAAAAATCCCCACCCCGGTCTCCGGCAATGCGAACTTTGCATTATCCGCAGCAATACGTAAATCACAGAGTAAGACATTTTCCATGCCGCCGCCGTAAGCATATCCTGCTATGGCCGCAATGGTGGGCTTTGGCATATCCATTAATAACTTTTGATATTCTATACCTCGATTGATAAACTCTTGGGCCTCAGAGCGGCTAAATTTAGAAAATGCAGCCAAATCTCCGCCAGCACAGTAAACCTTATCTCCGCCAGTGATTATAATTACTTTCACAGAATCATCCTCAGACAGATGTCTGTAAATTTCCACACGCTCGTAGCTCATCTCCACATTAGCTGCATTCATGGCCTCAGGACGGTCAAATTTTACAATTGCGGTTTCTTCTTCAAAAGTCAGTTTCATCGTTGAATAAGTCTTATCTCTATATGTCATCTCTCTACTCCTCATTTTACCTGGACGGATATGACGGAGACTCTCCGCTACAGGTTGATATCTGTTCTTGGTCTCTTCTCACCGCCAGTATAATCGTACCAGCCTTTCCCTGTCTTACGGCCCAGATCTCCTGCTGCCACAAGTTTTTTCATCGTAAGATTCGGTCTCCACTTTGGATCTTTAAAATTCTCATAAAGTGTCTGAATTGTTGCCGCACCTATATCCAGACCTGCAAAATCATTTAATTCAAAAGGTCCCATTGGATGGCCAAGACCAAGCTTTACGGCTGTATCGATGTCTTCTATGGACGCCACCCCCTCCTCCAGGCATGTCAGAACTTCCTGTCTGAAAGCATGCATGATCCGGTTTACTAAAAATCCCGGAGCATCTTTTACCAGAACCCCCGCTTTACCGAGGCTTGCAATATATGCTTTTGCTGTTTCACTGGTTTCTGATGAGGTTTTTAACCCTCTCACAATTTCCACCAGCCTCATAACAGGAACCGGACTAAAAAAATGCAATCCAATAAACTGAGCCTCTCTCTTGGTTGCATTGGCCAGATTGCTGATTGGTAATGCAGAGGTATTGCTTGCGAAAACAGTGTGCTGTGGGCATATTGCATCCAGTTTCTTAAATACATCACATTTTATCGCTTCATCTTCAATAATCGCCTCAATAATAAGATCTGCGTCCTTTGCATCATTTAAATCTTCTGAAACACTGATTCTTAAAAGCAGTTCATCCTTTGCCTCCTGTGTCAGTTTCCCTTTTGTTATCCGATTGGTAAGCGCCTGGTCCATTCGTTCCAGGGATGCCGTTACCAGCTCTTTTTTTGTATCCCATAATACCACCTGATATCCAGCCGCTGAAGAAACCTGGGCAATTCCGGTTCCCATAAATCCAGCTCCAGCTACAAATATTTTTTTGACCTCCAAAATCATACCTCCCGGTTACTTATTTATATTTCGCTTCTATCACCATGGAAAGCGTTTGTCCGCCCTCCGCAGGAGCAATCACCATTCCGTACTTCTTCCCATCCCCTTGGAGCTTGTAAAGCAAATCCGTCAGCAGTACCGCTCCTGCTGCTCCCCAGGACAATCCGCTGATCAGCGTGCCGCCTTCAGAATTTACTTTCCGGTCTATTTCTCTCGTGCCCATTCCCAAACTTTTCAGCACCTTTCGATTTGCCAGTATCTGTGCAGCAGAAAACTCACTGATTTCAAAATAGTCAATATCACTTAAGGAAAGACCAGCCTTTTCAACAGCCCGGGTAATCACTTCATCTGCAATAAAGCCACTTCCTTTAGGACTGCCTGCTGCAAATGCAATTCCCAGAATTTCACCCCTTACCGGGAGCCCCTGCTCCTTGATCACATTCTCTGAACACAGCAGACACATGGCTGCTCCATCAGCAGGCATTGCAACTGACGGAATTTCCTGATACTGCTGATCTGCAGTAATCAGCTCCACTGCCTTTTTCTTTTTTACTTCTACCGGAAGAATATGTAACTTGGCCTTAGACAGCATGCGCTTCTTAAAACTGTCATCCAGATAGGTCTCTATTTCAGACTCAGTAATACCGTATTGAGCCGAAATAGCATCCGCAATATCAGAAGCCTTCAGCTTCCCATAGCGGTCTGCCGGCTGTGCACCTGCAAGCTGGTTTGCTATGGGGTCAAAAACGATTTCAGTATCAGCCCCAAAAGCAAATCTCGCTTTTCTGATCTCCAACGGAATCTGGCTCATGCTTTCACTGCCGCCTGCAAGAATTACATCCGCATTTTCACTTCTGATCGCAAGATAACCATTGATAACAGCCTGAAGCCCGGATGCACTCTGCCTCTGTACCGTAAAGGCCGGAATTTCCACCGGAAGCTCTGCTTCCAGTTGTGCATGTCTTGCCAAATTGGACGGTGTACTGGTTTGTTTTGAATTTCCAATGATAATCTCATCAATTTTTATAGGATCAATATCTACATTTTCTATTAAGTCAAGCATAGTCATAGCTGCCAGCTTCTGTTCACTGAAGCCGGCCAATGCTCCCTGATAAGTACCAAGAGGTGTCCGGATGGCACCGGAAATATATACCTTTTTCACTTCAGCCTCCATTCTGCCGCTTTTGCGGCAATTCATTTCAGAACTGTGATTTGTCATACCGCCTTTTCCAGTATCACAGCAACTCCTAATCCACCCGCACAGCAAAGAGTAATCAGCCCGAACCGCTTTTCATGTACTCGTTTTAATTCATACATGCACTTCACACTTAACGCTGTGCCAGTGCACCCCAGTGGATGTCCATGGGCAATTGCCCCACCGTTGGGATTGATTTTTTCAATAAGCTCTTCTTCAGAAATGCCCCATTTTTTCCACTCTTCTATCACTGCAATTGACTGAGCAGCAAATGCTTCATTTAATTCAATCACATCCAGATCACGGATTGTCAGCCCCGCCTTTTGAAGCGCGATCTGTGTTGATCTTACAGGTCCAAGTCCCATCATTCTTGGATCACAGCCGCTGGAGCCAATTGCACGGATTACAGCAAGCGGCTGATATCCCAGACGTTTTGCCTCTTCTTTTTCCATAATCAGAACCGCTGCTGCCCCATCATTTCGTCCCGAGGAGTTTGCCGCAGTTACCGTACCATCTTTTTTGAACACAGGCTTTAAGGTACTTATCTTTTCATACGTTGATAAAAACGGATGTTCATCTTTGCTGAACAGACGGGTTCCATCCTTGGTTTTTAATTCAACCGGCAAAATCTGCTCATCAAAACGGCCCTCCTCTATCGCCTTCGCCATCCGCTCCTGACTTCTCTGAGCAAAATGATCCTGCGCCTCTCTGGATATGCCATAGGTTTCTGCCAGATTTTCTGCCGTAACTCCCATTGGAAGATTTCCATAAAGACGTACCGGAGTGGATCCCGGTCCACCGGCCACAAGAGAATCTTCAATTGTATAATTTCCGGTTCCAAGACCGGATGCAGTACCTCTCATGAAATATGAAGACTGACTCATATTTTCCGCTCCGCCAGCAACCACAATATGTGCTTCTCCACAGACAAGTAACTGATATGCATCCATAATGGCCTGCAAGCCTGACCCACATTGCCTGTGAACGGTATATGCAGGCACCTTCTCAGGTATTTCACAGGCAAGAGCCGCCGCTCTGGCAATATTGGAAGGTTCTGAACTTTGACGCACCTCTCCGAATATCACATGATCAATTTCTTCAGGATTTAATTTTGCTCTTTCCTTTACCAGATTTTCCATGACAAGGGACGCAAGTTCTAAATCAGAAACATTGCTTAATGATGCCCCGAATTTTCCTATAGGAGTACGAACTCCATGAGTAATAACAATCTCTTTCAAACCATATACTCCTTTTCCGTCAATTTATTTTTTAAGAATGGCGCCGGAACCCGGCGGCCATTCTTTTTTCGTGCGCAGTGCGCTTATTGGCATAAGGTAAAATTTGCCGGACGCTTCTCCAGAAAAGACTCTACCCCCTCCCTATGGTCATCCGACCCATAGCAGGCACTCTGGATTTGCGCCTCCTGTTCCAGGGCAGTATCCAGTTCAGATGTCAGAGCCGCATCCATGGCGGATTTAGCAGCCATCACTGAATATGGCCCATTTTCCAATATCCGGCTGCAATAATTCATGGTATATTCCTGGAGCTCCTCTGGCGGAACCACCTGATTTACAAAACCAATTTTTAGGGCTGTACCGGCATCAAAACTCTGCCCGGTAACTGCCAGCTCAATTGCCTTTGATCTACCCACCAGTCTCGGAAGAAAATACGTAGCTCCCCAATCAGGAACCAGTCCCCGTTTACCAAACGGCATTCCAAACTTTGCCTGCTCTGAAGCAATTCTGATATCACAGAGCATTGCAAGGCTGCAGCCAGCTCCAAATGCAGCGCCATTGATCTGGGCGATCACCGGCTGGCGGATACTTTTAATGCATTTCACCATTCCGGCAACATCTTTCCTGTAAGTCTCCAGCCGTTCTCCAAAAGACACATCAGAGTCAATCCGTTCCTTCATCAGCTTAATATCGCCTCCGGAGCAAAAAGCCTTTCCAGCTCCGGTTATCACTACAACACGGACATTATTTTCCGGAGCATTGACATAATCCACTGCTTCTCTGAGATTTTCCCGCATTGCATCTGAAATTGCGTTATAAGCTTCAGGACGGTTTAACGTGATGGTCGCTATATGATTGCTGACAGTAAATAAAATATCCGTAAAATTCATATTCCCTCTCATCCTCCATACTCCAGTACGGCTTTTCGCTGCCTGCACAGGTCTTAAATGCGGCCTGCCACCGCTGCGTGTTCCGTACGCCCGATTACATCTTCCTGAAGGCTGTCGCTCAAACCGGTAAAGAATGCACTGTAACCGGCTACACGAACAATCAGATCCCGGTATTCCTCCGGTTTCTGCTGTGCCTGAAGCAAGGTTTCCTTATCTACAACATTAAACTGCATATGCCATACTCCTGCCTCCAGAGCTCCTTTTGCGTAAGAAGTAAAATTCTTAAGTCCTTCTTCTCCTGTAACCGCATCCGGATTGAACTTTACATTCAGAATAGAACCTCCACTCATCCCTTCGTGATTCAACTTACCGGAAGATACAGCCACCGAGGTCGGTCCGCATACATCCACACCATGACTTGGAGAACAGCCGTCCGCAAGCGGCTCAAATTCTTTTCTTCCATTAGGCAATGCACGGATTGCCGTACCATATGGCACATTAGAGGAAACCGAACTGAAACCCGGATGGAATCTTCCGCCAAACAAGCTTCTGTGTTTATCTGTTTCATCAGAATAAATATTCACTACTTTTACCGCCATCTGATCTGCCAGTTCATCATCGTTACCATATTTAGGGGCTTTATTAATCAACATCTGGCGAACTGGTTCAAAGCCTTTAAAATCCGCTTCAATAGCACTGATCAAAGTATCCATCTCCAGCACCTTATCATCAAATACCAGCTTCTTAATTGCAGCAAGAGAGTCCGCCACATCCGCCAGGCCAATTCCCCTTGGAGTCATACCGGAATTGATCAATGCGCCGCCGTCGCTCCGGTCTCTGGCATTGCCGATACAATCCTGTACAAAACAGGAGAGATACGGGGTAGGTACCAGGTCCTGATGTGCTTTTTCCACTCTGACCGCCGCCTTAGAATAAACCTCGATCAGATAACCCATTTGCTTTTCAAATGCTTCCATAACCTGATCAAACGAAGTAAAGGCTCTTGCATCACCAGTCTTCAGTCCCATCTGGCGATTTCCCTTTTTCCAGTAACCATCATGGAGGGCAAATTCTAATGCCGCTGCCACATTAATATAGCCGGCGTTATGGGAACCTTTATCCTTTCTGGTAGGCTGTACGCTTGCACATCCTACGGAGGAATAATCCCTTGCATCTTCCAGTGAAATGCCTTTATGTACCAAAGCAGAAATACATCTTCTGTCATTGAAGAAGGAAGGATGACCAGTACCTAAACGAGCCAGCTCACATGCCTTTTCAATCAGGGAATCCGGTGTCTCTTCACAGAAGCGGACAGAAATACTTGGCTGATGAAGTAACGTATGAATAGATGCTTCAATGCACATATAGCTAAGCGGATTTGATGACTCTTTGCCTTCCGGAGTCTGTCCTCCAACGATAATCTGCTGCTGGGACGGGAATCCCGATGCGATATAGGAATAATATTCAGAATTGATATAGTTAGTCTCTGGAAACTTCATCCATAAAACATCCAGCTCTTCCTGGGCTTTTTCCATAGTAGTTCTTCCGGCCCCTAAATCCGCCTCTAAAAACGGCCATGCATACTGGTCCAGCCGGCCTGCACTAAAGCAGCGCTGAAAAGCTTCCATCTGGATTCCCACAAAACCAAACCACATTGCCTGTAATGCTTCATGGAAGGTTCTTGGAGGCAGTCCCGGTACTCTGCGGCAGGTTTCCCCTATCATTGACAACTCTGCTTTACGCGCTTCGTTTGTCTCCTTTGCTGCCATTTCTTCGGCCAGATCCGCATATCTCTTTGCAAAAGCAATAATTGCATCACAGCAGATAATCGCCGCTGTCAGGAAATCAATCCCTTTTTGATCTTTTTCTTCCCTTGCCTGCTCCAGACGTTTTTCAGCTCTTTCCTTCATTCCCTGGAACCCATACTCCATAATTGCCTGCCAGTCAGGCGTGATGTGCCCAGCCGGACCATATAACGGAACATCCAGAGTGAAAATATTAGTTCCTCCTACGATACTTGTCTCAGGATTCATCAGGAACAGATTCTTTTCTTCCGGGCTCATGCCGGGAAATACTTCCTGCCTGAGTGAGTTATCATGCCATCTGGGCAGCAGTTCTTCCAATACCAGCCTGTCTTCTTCCAAATATTCAAACTGGTCAATGGGACGGGTTGTCAATTTTCTGTATTCTCCTACCAGATCATCTCCTACACTCTCCGGGTAGATTGGAAAAGCTCTTGGCTTGCGTCCAAAGGAACCGGCAAAAAGCTGATCCTCTTCGATGTAGATGGTACGTTCTTTCAAAAATACGGAAAACGCTTTTGCTCTTGCTACTATCATCGGGTCATCTTTTAGTTCATCTGATTTTTTAAAGACCCTATCATAGATCACCGCTCTTTCCGGATCTACGTTTGGCTTGTAAGTAAAAAAACGCGCTCTCAGGCTTTTTACTCTTTCTGTTGGTTGATTGCTCATCTGAATTTCCTCCTTTTTGAAAAATTATTTTCTATTTCTCAAATGGATTAGATTGCGATAAGTAAAATTTTTTCAATATCGGAATTCTACCATTTTGGGATCTTAAGTCTTAAGCCGGCCTCTTTTAATATTGCAATCGGCTCTTTTAAATCTTCTGCTGTACTGTTAGGACAATCAGCAAATTCATAGGTCATTCCAAGCTCCTGATATTTCTTCTCTCCAAAATTATGAAATGCCAGAACCTCTGTCAACGTATAATAGTCCAACTCTGATAAAATGAAATGTGCCGCCTTTTGAATTTCCCCTTTATGAGTGTTATACCCGTTGATTAAGGGCAGGCGGATAATCAACCGGGGCCGTTCTTTTTCCTTTTTATTCCATAAATGTTTTGACAACGCTTTTAAGTTATTCAAAATTATGGCATTGTCCACACCAGTCAATTCCTTATGTAAATCACAATCCATTGCTTTAAGATCAAAGTGAATGGTATTGCATTGATCCGCAATTTTCAGCAGCCATGAACGAGATCCACATCCACTTGTTTCCACTGCCGTATCCATTCCATTCTCTCTGCATTGTTTCAGGATTTCAAAAGTAAACTCCGGCTGAGCCAGCATCTCTCCGCCACCCACTGTAATCCCTCCGCCGGAATGTTTATAAAAACTTCTGTCTTTCTCCACAATCCGGAAAATCTCTTCTACGGATTTGACTTCTCCAGAAACTGTCTTTGAATTGCTGGGGCAGACCTTTGTGCACATCTGACATCCCGTGCATTTATCCCGATCAATTTGGTAAGTGCCATCCTCCTGTTTGAATATTGCACTAAATTTACAAACCTGGCTGCACAAGCCACACCCGATACATAATTTTATATTGGAATGAATTGATATACCGGATGTAAGACCTTCCGGATTGGAACACCATCGGCAACGCAGCGGACATCCTTTCATGAATATCAGCGTTCGGATCCCCGGACCATCATGAATGGAAAAGCGTTGAATATTAAATATAATTCCTTGTACTGCCTTACATTCCATAACATACTCCCATCATGTTCCCCTGACATTGAGGCTGAGTTGGCAAGTACGTCAGCCCCATTATTGTTCGCTGTGACAATAGTATAAATGTAATCCATATATTTTTTCATCATGGATTTTTCCAAAAAAGGCAAAATGCTTTGTAAGTTTCTCCAATTTTTCATAAAAACACAAAAAAATATAAATAATGCATATATTTGTCCTTGCCAATTTATGCATTATTTATATTTATCAACAATAAGCCACTTTATTTGTCACACTTTTCACAATCCATTAAAATCTTCCACAATTTGATCTTGGAAAGAAGGCGATACCCTTCCACCGGATTTTCCAGATTAATATGCAATAATTCATTTATTTTATTGATCCGGTATCTCAGCGTATTTTCATGAATATATAATTTCGCCGCCGCTTTTTTATAGTTTCCGCTTTCAATATATACCTCTGCCGTTTCAAGGGGTTGAAATACCATTGTACTTTTATTTTCAAGCAGCAGAAGGCAGTCATCAAAATGAAGCTGACCCAGACTGCTAGGATCCAGCAACGCGTAAATAGAATAATCCGGGTAAAAATGGCAGTGCTGAGCCGGCCACAGCAGTGCCCCCAGCCGAAGGGACTGCTGAGCCTGTTCATATAACACTACAATATCTCTTAATGTTTCAGCCATACTGCTGATTCCGATTCCCTCATCTGTAACTTCCGGAAACAGCATACTCAGATCAGATATCAGCCCTCTTACCCAGATATTGGGATTCAGCTTTTCAGAGCTGTGGATTTCCCATAAAACAACCGCCTGCTTTCTGGCATGGTACTCATACATATAAGTTTCTATCCGAAATCCTCTGCCTTTTTGATAAAACTCCAAAGCCTCTTTAAAACGGCGAAACAATTGCTGAAAACTTTCAGAAGAAAAAATCAAAATACCTGAATAAATCAAATTTGACTTCTTACCCATCCGACTCTCTTCAAAAGCTTCTACTTCTTTCGGCGTAACAGAGCCACTAATCACCTTGTGGAGAAAAGCACGATATGCATCTGATTTTTCTTTTAAAACCAGAATATCTTTACTGCTCAAGCTTTCAATCAAGGAGATCAGTTTCTTAATCTCTTTAATGTCTTCTTCTCTTTCAGAGGCAACTGCCAGATACTCTCTTTCATTATCATAAGACATTGGGAGGCAAAAGAAGCAGCATATAAAATCATTGACCTGAATCTTTTCCGACGA
This sequence comes from Lacrimispora brassicae, assembly GCF_054772055.1. Taxonomy (NCBI): domain Bacteria; kingdom Bacillati; phylum Bacillota; class Clostridia; order Lachnospirales; family Lachnospiraceae; genus Lacrimispora; species Lacrimispora brassicae. The sequence continues at coordinate 148,340 of NZ_BRYH01000044.1, read as the reverse complement.
TCTTATTTCCGGAAATATCAGCAGACTCTCGGCTGCCTGCCCGATCTGGTCCACTCCGCAGATCCCATTGTTTAAAATCAATGTCTTATCCTGCTTATATACTGCAATCGGGATCTGAAACAGCTCCGTCATTTGAATCAACAGACGTTTGCCGCCCCACCTGCTTGCCTCAAAAAGCGGCAGAATCATGTCCGGTTCCACTACAACAGGGTTTTTCTGATTGTGAGACCCAAACTTCAACTTATAAAATGGTGAGATGACGTCTGTCCATACCAGATGATAAGGGATCTTTACAATAGGAAATTGATTTTTTGTCGCAATTTCCACAACACTTTCCGGTATCAAATTTAAAAATCTTCCGGTTTTAATGCCAAGTCCACTTGCATTCTTCTCGATCAGTGCCAGAATATATTCTCCTAACAATTCATAATTATTATCAAAAATATAAGCGGAAGTCAGAACAAACTCTCCGCCTTTCAACCATTTGGGTCCATCCGGAGCGTCCAAAAGTGTAACGGTACTTATCTCTCTCATTAATCCATTATGACCGGCGATTACCTTCAACCCTGACAAACTGGGTACCTTAAGCAGTTCGGTCAAGCATATTATATCTTTCATGCTATAATGCTCCTTTCAACCACAACTCTGGCAGGGCAGTGCATAAATGTCAAATATTTATGATGCCCACCTTCTTTAATTCCTGCAATTCACTAGTTCCCCAAAACATTTCAGATTTCGAATATCTATACAATACTTTTCTGTATTCATCATAGCAAATTTCCATATTGAAAATCAATTAATTTATCACAATCTTTAAGGCTCTTGCAGTTGCTGCAAAAGAAATGGAAAAGGCCCTTAACAGGGCTAAATGTTTATTGGCATTATGCTGAAACCGTAACAGGTATAAGTCGTGATGTACTCAAGTTTTCCAACCCGTCATACAGCAAAAAGGAAGAACAAATTAATGTCCTTCCTTTTCTAACTTTATTTATCCGAAAATTTACCTAGTTTTTCCTCTCATCCTTCCACACATAAAGGATTCCCTTCTCCTGAAATTCCCTGATTTCCTCCTTGCTGTAACCTAAGTCTTCCAGAATCTCCGGTCCCTGCTCTCCGATCAGAGGGCCGCCCTTGTACTCCGGAACGCCCATTTCCTGGAACTTGACCGGCGGCCTTACCAGTGTCCGCTCATTTCCATTGTCGTACTGCATTTTATAGAAGCAGTCATTGGCCCACGCCTGCTCATCTTCCAGGATCTCTTCCCAGGACTGGGCCACGCTGAATGCAATGTCATGTTCCTTTAAAACAGGAACCCATTCCCTGGCTGTTTTCTTTTCCATTGCTTCCATACAGATGTCATAAACCGCTGTGCCCAGACCTTTGGTTTGAAGGTTCTGGATGGGGAAGTAATTCTCATTCTCCAACAGATCCTCTCTTCCCAGGGCTTTCATGAACTGCTTATAGTAAGTGTTGTAATCGGGCATACAGGTCTGAATGAACCTGTCATCCTTTGTTCTCCATGCCGCATTAAAGGGGTTGGCACTCTCCCTGATGTTAATGGGGTATTCTCTGGCCGGGCCGTCATAATTGGCTGCCTGGATCATCATACCCATGTTGTAGACAGCCGTCTCAAACAGGCTGGTCTCTACTTTCTCTCCCTGTCCTGTTTCTTTTGCATGGTACAATGCCGCAAGAATCCCTGCCGCAAGGTTCATGGCCACGTTATGATCCCCCACTCCCGGAACCACATTCATGGGAACAGTTCCCCTCTGGCGGAGGGAATGGAGATAGCCGCCCCTTGCGAAAAACGCCGTGAAATCAAACCCCGGAAGATCTTTGTCCGGGCCGTATTCTCCATATCCGGTCACCATGGCATAAACCAGCTTGGGATATTTCACCTTTAATGTTTCATAGTCCAGTCCCGCCCGTTCCAGAGCCTGAACCCTCCAGTTGGTAATCAGCACATCTGCATCCTCCAGAAGCTTAAAAAATGCCTCTTTGCCCTCAGGCGCCTTCATATTAAGAGAGATGCACCGCTTGTTTCCATTTTCCAAGTCCCAGGTCGTATTTTCATACATGTCCAAAGGTCTTCCTTCCGATGGTGCCGTATGCCTTAAGGGATCTCCCTTGGCAGATTCGATTTTAATAACATCTGCTCCGCAGTCCGCAAGAAAACGTCCTGCGCCTGCAGCCGCAATAAAGGTTGCCAGCTCCACTACCTTAATTCCTTCCAACAGCTTCTTTCTCATGTTAAATCCCTCCTTTATTTGTCCAGTGCTTCTATTAATGCGGGAATCACCTGATATATATCCCCTACGATGCCGTAATCGGCCACTTCAAAAATCGGAGCACCCGGGTTTTTATTGATTGCTATGATCTGCTCCGAATTCTGCATTCCTGCCACATGCTGAATGGCCCCGGAAATTCCGCAGGCAAAATACACCTTTGGGCGTACTGTGGTTCCGGTCTGTCCCACCTGATAGGAATGGTCGATCCAGCCTGCGTCAACCGCAGCACGGCTTGCCGCCACAACACCGCCCAGCTTATGAGCCAGCTTCTTTAACAGTTCAAAGCCTTCGGCACCGCCAAGACCCATGCCACCGGATACAATGATCTCTGCATCAGTTAAAGACACTGCCTCACCTGCCTGCTTTACCACCTCCAGAATGCGGGTTCTGATGTCCTCTGTTTCAAAACTCACGGAAAGAGGAATAACCTGACCCTTCCGGCCTTCCTGCCTTTCAGCCTTTTCCATGACTCCCGGGCGTACCGTAGACATCTGGGGCCTGTGGTTTGGACAAACAATGGTTGCCATTAAATTTCCGCCAAAAGCCGGACGGGTCTGCTTGATCTTTTTATCCTCCTCATCGATCTCCAGCCTGGTGCAGTCGGCGGTCAGCCCGGTATTGCAGCGGACGGCCAGACAGGGACCTAAGTCACGGCCGATGTGGGTGGCTCCCAAAAGGACGATTTCAGGCTTATGGGATTTGATCGCATCGTGGATTACAGCCGTATAAGCATCGGTACGGTAGGATTCCAGCTCTTTATGATCCGCAAGATAGACTTTATCCGCTCCATATTCAAACAGTTCATCCACAAGTCCTTCCACCTGGCTTCCGCATAAAACGGTACAAAGGCTGCACCCGATCTCATCTGCCAGCTTTCGCCCTTCACCCAGAAGTTCATTTACCACAGGCATAAGCGCCCCTTCTCTTTGTTCCGCAAATACCCATACATCCCGGTACTCTGATAAATCAACCGTTTCCTTTGTTTCTTCTGTCTTTTCTATTGCATTAAACGGACATTTTTCCACACAAACGCCGCAGCCGGTGCAGGCGGTGCCGATAACAGCCAGTTTATTTTCCATTGTAATTGCTTCAAACGGGCAGTTCTTTACACAGATAGAACATCCCCTGCATTTTTCTTTTATTACATTTACAGCCATGTGAACCTTCCTCCTTTTCCTGGGTATTAAAGATAATGCTTCTCTTTCAGTTTCTCTGTCAGCAGCCCTGCCATTTGGGTCACTGTTCCGGCAAGCATCTCTCCTTTTCCCTTGGGAGCGGGAGTAAAGGAACGGAAAACCTGGGTGGGGGAAGCATTTAAACCGCAGTCTTTGGGATCCAGTCCCACATCCTCATGATTCCATATGGTAACCTTTTTCGCATATGCATCCATAATGCCGCCTATGCTCATGTAACGTGGTTCATTCAGTTCTTTTACAGCGGTAAGGAGACAGGGCATCTGAACCTCCAGAATTTCATATCCGTTTTCCAACTGCCTTTGCACAATCACCTTTCCTTCGCAAAGCTTCACATCCTGAACATAAGTTACAACCGGGATACCAAGCCTCCAGGCTACCTGGGGGCCGACCTGGGCCGTATCTCCGTCAATGGCCTGGCGTCCTGCAAAAATAATGTCATAATCTCCGATTTTATCAATGCCGGCAGCAATGGTGGTGGAGGTGGCACAGGTATCGGCCCCTCCAAAGGCCCGGTCACTGAGCAGATAAGCCTCATCCGCTCCCATAGCCAGGCATTCCCGCAGCATATCATCGGCCTGAGGCGGCCCCATGGTAATAACGGAAACCGTTGTTCCAGGCTTTTCGTCTTTTATCTTCAATGCCTCTTCCAGGGCATTTGCATCATCAGGGTTTAAAATGCTTGGAACTCCGTCACGGATCAATGTACCCTTTACCGGATCGATCTTTACTTCATTGGTATCCGGCACCTGTTTTACACAAACCAAAATCTTCATTGTCTCATTACTCCTTCCGTGTAGTCATTATTTCTTAAGCAGTTTTCCTGAAATCACAAGCTGCTGGATTTGTGAGGTACCTTCGTAAATGGTGAACACACGGCAATCCCTGTACATGCGCTCGATCTTATAATCCTTGATAAATCCATAACCGCCATGGATCTGAAGAGATTTTGAAGCGATTTCATTACAGACCTCAGAAGCATAATACTTTGCCATAGATGCTTCCATGGTTGCAGGCTGATGGGTATCCATTAAGTAAGCGGTCTTATAAACCAACTGCTTTGCAGCCTCCAGCTTTGTGGCCATATCTGCGATCATAAAGGCGATTGCCTGGAAATCCCCGATCCGTTTTCCGAACTGTTTCCGTTCCTTTGCGTATTTGATCGCCTCGTCCAAAGCCCCCTGGGCAACCCCGATGGACTGGGCGGCAACTCCCATTCGGCCGGTATCCAGGGTCTTCATGGCATTTATAAAGCCCATGCCCTCCTGCCCCAGAAGGTTCTCTGCAGGAATCCTTGCGTTATCCATAATGATATCGCTGGTAGCGCAGCCGATGACACCCATTTTATGCTCCGGTTTTCCACAGGAAATTCCAGGAGTATTTTTCATATCAACAATAAAAGCGCTGATTCCTTTTGTTCCCTTTGTCATATCCGTCTTTGCGTAGATCACTGCATAATCTGACAAAGGCGCCATGGTGATAAAGGTCTTTCTTCCATTTAATATGTAATGATCCCCTTCCTTTACAGCCGTAGACTGCATACCGCCTGCATCGGAACCTGCCCCTGGTTCCGTCAGGGCAAAGCAGAGCTTTTTGCTCCCGCTTATCAGTGAGGGAAGGTATTTTCGTTTCTGCTCCTCTGTGCCGGATAATAACAAAGGACCTCCGGAAAGGGAATTAGGGGAAGATACATAAATGCTCGCAACTCCGCTGACCCTTGCTATTTCCTCCATCACCAGCACGTAACAGCGGGCGTCACCGCCGGAACCGCCGTATTCCTTTGGCGTCTTAATGCCGAAAAATCCGGCCTTTCCCATTTTGTAAAGGATTTCCTCCGGAAATGTCCCGCTTTCCTCAATCTCATCCAGGATTTCATTGGTCAGTTCTTTTTCCGCAAACTCTTTCGCCAGTTTCCGGACAAGCTCATGCTGTTTTGTAAAATACATGTTGTTTCCTCCTTAACCTCTTTTCGCTAACCGTTTCTCGACTTCCTGCCGTAACTCACGGATCATAATCTTGCCGCTGTTGCTGTAAGGAAATGAATCAAATCGATAAACATATTTGGGGACCTTATAATCCGCCAGATTCTGCCGGACCTGTTCCCTGACCCTTTCTTCGGAAAATTCCGCCCCAGGCTCCGTAATGATACAGGCTGCAATTTCCTCCTGAAGGACCTGGGCATCCACTCCTACCACCTTCACAGCCTTGATTTCCGGAAGGCCCAGGATGCAGTTTTCTATTTCCATTGGTGCTATATTTTCACCGCCCCGGATAATCATTTCTTTTTTCCGTCCGGTCATATGAAGATTGCCGTCTTCATCCAGATAACCGCAGTCTCCGGTGTGAAGCCATCCCTCTTGATCCAGCACTGCTTCCGTTTCTTTTTCCCGGTTGTAATAGCCCCTCATGATGTGATAACCTCTGGACTGGATTTCTCCAACAATACCGGATTTGGCAATGCAATTCCTTCCCTCATCCCAGATTCTTAATTCCGTATAAGGGATCTTTTTGCCTGCTGAAAGACCCTTCCGGCAGATTGGGTCCCAATATTCAGTCATAGTAATGGCAGGGGAAGACTCGGTCTGCCCATAGGAAGGCTGTAAATGCTCCATCTTCAGCTCTTCACAGATATTGATGTAATCCAAAGGGTGAATGGCAGAACCCGCAATAATTCCGCTCTTTAGAGAACTTAAATCGTATTCTTTTCTCCTGCTGTTTTTTACCATAGCCAGGAACATGCTGGGAACGCCGTTTAGAATGGTGCAGGAATTTTTTTGTATGTTTTCCATGACTCCAATGGACTTATAATACTGATTGATATAAATTGCCGCCCCGGCATGGACCGCGGACAATATGCCCGCTGTGATGCCGAAGCAGTGAAACAGGGGAACAGCCAAGCACATACGGTCATTTTCGTTCCAATGCATGGAACGCACCATTTCGGCGGAATTGTTGACCAGGTTTTCGTGGCTTAACATCACTCCCTTTGGAACGCCTGAGGTACCGGAGGTGAAAAGTATGTTGGCAATATCTTTTGAAGATACGTTCTGTTCCATTTCTTTTAAAAGCTGCTGATCTTCCTTCCTGTTGTCAATCTTTTCACAATCAGGCAGATGTTCCAGGGAAACGATCCCTTTTAAGAAGCTGTCCGGGCCATCCAGTCCTGCTTTTGCAATGACCGGTCCGTAGTCCTTATCACCGCATCCCTTTCCATAGAACAGATAGTCTGCATCCGCTTCTTTTAAAACCCTGTTCAATTCCTGTTCCTTATAGCATGTATTGACCGGAAGCACCACTGCCCCGGACTTCATAAAAGCCAGATACGCCATGACCCATTCCGGACTGTTGATTCCCCATAACGCCACATGTTTCCCTTTGGAAATTCCTTTTCTTATAAAGTCAACTGCCCAAAAATCCGAAATTTCATCCGCCTCTTTCCAGGAATATTGTTTATCCTGGTAGCAGATTCCTGCTGCATCCGGCGTAAGAACAGCTCTTTTATGAAGCAGTTCTCCGATTGTTTCTGATAAAAGGCCTGTCATATTCATTCTCCTGCTAACCTCTGTCCCATGGTTCTGTCAGTTATTTCTCAATTTTTCCCATGGCTTCCCCAATCATCCGGATCAGGAACGGAACCAGTACCACTCCAATGGTGATATATCCCAGATATCCGTATCCTACCTTTACCAGGGGAAGAAGTCCAAACTGGGCGATGGCAAAAGCAATAATGGTGCATAACAGCGCACAGATCAGGGTTTTTGCCGTAGGCTTTCCGTCGGTTCTTCTTTCCTCCGGCTTTTCAAGGGCAACAACAACTCTCTGGACTGCTCCGGCAATCATGTTTACCGCCGTTGATACCGCTCCTAAAATAATGAGTATGGAAATCATGGGATTCATGAAGCCGGCTCCCACGCCGCCTTTGATCAGAGTGATAACCGGAAGGGGATCCTTGGATAAATCCGGGTTGGTTGCAATTGCCATCAGTCCCAGGGTAGAAAGCATGATCAATACGGAGTTTACGATAAATCCGTAAATCATACTTGCTCCGGCTTCTTTTTCTGATTTAAACGGTTCAGCATGCTGGTACAGCAATCCGATGGAGGCTAACTGGAAGGAACCATAAATAAAGCAGCTCCAGAAAGCAGGGCCGGCAGGTGCAGGATGAGCTGCTAAGGCACTGATGTTTTCTGTAATATCGCCCCAGCTTGCGATAATATTTGGTATGTACACAATCAAAAGACCTGCAATGATGATAACGGACAAGGTGGACGCCGCTTTTCTTACAAAATCCGTTCCGAAAATGGTCACCGCAAAAATAAATAATCCGATGATCAAGGTACAGACCATATAAGGGAGGCCAGTCAGGGACTGCATGGTGGAACCACCAGTTGCAAAGGCAACAGACGGAGCCAGGCACAGCAGTAATATGTATACAATTTCATAAAGGTTGGAAAAAATAGGAGCAAATTTTCCGTAAAACTTGTTGTTAAAGGTTCTGTAATCATAAGCATCATGAATCTTTGCAAACCGAAGCCCGTACCACTGGAATACCGCACCGATGGCCTGAGCCAGAATCGGGGTAATAAGCGCCCATATACCGAACGCAACAAAATACTGAACAAGCTGTGCACCGGAAGCAAACCCTCCGCCAAACTGTGTTGTAAACCATACGAATGCGACACCCACCGCTACCGGCATTTTATTTTTATCAATCATATCGTTACCTCCTTTTTTACCCATCTTCTCAGAGTATATAAATATCCCTGAAAGGGGCTATCTCCTGTCAATCCATCATATCTTCTTTATTAAAACAGATAGGCGTCGGTCCGCTGACATAGGAAATTCCCTGGATATCCTTAATGTCTTCATACAGAGCCTGCGAGACTTGTATTTCGTCCAGGCACAGAGTGTTTTTAATATGAACAACCCTGGCATTCCTGTAATCCAGGTTATGGCAACACCTGATACACATGAGAAGCGCTTCCTTGTCCGTATTGGCATAGAGGGGTATGGGACAGGCATCCATAATCCCAGTTGTCAGGACATTGGTCCAGGTCACTTCCCAGTCAACAGAATTGAGACAGCGTCTTGTTGTAATATCCGCTGACCCAAGGCCACAGCCATTGTGATGAGCCTCTGGCGTGATTCCCCGGATAAAGAGCTTTCTAAGGTTGAGTGTATCCCCAAAGGTGCGTGTGATATTGCGCCCGGTCACATTGGGGTCGTGACCGTTTCCGCTTATATTTTTGCCTATTTCATCGATAATCAGCACATCAATGTCATTAAACAGGAACTTGGCCAGCTTCTGTTTTGCGATCTCCAGCAGCCTCGCATCCGTCTCCATGAAATTGTCCTTCGTACATACCTCAATATTGCAGATGTCATCGTAGGCATTCTGAACTACTCCGATTCCAAATGCAAAGGGGCATTTTTCCAAAAACTTTTCAGCTACCGATGGAATCAATTCTGCAAAACGGTGGAATCCAAAGCTATGGAACATAGAAGCTCCTTTATGCTTTGCAATGCCAATGGCAATCATCTTAGCCATACCGCTCTCATGCACTCCGCGAAAATCCGTATGAGGTTTTACCTTATTTAGTATGACAATGCCATCGGATTCAAAGGCATATTTATCACAGTAAAGGGGGATGCCGTTTAACTCATCATACTGCACCACCTCCATGGAAGACTTAATAGGAACTCCCATAGTTTCCTCCGTGATGTGATATCCCTCTAACATTTCAAGCTGTCCCTCGGCCGTACCGCCTCCGTGGCTGCCCATGGAAGGGATGATAAAGGGTTCTGCTCCATAAGATTTGAGCATCTCACAGGTTGTGCGGATCATGACATCCAGATAGGGAATTCCTCTGCTTCCGGCTGTGATACATATCTTCTTGCCTTTATAGTTTTCCTTACCGGAAATTTTCTCAAGTTCTTTTCTCATAGTTCCTGCAATATCATCCACTTTCGCCGGGTCATAGCATTGGCGAATTGTAATCATTTCAGGTAATGTCACCTGCTCAAGTCCCTGTATCGGGACATGAACTTCTGGAAAATCTATATACATTGCGTTTCTTCCTTTCCTTATTTAGGCCATACCAAACATATAAAACAACATAATCAGAAATGCCAGAGTAATCAAAGGTATCACACAGGTCGAGATAAATACCGGGAAATAGGAACTCTTATGGTCGTTCTCCGTGATATTAAGCACTGTAACAACCAGTCCGTTATGGGGCAGAGAATCCAGGCCCAGACTTGCCAGTGCCGATACTCTGTGAAGCGCCTCCAAGTTGATTCCCATCGGAATGAAATAATCCTTTATAATCGGCAATGCAATTCCAAGACCGCCAGAGCCAGAACCACACACACCTGCCAGTAGCGTAACTGCTAGCGCTGACGCAATAAGCGGACTTCCTCCAATTCCTGTAACAGACTTAATCAAGATGTCAAACGCAGGAACCACCTGTACCAGTGAACCAAAACCCACGACTGCGGAAGTGCTGAATAATGAACCAGTTCCATCCTTTGTTCCGTCTGCCAGATGCTGCCAGATATCTTTCCATGGAAGGTACTTAAAATAGAACACCAGACCTGACATAAAGCCTAAAAAGAGCGCTACTTCTGCCGAGACCCTGAACACATTCAAAGCTACCAGCAATACAATCATAGGAAGTATGGCTACCAGAAAGCTTGGAAGCTGCTTTCCCTCTTTTACGCCCAGCATGAGCTTATCTTTTTCTGTTATCTCGAAATGCATTCCTTTTTTCTTGCAACGGTCTGCATACCAGAGCGTAAACCAGAACACCAGTACTGCCTCAAATACTGCAGCAATAAGGCCTGGAGCCAGAGCAGCAGTTGCCGGAGTACCAAGTATTTGTCCTGGCATTAAGTTCTGTATCTGAGGGCTGCCCGGCATCATGCAGGAAAACGTGCCCGCGCCGGCAAAATATACTGCCGGAATCAAGGTTCTGGATATATCTCCTCTCTTAAACATGGACACCATAAGCGGATAGAGGGTAAACATACAGACGAACACAGACACTCCTCCATAAGTCAGTACTGCACCAGCAATAATAATGGACGGAATAATAAACTTATCCCCCAGCTTATCTACGATTGCTTTTGCAATGGCATCTGCCGCACCGCTGATATCAGTCAGCTTACCAAACAGAGAACCCAGAACAAAGATGAAGAAAAATTTGCCGAAATACCCTGACAGCCCCTGGACATATGTGGTCGTGAACTGTTCCACAGGATTCATGCCTGCCGTCAGCAAAAGAAACAAACCTGAAATTACTGCTGAAAAGAAAATCGGAACTCCCTTAAAACACAGAAATATCAACAATGCCAAACTCAATAATACCAAAAGTATCTGCATATGATTCCTCCCAGTCTGTTAAAGCATATCTTTGAATGCTTCTATCATCGTTCCTGCCTGCTCATAATTTACCATTTGCCTGTCTACTTCTATCTGGATGATAGGAATTCCTGCCCCAGCACAGGCTTTTTTCACCATTACAAAATCAAATTCTTCCGGATCACAGAATTTCGTCAGGAGAACGACCACGCCACTGGCTTTGTATTTCTTTGCCAGATCAACGATATAGCCGGCTCTCTTCTTTTCCGGGTCGTACAGGACGGAGCAATGGTCCATCCGGGAAAACTTATCCGCAAGCCCTTCCAAAGGCTCCAGTTCCAGATTCACATCTGTCCGGTACTGTCTGGATTCATGGGCAACATCATCCCCGGCAATCTGCAGCCCGTGTTCGTCAAAGATTTTCAGCAGTCCATCGCTGTCAGCCAGGATTCCGGTGGTGATCACCTTAATTTTACTTTCCTGCTCTTCTGCTTGCGACAAAACTTCTATCAACTGGCTGACCAGTGCCGTATGCTCTTCCTTTCGCATGAAATAAGCACTTTTAAAAATGTCTCTTCTCTGGACTGCCGTAATGGAAGGATGCTGTTCCAGAACCTCTGTCAGCTTTCTCATTACCCCATTATGTTCATTGTAAATTTCATTGGACCGGGCCAGGGAAGCTTCGCTGAATTTCACGCCGGCCGCTGCCTCCAAATCCTTTATGACACGCTCATAGGAGGCTTTGGTAAACCTTTTTCCTGCTTCCGGCTTCCGGTTCTGGGGATAGGTCATGGGGATAAAAGGGATGTCCTTCACCGCGTATTTCCAGTTCTGTCCCAGACACTTTAAGGAGTCACAGAGGGAAGGGATCACAATGGCTGAAATGCCCTTGTATTCTCCCTTAATTCCCAGCTCCAGAATGCTCTGCATGATGGAACAGATAAACGCCGGGAAATACTTTTTGGATTCTTTCAGCTCAATATCCGCTCCCCACGCTCCCATGGGAACCAGCCCCATGGAGTGGATCAGCTCCTCAGGCGTATAAACAGGAACACAGGCCACAACCTTCTTTCCCTGCTCCAGATAAGCATTCAGTTGTTTTTTCGGTGAACACGCGATTTCATGAAAACTTTCTAATAATTCATTTAATGTTGCCATCAGTCTTTCCCCCCTTTGTTGGATTCCATGATTTCCGTCAGCCCCTGAACCCTTGTCTCATACTGGGCTTCCGAGAAATTCCGCGGGTCTGCCTGATCGCCGTCAAATGAGGTGACCGGTATCCGGCAGTCCTCTCCGATCTGGCGGCTCATCTCATACATGAAGCCGCTCCAAAGCTTACAGGAACGGTTGGTATGTACCAGAAGTCCTTCTGCATGGGTCTTATTTACGATTGCTTCTCTCTTATCCCGTGCATGCTCTAAGTTCATGGCATTTGGCACGTTGCAGTAGGCGCGGATCAGACCGTCAAAGTCATCGTAAATGAATCCAAAAGCATCGGCGTAAATGGTTGCCACCATGTTAATTCCCCGGGATTTTAAGCCGGTTGCTGTTGCTCTTAAATGAGGCCAGCAGGCAATCCCCTCAAACATGATCCGGTACTTTTCCTCTGCGCGGAAGGTACTGGTTCCCTCTTTCACCGCCTTTTTGTATTCCTCCAGCAGGGTTTCAAAGGCCTCGGCTGCCTCCACGGTCCCTCTTGCACAGACAGCCACTGCCATGTGATTGAGTAAATCAAAGCCGTTAAGAGGAGACGGGGTATATTTGGTATAGGCTGTAGCCTCCAGCCATGCCCTGGAAGTTCTGTTTGAGATTTCCATGACCTTCTTGAATTTCTTTTCGCTCCATTTTTTACCTGTGATCTCCTCCAACTGTTCAATCGCTGCCAGAAACTGACTCTTAACATATTCCACCTGGGCGTCCGAAACCTCGTAATCTGGATTAAAGGGAATGTCAATGAGAATCAGCGGAATATCAAGCTCTTTTGCAATGTTCTCATACCATTTGATCATGCAGTTGCAGATGTTGTTGCAGCAAAGCACGAAATCCGGCAGGGGCATGTTCTGTTCCGGAGTTTCCCCCACCTTCATATGAGCCAGGCTGATCCTTGCATAAGCGCAGATGTCGTTGGAATAACCTTCCGCCTCTGAAATTTCACACAGCCGCTGCCCCGCTCCTCTTGCAGCAATGGCTGCCGCCTGGTTCTCAGGATAACAGACTTTAATGCCCAGGGTTTGAAAAATTTCCTGAGGGAAATTGCTGGCACACCAGCCGATTTTCTCTCCCCTGTCCTTTGCCTCCTGGACCTCCTTGTAGTGTTTTGCCACGATCTCATTCAGCTTAAACTTGGCTGAATTGGGATCAATGGTAAACTTTGGTTTTGTTTCTCCTTCACCCATGAAAAATTCCTCCTTTTATGATTTATCGTAAGCGTAAAGCGCTGCTCCTAAAGCACCCATGAGCTGGGCCATTGGTGAATATGTAATTTCAAGTCCCAGTTCCTGCTCCATGGCTTTTCGTACCCCGCCATTTTTTGCAACGCCGCCGCTCATACACACCGTTTCTTTCACTCCGATCCGTTTTGCCAGGATCGCCACCCTGCCGGCTACCGACTGGCAGATACCGGCAACCAGGTCCGGAATCTCAACTCCGTTTGCCAGTTGGGAAATGACCTCGGATTCGGCAAACACCGTACATGTATTGGAAATTTTCACAACCTGCTTTGCCATGGCCGCCTGCTTTTCCAGATCTTCGATCCTCAACTGTAAAATTCCTGCCATAACATCCAGAAACCGTCCGGTCCCCGCCGCACATTTGTCATTCATCAGAAATTCCGTCAGGCGCCCTTCATCATTCAGGGAAAGTACTTTTGCATCCTGGCCGCCGATATCAATGATGGTCCGCACTTCCGGATGCAGGTGATGAACCCCTCTTCCATGGCAGCTCAGTTCACTCATCTCTCCATGGGCATTTTTTAACAGCTTCCTTCCATAACCGGTGGCATAAACAGAGGAGATCTCCTCCGCCTTAAGGCTCCCTGCGGCAAGCACTGCCTCAATAGCCCGGTCCGGCCCGTCAGTTCCCGTCCCTGCAGCAATCAGGGAAGTAGCCAGAATCTCCTGTCCATCTTTCAGAATGACTGCTTTGGAGGTGGTAGAGCCTATGTCAACTCCTAATGTGAACATGGTCGTTTCCTTTCTGATTGTTTATTTTATAACAATCTTTCCGAAAAAATATATATGTATACATGTATACAAGTTTGCGCATGAAAAAATGTATCCTTGTATACAAGTTTAAATAAAAAAATAAAAAGTCACAAGCTACATTTTTTCATGCATATATTATCAAATTTTGTCTAATTTGTCAATAACTTTTTTAAAAACAAGACATTGTTCCGGTATTTTATGGAGCAAGACCCAAATATGGTTTTTCACCCACTTTCTCTGTGATCGTCTAATTTATGACAATCTTTTTCTAAAAAAACAAATAATCGACTGCTTTTGGTAAAAACAGTCAGATCAAATGTTTATAAAATACTGAGGGTATTTTTCCTTTGCCTTATCTCTGATTTCAGATATAGTTTCCAGATGATCTGCCATAGCCTGCTGGGCTTTGACAAAGTCACCGCCTTTGATCTCATTGACGATTCTCCGGTGCTCATCGATCAGGTGGGGCATCCTCTTGCCGAGGGCCACATCAAAATTCCTCCATCTTGAAATGTGGAGCATTAAATCCTCCAGCAATTTTATAAGATTATACCGTTCCACGCTTTCCGCAATGGCCCGGTGAAATGCTGAATCCAGCTTTTGGAATTCCAGGTCATACCCCTCCACATTCCGGTAGGCCTCCTGCTTTTCTAAATTATCCTCCAGCTCTCTTACCAGTTTTCCAATCTTTTCTTCGTCCTTCTGGGACAACAGCTCGTAAAGCTCTTCCTTTTCCACGGCTGTCCTTAAAATCAGCAGGTCCCCGATCAGCTTTAAATCGATCAGGCTTACATAAGTGCCTCTCTGGGGGTATACCGTAAGTAGCCCAAGCTGATTCAGCCTTGCAAAGGCATTGCGGATAATGGTTCTTGATACCCCGTATTCTTCCGCCATCTGGTTTTCACTGATCCTGGTACCAGGCTCCAATTCCAATTTCAAAATACGTTTTCTGATGTTGAGGAAAACATAATCAGCGGAAAACGGCTGGCTGTTACTTTTCATATAATTCATATTCCTTACCTTCAATTCATATTCCTTGTATTTTGTTATGAGTCGATTATACTCTTGACTACAGATTTCTGTCAATTCGTTTCTTATACACGGCATGACTGCCCTCTGCTTCATACATAACCCTGTTTGGGGGTACCCTCACCTCTTTCCCATGGATTTAGGAGTGATGGGAATCGTGATCAGGTGCATTGTTTCGGCAGTTCTGTATCAGGCAATTGCATGCTTAAAAATATTTTTCCAGAGTATGGCTTTTTATGATCTCTCGGAATCTTAAGGGAATCTGCCGGAATTTTCCGGTTACCTTCATTCAGATATGGAAGGAACCTTTGCCAGGTGAGAGGGGAAAACCACCTGGCAAAAGCTCCTTCTATCCATTATGTATTTATTAATTTTAAGTTTTACTTATTCTTCCTGATCCTTCTTATCTTCAGGAAGGTCTTTCATGGATCCATTAGGCCTGGCTTCCCTGGTTTCTCCATCCGGGGCGAAATTGCCTTCCGGCATTTCTCCCGGTTCTCCCGGTCTTTCCCGCCTTTCTCCGGTTCCATTTCCGCCTCTGTTTCCACCCATATTCTGTTCCAAAGCTTCTCCTGACTGATTCAGGATTCCTGTCACCTGGATTGCCACCGTATCTTCTCCGGTGCGGATCTCATAAGTTTTTCCCGTTTCCAACAGAGGAGAACTAAAGATCAATACTGAAAACTCTTTATCCGGAGTAACCTGGGCAAGCTGTGTCCCGGAATCGTCTAAAATCTCCACGGCAGTTCCTGCCGCCTGCTTTTCTTCGTAATATTTTACTATGACCGGCTGACTGGACGTTTCGGAAAATACCTGGAACATCCCGGCATTGCCGACTCCTGTAAAGGTTCCGCCTGTAATCGTTCCTGTTCCGTTAAAATCCAGAATTCCATTTCCGCTGTTTTCCGGCCCTTCCACATAAATGGAGCCTCCTTCTACAAAAAGATCTCCGTTTGAATCAATTCCGTCTCCCAGGGCCTTTACACTCAAACTGCCGCCGGTGATCCGGATGTAAGCTCCTTCTGCCGATGCAAAAGGATCAGCTCCCATCGTTCCGGCATTTCCCGAAGAATCATTGCCGCCTGCTGCATTCAGCCCATCATCATCGGAAACCACCTTAATTTCTCCTCCGGTTATATCAATGCATAAGCCTTCCAGACCTTCATAGCTTTTGGTGATGTCAATGGTTCCGCCTGATATCTCTACCTGATTATCTCCATGGACGGCATCGTCTCCCGTTGATAAGACCAATGTTCCTGATGATATTTTCACATCTCCGTTGCTGTGGACCGCATCATCCACTGACTCCACGGCTATGTCTCCTCCTGCTATTTCCACCAGAGACGCTGCCTTAATGCCCTTTTCTCCTGCATTGATGGTGAAATTTCCGCCGCTGATTTTTACATATCCTTTTCCTTCATCAATATCATTGCTGGCCTGGATTCCGTCTCCGGCCGACGTTATGGCAAAGGTCCCGTTTTCTATTTCAACAGAATCCTTCCCCTTGATCCCGTCATTCACCGATTTGATCACATAGTTGCCTGACTTGATGGTAAGATCGTCCTTTCCTCTGATGGCTTCCTGATAATTTCCGTTGACATTCAATGTGCCCTCACCTTCCAGGACAAGATCACCCTTACAGAATATTGCCGCATCCGGTTCATTTTCTCCGGCCACAGAATAAGAGTATGAGGAACCGTCGGATACAGTGTTTTCTGTTCCATCTTCCAGAACGACGGTTAAAAGGCCGCACTGCTTACCATATATGGGGGAGAAATCCGAGCTTGCAATGGAAAAACTGTCCAGAATCACCGTAACCTCATCTTCACTTCCCGTATCGATCACAATCCTTCCGTCTCCCACGGTGCCGTTTAACCGGTAGGTTCCTGTAGCAGAAATCGTGACCACGTTTTCCGAAGCCTCTGCTCCGGTGCCTGCTACGGTAAACCCCTGGTCCGTTCCGGTAATGACCGTTTCTGTTCCATCTTCATTTTTTGCCTTTTGGCTTTCCGTATACCCGCTGTCTTTCTGACAGCCTGTCAGAAATGCCAGTCCAATAAATCCTGCTGCTAACAGTGCGCCCCGCTTCACCGGGTGCCCGCATCTTGTTTTTTTATTCATTTATTCTCCTCCTGAATTTCCTACAATTCCTCTTTGCCTTCCGGAACTCTTCCGCATACCACCGGCAGATTGCCGTTTCTGCATCGGATCTGGTCCAGCATTTCCTTTTCTTCATGCTCCGCTTTTAAATTCACCTGATAGCAAAGCTCGTAAAGACTTCCCATATTTACGGTCCTGACCCTGTTCAGTTGTACGCTTCTTGCGTACTTTGAAAATATGTCATCAAAAATCCCCATATAGTCAAGATTTTCCGGTATTGTAATTTTAAGCTCTCTCTTTGTAAAGCATTTTTTCCCCAGGGGAAGAGACACCAGAAGGATCATGGCCCCACCTATTACGACTGACATCATAACGGCCGCCCCCAGATATCCCATTCCTGCTGCAAGTCCCGCTGCCATGGCTAAAAATATACTGCCTATTTCCCTGGAATTTCCCGGCACAGAGCGGAACCGGACCAGACTGAAGGCTCCCATTACCGCTACCCCTGTTCCCAGATTGCCATTTACAATCGTAATAACCACCTGTACAATGGCCGGAAGCAATGCCAGCGTTACAATAAAATTTTTACTGTATGTATTTTTGAAGGTGTGAAGGACTGCTAAAAATGCTCCCAGTCCCAGGGATACAAGCATGCAGACCAGCAGATGGCCAATTGTCAGGGTGGAACTGGTTGTTTCTGTTAAAATACTGTTAAGCACAAAAAATCCCCCCTTCTGGAGCCTGCCCCAGGGCGAGCGCTCCTTGAAAGCGCGAACCCGAGGGCAAAATCTGGCTTTTATATAATATCTGTTTATAATACATGCCATATTTTGAAAATGATGCGGGATAGATTCCAAGCTGGGAAAACATGCGGCTCATCCATACAGGCATTGCTCCCGGGATTTTCACCTCCATCAGAACCTGGTTCTCATTTAAAATACATGTTCCAAAGTCCCCTTTTACCAGATCCAGTTCCTCGCTCCTGCACCGGATGTTCCGGTCAAAAGTAACTCTCAGTTCCCTGTTTTCATTTCCAAAAAATGCGGTCCTGTCATAAGCCACAAAAGCCATAGGCTTTAAATCATATAGTCCCATAACATAATTGATCTCCTTAAGAATCTGGCTGTCCTCGTTGGGGTATATGCCATAATAAAGATATTTTCTGGCTTCTGTCATGATCAGCGGCATTCTGCGCTTATATACGATCCCGTCATACTTCTTTTTTAGTTCCGCGTAAACCGTACTTCCTTCCTCCGGCTTTCCATATGCCCGAAGCCGGACCTTTTCCTTGTAATCCGGTTTTTCAGCCGAATGACGGATAAGCTCAAAATCTCTGGTATCAAAATAAATATTAGATATTGTATGTTTTCCGTAACAGTCTGCGGACATCCGCTTAACCAGTTCCCACTTCAATCCCTGATACTGAGCAAGAGTCAAGAGGTATTTTTTTTCATATCTTTTAAAAACTTCCTGTGCCATAGCCGCTGCCTCCTTTTCTTTTCTATGTGCTAATCCTATCACCTGCAACTGAAACGAACCTTAAAAAATACGGTTAAAACCGTGATATTTCTGTGAATTCCTTTTTCATAAAAGGGGACCTGTGGTATGATGACAGGGAAAGATCTTCTGCCAGACGAACCTTTCAATGTGATGTTACCTATACTTTTATTTATCTAAGGAATGTGATGTGGAGCTATGGCAATGGAACTAAATACGATTGTGGAGCATTTTGCAGCCACGCTTTTCCAAATACGGGGTGTTTACCGTTATAAAATACCGGCAGGAAGTAAAGGCATGGAAAAGACCGCTCCTTATCCGGGGTTTATATTCCCCCTTTCCGGCTGCGCCGAATACCAGTTTAATGATACGCCTTATCTCATCAAACCAGGAGTGGTTATCCATGGTTCAGCCAACACCCCCATGGGCAAACGTGTTATTGGAGACGGAGACTGGGAATTTGTTTCTGTTCTTTATGAAACCTTCAACGAATCACCTCTCATGAAATTGAGGAATACCCATTTCAGCTTAACAGTGGGGCAAAGTCCCCAGCTATACGATATGCTTTATCATCTGTATACAACCTCCAATCGTCCAGGCGGACTTGCGGCCTTTCAAACGGAAACCTTGTTCCGCCGGATGCTGGAAGAAACCTTTTTGTGTGTCAGGAATCAAACAAGGTACGGCGCACAGGAACTTTTTGAATCGGTATCGGAATACATCCATACCCACTACATGGATGGGTTAACCGTAAATTCACTGGCCAGTCAAAGCGGAGTCAATGAAAACCGGCTGTTTTACGTTTTTCAAAAGTATGCAGGCATGGGGCCGGCAGACTACCTGCGCACATACCGTCTGAACCGCGCCAGGGAACTGCTTGTCACAACCTCTATTCCCATCGGAACCATAGGGGAGCAAACAGGCTATCCGGATGCCCTGTATTTCAGCCGGATTTTTAAGAGACATTTTGGAGTGCCTCCAAGTAAATTCAGGGAAGAGTAAGCCGCCGGCACAGGGAAACGCCCATGTTTTTCCATGGACGTTTTTTTGTGCTGCAAACCATGATTCAGGATATGTCCATATAAATTGCGGATAAAGCCATTCCCATAAGCACTGTGGTCTGATATATTTAACCAGAAGTTAGTTTTACCTAACTAATAATTCAGGAGGTGCTACATTGAAAAAACATATCTCTATTTTACTTGCACTGCTTTTATCTGTGGGGCTTTTAACCGCTTGTTCAAAGGGACAGCAGCAGCCGGGGACTCCCCCGGAACCGTCAGAATCCGGAAAAGGGCAGGTTCCGGACATTTCCCAGGCGTCCCAATGGCCGCGTACCATTGTGGACGCCGGGGGCCATGAAATAACCCTGGCCATCCAGCCCAAACGAATCGCCATTCTCCACTCCAACTATCTGGAATACTTTTTTGCCCTTGGCACTCCGGTCACCGCTTCGGCAGGCGCTTCGGTGGGAACGGCGCAAAAGGCTCTGGAAACCTATGAAACACTGATTCCCTACGATGGAACGGCAGAAATCATGGATCTTGGAAGCGCACGGGAAATCAACCTGGAAGCGGTTTTGGAATCCCAGCCTGATGTGATCGTAACCTTTGCCGGGCACTCGGGTCTGGAGGAAATCTATGACCAGTTGAACCAGATCGCCTCTGTGGTGCTGGTGGACTTTAGTGACACATGGCAAAACCAAACCCGGGCCTGCGGGGAAATCGTGGGCAGGGAAGATGCAGCCGAAAAGATTATCAAGGAAACCGAGGATGCCATAACGTCAGCCCGTGAAGCGCTGGGCAAACAGGATAAAACCGTTGCTCTTTTCCGAACCAACGGAGGCAAGGCATTTGTTGCCCGGGGCAGCGGCAGTTATTACGATGCATTCGGCATCACTCCGCCCAAAGGATACACCTTCGGCTACGAGACCTTCTCCCTGGAAGCGGTGGCGGAAATGGACCCGGATTACATCATCTTCATGGACTATGTCGATACTGCCAAAGGATTTGTAAAATCCCAGGAAGCTTCATCTGTCTGGATGAATATGGACGCCGTTAAAAATGGAAATGTGGTTTATTTTGATGATTCCCTTAACACCTTTGGTCCCTTAGCCATGAGTTTAACTGCCCAAAAGCTGGTGCAGACAATCAAATGATGATCAATGACCGCAAATCCATGGAAAATGACAGCCACAGGCGTGTCATTCCCCTGCGCCCGCTCATTACTTACGGCATGATTGGGTTAATGCTTCTTCTGTGTATTTCCATCACCCAGGGCACTGCAAATATTTCTATAGGGACTGTTATTGATGCATTCACACACTTTGACAGCAGGAACACCCAGCACCTTATGATCCTAGACTTACGGCTGCCCAGAGTGCTCATCAGCGGGTTGATTGGTGCGGCTCTTGCCGTGGCAGGTGCAATTATGCAGGGAACCACCCGCAATCCCATGGCCGATTCAGGGCTTATGGGGATCAATGCGGGAGCAGGTTTTGCCATTGCATTATGCTTTGCATTTGCGCCGGGTATGAGCTATGGTAAGCTGATTGTTTTTGCCTTCCTGGGGGCGGCCCTTGGTGCGCTTTTAATTAACGGCATTGCCGCATCCCACAAAGGCAGAACCAGTCCTATGGGCCTGGTGCTGGCCGGTGCTGCGGTCAGCGCCCTTTTGTCGGCACTGAGCCAGGGAATCGCCCTGGGCTTTCAGGTGAGCAGGGATGTGCTGTTTTGGACCGTGGGCGGTGTGGCAAGCGTAACGTGGCAGCAGTTTTACATTCTTGCGCCTGTGGTTTCGGCTGCCCTCCTGGGCGGGGTTTTGCTTTCGCCCTATGTATCCGTACTGAATATGGGTGAGGATGTTGCCGCAGGGCTTGGACTTAACACGCCCCTTATCCAGTGTCTCTGCACCATTGCAGTGCTCGCTTTGGCAGGTGTTTCCGTGTCAGTGGTAGGGTCAGTTTCCTTTGTGGGGCTTATCATTCCCCATGCCGCACGGTTTCTGGTGGGCGTGGACTATAAAAAAATCATCCCCTCCTCCGCTGTTCTTGGCGCTCTGCTGCTGGTTCTGGCAGATTTGGGAGCAAGGACGGTAAACCCGCCTTTTGAGGTGCCCTTAGGCGTTATCACCTCCCTCATGGGCGTTCCCTTCTTCCTTTATCTGTCCCATAAAACAAGGAGGGGTGCTTAAATGATGCAGAAAAAAACAAACCCATACATAAGAAAAACCATGGTGCGTAACACAGTGGTAATAGGGACATGCTTATCACTTCTCATCCTGTCTGCGCTTATAAGCCTGAACACCGGCTACAGCAGGCTGTCTCCCTCAGAGGTCCTCCGCGCCATGATAGGGGGCGGCAGGGAAAAAGAGAACCTGATCCTGTTCTCCTTCCGCCTTCCCCGCATTGCCCTTTCCATGCTGGTGGGGGCCGGACTGGCGGTATCCGGCTGTCTTTTGCAGGGAGTCACAAAAAATCCCCTGGCAGATCCCGGGCTGCTGGGCATCCATTCAGGTGCAGGGCTTATGGTGGTGCTTTATGTGCTTTTCGTTGGCCCCCAGTCTTCCCTGGCGGTTTTCACGCTTCCTGTTCTGGCCCTGGTGGGGGCAGGCGGCGCGGCAGCTCTGGTCTATTTCCTTGCCTGGAAAAAAGGCCCAGGTTTATCGCCTGTATCCATGGTGATGACCGGCATTGCGGTCCAGGCAGGGTTGTCCGCCCTGACCACCCTGCTGGTGGTTAAGCTTGATGATACCCAGTACGCCTTTGTTTCCTCGTGGCAGACGGGAAGCATCTGGGGTGCCAACTGGATGTTTGTACTGGCCCTTCTGCCCTGGCTGTGTATCCTGTTTCCCGCCTCCCTGTGCAAAGCAGGGATCCTGGATGTTATGAACCTTGGGGATGAAACCGCAGCCGGACTTGGCGTTTCCGTGAACAAGGAGCGGAGAAAGCTTCTGCTTATGGCGGCAGCCCTTGCCGGCGCCTGTGTTTCCGTAAGCGGCAGCATCAGCTTTGTGGGGCTTATGGCCCCCCACATCACCCGCCGCATGGTAGAGCCCAGACATGGCATCGCCCTTCCTGTATGCGCTCTGCTGGGGGCACTGCTGGTATCGGCGGCGGATACCATTGCACGAGTTGTCATCCAGCCGTCATCATTGCCCACAGGTGTCGTGGTATCCATAATCGGCGCGCCCTACTTTATATACCTGCTGTCCCGGCGGGAAAAAGAAACGAGGGGATAAAAAATGAACGCAATAGCAACAAAAGAATTAAGGCTGGCCTATGACGGACATCAGGTGGTGGACTGTCTGGATCTGATGATTCCCCAGGGGAAAGTCACTTCCCTTATAGGGCCTAACGGCTGCGGGAAATCCACCATATTAAAAGCGGCCGGACGCATATTGAAACCCCAAAAAGGCTGGGTGCTGCTTAACGGCTGCGATATCCAGGCCCTTCCCACAAGGGAGGTGGCAAAACAGATGTCCATATTGCCCCAGACACCCACTGCCCCTGCCGGACTGACTGTAAGGGAACTTGTGTCCTATGGGCGCTTCCCCCTCCGCAAGGGATGGGGGAAGTTGAAAAAAGAAGATGAAGACATGATCACCTGGGCGCTGGAAGTGACCCGGCTCTCCGGTTTGGAAACAGCGGCGGTTGATGCCCTCTCCGGCGGGCAGCGGCAAAGAGTGTGGATTGCCATGGCTCTTGCCCAGGAGACCGATCTGATTTTGCTGGACGAGCCAACCACCTACTTAGACATGGCCTATCAGCTTGAGGTGCTGGAGCTGTTAGAACAGCTTAACAGAGAACGGAATTGTACCATTGCCATGGTGCTCCATGACTTAAACCTGGCCTCCCGCTTTTCGGATTTTCTGGTGGCCATCCGGGATGGAAGCATTGTTGCACAAGGTACGCCGGAGGAAATCATGACACCAGGGGTCTTGCAGGAAACCTTCCATATCGATGCAGAAATAGCCGCCGATCCCCGTACCGGCAGGCCTGCCTGCATCTCATACCATTTGATTTAATAAGGGGGTTTAATACTATGAAACGAATTGCAATTTATGGCAAAGGCGGTATTGGAAAGTCAACTACAGTTTCCAACCTGTCGGCTGCCATGGCAAAAATGGGGCTTACGGTTCTGCAAATCGGCTGTGACCCCAAAGCAGATTCCACCCGCAACTTAACGGGCGGGAAAAACATCCCAACGGTTCTTGACACTTTGCGGGATAAGGGAGATGTGGCGCTTGACGATATTGTGTTTAAAAGCAGTACCGGTGTTTTATGTGTGGAATCCGGCGGGCCGGTTCCAGGCGTGGGATGCGCCGGCCGGGGCATCATCACCGCATTTGAAAAGCTGGAAGAGCTGGATGCCTATGCCGTGTATTCTCCTGACGTGGTGCTGTATGACGTATTGGGTGATGTGGTTTGCGGAGGGTTTGCCATGCCCATCCGGGGCGGTTACGCTGAAGAAGTGTGCATTGTCACTTCCGGCGAAATGATGAGCCTGTACGCTGCCTCCAATATTTCCCAGGCGGTCAAAAGCTTTGCCCCCAGAGGCTACGCCGGCCTGAGAGGCCTGATTTTCAACGCAAAAAACTTTGAAGGCGAGGAAGGGCTTGTACAAAAAGCCGCCGATGAAATAGACACCTCCATCCTGTTTCACCTCCCACGGGATCCCCATGTGCAGCGTTCGGAAGAACAGGGCAAAACAGTGGTCGAGGCATTTCCTGACAGCCCTATGGCAAAGAGCTATCAGGACCTGGCCCGTCTGCTTCTGGAAGGAGGGCTGTCATGAACGATATCAAGCATTTAAAATGCCTTTCGGCTGTCAGGAGCATGACGGCTGTCCGCCAACTGACACCTGCTGCCTTTCCCGGCGTCCACTGCCCTATGCACACGGCACTGTCCCTGGCATCTAAAATAAGAGGTGTGTCTACGCTCATTATGGGCACCGCCGAATGCGGATACTACAGCCGCAGCATCCCCCTCTTCTCCCCTTATGGGGAAGAAGCTTTGCATTGGAATTACGTCCTGGACAGCAAAGAGGTGGTGTTTGGATTCCAAAAAGGGCTGATGGACGCCATCCGGGAAATGGATGCATCAGGGGCAAGGCTCATTTTGCTCCTTTCCACCTGTGTGCCGGAGCTCATTGGCCTTGACGTGGAAAGCATCTGCTATGAAATACAGCCAAAGGTAAAAGCAAAGCTCATTCACCTTCCCCTTGGGAACTTTAAATGCGGCGGCTACGAACCTGGATATTGGAAAACCCTTCTGGCAATGGGAAAGACCATTGAAAAGGCCGTCAATAAGGGAACAACCGTCAATGTCCTTGGCCGCAGCGCCCTGGAGGAACATGTTCCCATGCCTCATCTGATTGCATTTTTAGAACGCCAGGGCGTGCCTCTGCGCTTTTTGGCCCCGGATTCCTCCCTGGACGACTTTATATCCTCCGGGGAGGCAAGGCTGAACCTGGTCCTTTCCCCATTTATGGATCCTCTGGCCCATTGGATGGCAAAGGAGCATGACATCCCCTTTGTCAGCCTCCATGACGTTTACAATGTCCTGGAGATAGAACACACTTATTCACAGATCGGGCAGCATTTGAGTATGGACATGGCACATGAGTTTGCAGGACAGAGGAAAGAAGGGAACAAGGCGCAGAAGGCAGCGGCGGCCCGGCTAAAAAACCTGCAGTATATCAGCGCAAACTTAGGAACGGTTCAGCCCCTGCCCCTGTCGGCATATTTATGGGATCTGGGAATGTCTCCCATCATGATACACCTGCCGGAATTTTATCCATCTGACACACAATGGAAAGATAAGCTCACCGGGAAGGATATAAACCCCATTATCTGCCTGATGCTCAATGAGGAGGCAGACAGGCAGATCATTGAAGCATTGTGCCCTGACTTGGTAATGGGCGATTGGGGCGGCAGGGGCCAAAGCGATCCGCCCAGTGTTCCCCTGCTGGACTTATACGGTCACATTGGGTATGAACGAACCATTGTCCTGCTGGAACGCATTACAAGGGCACTTGGAATAAGAAAGGAGGAATGGGCCAATGGGACTGTATAAAACAGCACCGCCTTTGTCCGGGAGGATGGGCGCACTTTGGTGTTTGTCCGGTATCGCCCAGTCGGCCGTGGTAGAATTTGGCTGTATGGGGCATATGGCCTACGGAAGGACCTTCCTTCACCGGATGGGTTCTTTTGGCGGAAAGCTCTATTCAACCCATATTGGAGAAACCGATATTGCCATGGGTGACACCAGCCGCCTGACACGCGCAGTGGAATGGATCTCAGAAACCCAGGGCATAAAAACGATCTTCCTGCTGCCCTCCTCCGTGCCGGAGGTGATTGGAATCGACTTGAAGGCCCTGGCCCAGGAGCTGTCACCTCAATTTCCTGACATACGTCTGATCCCACTGACTGCAGGGGGATTTGATGTGGGCGGACACAAGGGGGTGGAATTGACTCTTTTAGAGCTTTGCAAAACCTTCCCAAAGGAAATGCCCAAAAGAGAGCGGCCCTCCTTTAACATCATCGGCTCCTGTGCAGACATGTTTCGTTTTCATGCTGATGCCGCTGAGATCGCCCGGCTGGCGTCAGGCGCCTTGGGAATGGAACATTTGTGCACAATGACCTCCGGCACAAGCATCTCCCAACTGGAAACAATGGGAGCAGCTCATTTGAACTTCGTCATTCGCCGGGAGGGGGAAGCCGCCGCAAAATATCTTAAAGAGCGCTTTGGCACACCTTATCTGATGGCACGTCCCTACGGAATACAGGGAACCCTTGACTGGCTGGAGTCTGGGGCAGCCCTGTGGGGCCGGTCCGCCAACAAGGCATTTATCCGCCAGGAAAAAGAAGATGCACTGGAGCAGATAGCGCCCATGCAGGCTGTGCTGGGCCGTTTTTTCCGGGTCCACAGGGAGGAAAACCGGCTGATCCTTGCCGGACATGCCGATGTAGTGCCTGGAATTTGGGCATACGGGAAAGAATGTTTTGGTTTTGCACAAGCCGATTGTTATTGCGACTGTCCTCATATGACAGGTCCTCATATGGCCTATCTGGATGATGGGGCCAAGGAGAGGATTGCCAGGGATTCAAGGGGCTTCCTTATGGGCAGCGGCGAGCTGCTGCGTATGGCTAAAAGAGACCAGAGCCTGCAGATTGCAGTGCCTGATGACATCTGGCGCCATTCCTATGAGCCTCCCCTTGTGGGGTTCCGGGGAGCGGTGAATCTGGCGGCTGTGTGGGCCAATGAAATGATGAGGCTGCACTGACACACATCCATTTTTCCGGCATACGAAAGGACAGGCAGATAAACCGCCTGTCCTTTTTGCCTTCTTCCTTATTCCGTCTGTTTTATCACTGGACCCACGCTCCGTCGCTTCCTACATAATACCCGTCCGGAGTTGCCCTACTTGTGACCATTGCTCCGTCTTCTCCGCAATAATACCATTTTGAGTTCCAATTGATCCAGCCTATAACCATATATCCGGTCTGGTTGAAATAATACCAGCACTGATCGATATACTGCCAGTTGCTGACGGTATAGCTTCTGTCTCCATTGCAATACCACCATCCTGTGCTGTCCTTCAGCCATGCGCCGGCTCCTGTGCCGCTTCCCGGCCCTGAAACGCCGGCAGAACTTCCGGAGGAACTGATTTCCTCTGCCTCATCAGAGGAAACATACCAACTGTCCGATTCCTCCCAACTGCCTTTATTGGAGGAGTTATACACTCCCCGCACCTTAAAGGAATAATACCCGCTCTTAGTTATATAGCCTGAAAAATCGTAGGTGGTATAGGAAGTCGTAAGTACAGAAGTCACTGCAGTGCTTCCCCTGTAAAGGCGCACCTCATATTTACTGGCATCCTGGCTTTCCTCCCAGGAGGCTGTGCCATTTCCTTCATCCCACTCTAAGTTGTCCACATCCAGCTCATAGTCATTATCCTCCTCATCCAAAGCATCCAGTGTTATATACACAATCAGTTCACTGCTGCTCCTGCTGACGGAGCTGACCGTTCCGTCGGAACCGCTGAGACTTACGCTGCTTTTGGAAAAGCCTGAAGCAAAATAATAATCGTCTTCTGCTTCCAAAGTAACCTTTAATTTAGGCTTATCTCCGTCCTCCCATTGGTCATCCGGAATATTTGTAACCACAACATCTTCAATACTGAATTTGCTGGAACCCGAAGTGACTGTTACATCACTGTCACTGTCTCCAGCCTCAATCTCTGACGATATGTAAAGGGAAACACTGCTGACGGGGGTCCCTGTTGCTGCCAGCGCTGTCATTGGAACGGCTGATAAAACAGCGGCTGTGATGAATGCTGCACACCTCTTTAACATATACATATAAATTCCTCCTCATTTCATTTTAACTCAAATTCAATCTCTTCTTCTTTTTTACCACGTAAAGCTGAAACAAACCTTAATTTTTCAACCGGTAATTGTGATTTTTTTATGAATTTTAAAATGAATA
The DNA here is from genome assembly GCF_054772055.1 of Lacrimispora brassicae. Lineage (NCBI taxonomy): Bacteria > Bacillati > Bacillota > Clostridia > Lachnospirales > Lachnospiraceae > Lacrimispora > Lacrimispora brassicae. The sequence goes on along the minus strand of NZ_BRYH01000044.1, from coordinate 120,180 downwards.
TGAAAAGTTAAGGCACATTTCTTTCATCAACCGGCTTTTTAACCTGTTCCATCCTGGCCTGTTAAGTCCTGGCCTGCCCCGGTCCTTAGACGGCGGGCCCCTCCACTTTCTGGAAAATCGTCAGCAAAAATGCCGTTAAAAATCCAACAAGGCAGCTTACAACAAACAAACCAAATCCCTTTCCCAGAAAAACAGGCAATGTAACAAGACTTGGAAATGCAAAGGTCATGGCCTGGGCTCCTGAAAGTCCTGCTACGGCGCCGCCCACTCCTCCGCCGACGCATACTGCGATCATAGGCTTCTTTAGGGGCAGATTCACGCCGAACATGGCCGATTCCGTAACTCCAAAGCAGGCAGACAATACAGCGGACAGGCAGAGGGACCGGAACTTTTTATCCCTGCTTTTCAAACACACCGCAAGGGCCGCACCTGCCTGGGCAAATACTGCCGGCCCGATTAAGGCCAGTATGGTATCAGAGCCCTTCACAGAAATGTTGTTCATCGCCACCAGTACAAAGCTCCAGTGGAAGCCAAAAATGACCATTGGCTGGATCACTGCTCCCAAAATCCCTCCTGCAATCATAGGGCTGATTTCATATACAAATTCATAAGCTGCCGCCAGTCCATCCCCAATTACATTCCCTATGGGCCCGAATACGAACAAGGTGACCAGTCCAACTGTCACAATGCAGATCAAAGGAGCCAGAAAGCTTTTGATCAGATCCGGCAATATTTTATATACCAACCGTTCCACATATACAAGCAGTCCCACTGCAAGAATGATGGGGATCACGCCGGAATGGTAGATAACCGCCTTCATGGGAATTCCTGCAAAAAGGATGTTAGTGCCTGACTCAAATACTGCCGTTAAGGAAGGATACAAAAGCACGCCTCCAATGACCACTGCAGTAAAGGGGTCTGCACCAAACTTTTTAGCTGCGGTAAATGCCAGAACCATTGGCAGAAAATAAAACAGGCTGTCTGCCATGGCATTCAGCACCAAATAAGTCTCACTTGTTCCCGGCACAATATTGGCTGCTGTGAGAATGGCCAATATACCTTTTAATATACCTGCCGCGCTTAACAGGTTGATGATAGGAAGAAAAATTCCGGAAATCCCATCGATCACAACATTAATCATAGACTTTTTCTCTCTCATGCGTACTCTCCTAATGTGAAACGTTCTAGGCAAAGCTTCCTTTTGCCGCTTCTGCCATTGTAACATATTTCACATCATTTTCCATACATATTTTACCGGACAATTCCCCTGGAAACGGGACAAAATCCCCTGCTTCTGCGGCAAGGCAGATACAGGGGATCTCTGATCCTTTCATGTTTGTGTGAAGCAGCTCTGCTACACCTCTATTGTTTCCACGGCAATCTTATGCCGTTCCATAATCTCTTTTGCACTGTCCGGAATTTTGTTGTCTGTAAATACCATGCTAATGTTCTCAAACCGGGAATGCAGAACAACGCCCTGCTGCCCAAATTTGCTGGAATCCGTAAGGATGATGGAATGCCTGGCCGATTCCGCCATGTTCTTCATGGCCTCTGCCCGCATCATATCCCCACAGGTAAACCCTGCCTGGGGAATAAACCCGTCGGTTCCCATAAACAGCTTGTCCACAAAAAACTCCCTGGCACATTTTCTAACCATAGGCCCCACCATGACCTGTGATTCCGTCTGATAGTCTCCGCCTAACAGGATTATCTTTCCAATGGCGGATTCCCGGATATGGTTGGCGATAAATGCGGAGTTTGTGATAATCGTAACATCCTTTTTCTCATTTGCCAGTTGCTCCGCCAGCAGGGCACAACTGGAACCGGATTCTATCATTACGGTTTCGCCGTTGGAAACGATCTTTGCAGCGATCCTGGCGATCTTAAGCTTGGTATCATACTGCACCGACAAACGGTTGGTAATATCATCCGTATTCCTCACCGCCGCATATCCGTGTTCCCTGGTCAGCAGCCCTCTCTCCTCCAGCCCGTCTAAATCCTTACGGATGGTTACCTGAGATACTTCCATCAACTCTGACAAACTGGTCACTTCCACTCTCTTCCGTTCATTCACAATCTGCAAAATCTTCGTCTGCCGATCTGTCATGAAATCTCCTCCCATTCCCTTCCATCAGACTTTCCTTTGTGGTTCAATTATAACATTTTCTATTTTCATATGCAATAAAATTATGGATCATACAGTCCTCCTGCCGGTTTCCATGGAACCTTCATTTCTTCCCTTGCCATTGCCGCAGCTTTCTGATTGACCGATAGATGCCGGACCCATTCCTCAAGGAGGCTTTTATGGACAGTCCGCTCCTTTCCCCGGACCGTGGTGATCAGGCCAATCCTATCAAGGTCATCCTGTTCAATCGGGAAATTGACAAAAAAATAACCGGACGTTAGTTCATTTGTCCGGGGTAATAAGAATGCAGCCGCAGCGCAGCTCCAAAGAAATGGTATCCGCAGTTTTTAAAATCCATTTTGTCAATCCCAAACCACGGATTCCTTTCCCTGTAAGCTTAACTGCTTTATCGATTATGTAAGTTTAAACCACCGGCCTGTTTTTACATGACAAGTCCGCTAAAGTGCCTGGTCATCTCACCTAGGTAAGACTCCCATAAGTCGGGGCTGAAATCCAGTATCTTCATGGTACTGGCTGATGTTTCCCTGGTTAAAATTTCGTTTAACAGATCCGTTTCAAAACAATGAATTTTTTCAGCTTTATAATCGTGATCAATCATATAAACCAGATTAAGCCCCTGCAGACAGAATACGGCTGCTTTGGGCTGCTCACTGTTCACGATCCTGACCTTGTCTGCACTTTTTTCATTAATAAAGGAGTTAAACCTTTGCAGATATGGAATCCGCTCCGAAGGAGGAAAATTCACAGCGCCAAAGAGGGGCACAATGGCTTTTCCCGTGGAACAAAAGCCGATCATCGCATCCACTGTCACAAAAAAAGTTGTTTCCTTGTCCAGGATCCTGTGAAAAAGCTCCAGTACGGTTCTTTTAGCCATCTCCCGGCCCTCTGCAAGTCCCAAATCCTTTTCTCCAACTAAATAGCCTATGGATATGAAGTTATATACGGCCTCCATATGCTTGCCCGTCAATCTGGAAAGAATAGAAGGGTCTGCATCCAATGCGGCGGCGGCCTCTCTTCCGGTATAACTTATTTTCTTAGTTTCCTTCCTCATAAGGGAATTAAGGAATACGTTCAGATATCCCTTATGGACGACAAAGGTCATAAGAGGCATCCCATCCAGTTGCTGGCTGAATATCATAAGAAACTGCCCCTTTAAAAGTAAAAAAAAGCAATTCATTTCTTTTGAGATTCTCCATAAATTCAAATCTACATATTCTTCCGCCTTGACGATGGCAGACAGAAGGCCGGTATTATAGCGTTCAGATGACGCTTCCATAGAGGATATATCAAAAAAGTGGTTAAAAACAGGTTTTTTCTGCTTCTGCGTGTTTAATATTTTTAATCGCAGGAAAATATCGGAATAAGACTGGTCAAAAAAAGGAAGGGTGCTGTAAAACTCCAGGGGAATGCCTTGATTTTCCATGATGTAATCGGAAACAAACACACAGAACATGTTCAGGATGGTTTTTTTTCCAAGATAGCTGGCTTCCCTGTCAGGATGGCTCAGATTTCCATTGTTCTCCCCGTCAGAGTCTTTATCAAAAGCATATTCTATGGCATAGGCCAGAAATATTTCCAGTTCATAGCTGGAACTAAAATCGTAAATAACGGGAAAAACGTGCATAAATTTCAAATAACAGCCGTGTCCATACAGTGCTTCGGCAAAATAAGCGGCAGCCTGCCGGCAAAATGACCTCTTTTCCTTTAGAAAGGGCAGCCTTCCACCTTTCAGAATCTTGCTTAATCCGCTTGGAGTCATGTTCATGCTGATTGCAAAATCTGTCTTGGGCGTCTGTGCAATATCAATCAGCTCCTCCAGCAATTTACCGGTTTTCATTTGTTGTTCCCCCACTATTTCTTATTCTGGAAATTATTGTAACATGATTTTTTCTTTTTGTCTATTTCCGTGTAACTTTTTTGCTGCATTTTCAAGCAGCTAAAAAGGCGGCCTTATATAATCTATATAGAATTCTTTTCCCTAAGGCAGAAGCCCCAGGCAAAGGAATTTCTTTAAATATAAAGCCATGATTTTAAGGCATATGCTTGAAATCAAATAAAAGATATTCACAAAGGAGGAATGAGAATTGAAAATAAGGAAACAAAGGCGGATGGTAAGCTGGCTGTTGGTATTGATGATCATACTGAATGTGTTTTCACCCCTTAACAACGTATGGGCCGAAGGACTTAATGCATTGGACGGCAGCATGAACAGCACCATCGAGATCAGTAACAATGACGATGCCGCCACCGGCAGCCAGGCTCATAAACCGGAGGCTTTTGGGGAAGAAACTGAGGTTACAAAAGAACCTGAAAGTTTGGATAATGGCCAGATAAATGAAACCACTACAGCCACAGATTCCAATGCTTCCAATCCTCCCAGCAACGTAAGCCTGCTGCCGGCTCCGGAATTCATGAACGCAGTACCTCTGGCCGTTGGAAAGAATGTAAAAGGACTGCTGAAGAATCTGATCATTTCCATCACACAGAATGGTTCAACGGTTACAGAAATCACAGCAGGACAAAATTTTACTGTGGATGGATCTTTTAATGTACCGGTAGAAGGCGATGGCATAAGCGATCCTGACCAATACGTCAGTTATAACGACTTTGCAGTTCTGCAGTTGGATGAAAGCGTTACTGTTATAGGTTCCGTAGATTTTGATTTGATGTTTGACGGAGATAAGGTAGGAACACTTAGTTTTGTAGCTGGTTCACCGGAAGTAAACATTGTTTTTGATGGAGATGTGCTTAAAGAACCGGGCATATCCAGCGTCAACTGTGAATTCGGCGTCATCATGAAATACACAGGCACTGATGTTACAGAAGAAAACCCGAAAAACAATGTCTGGATCTTAGGCAAGCAATTTACAATTAAGGCGGCGGAGGTTCCAATTACCCAGACCCAGACCAAAAGCGCCAGGCTTTCTGCTGACAAGACACAAATTGAATGGACTGTCACAGTAAACGCGAAAAAGAGCAGCGACATTTCTTTACTTGGCTATGAATTCCAGGATGACTTAACCACTGTTGGTGCGTATGTGGAAGATTCCTTCAAGGTCAATGGAAGTGAGCCGGATCCTAAGGTCACTCCAGATGCCGGTGACGTGCTTTCCTATGTGTTTGGAGATGTTAAGGGAGAACAGGTCATCACCTTCAGCACAAAAATTCCTGGGGATACGCTCATTACCGGCGGTACCGTGGAAAATACTGCAGCGTTTGGTAAGGATACGCCGGTAAATACCAATACAGCCCAAATCACCATTCCGGCAAAGACGCTGATTGAAAAAAGCGGTACCCCTGGAGACGGGCTAAGCGGAAGTATATATACCCCCAATAACCGCACCATCACATGGACAATCACTGCAAACCAGGACCAGATACCATTACAGGACCTGACCATCATTGATCATCTTCCCACCAGCCCAGCCGGATTAATCTGGAAATCAGCAAAGTGGGAATATGAATCAGCCGCAAACACATGGAATGATCTGACCCCAGGCGATGGTCTGACTGATGTTCCAACCTATTCGGCGGAGCCTTCAGGCGGAGTATATGAGCTGACCGGCACTACCAGTAAAAAGGTGCGGCTGACGATCCTGTGTGATGTTACAAATGATGCATATGTGGGAGCCGTCAAAACCTACCATAACACTGCGTCACTGACCTGGACCGGCAAACCAGGCGGAACCTTTTCCGATTCTGCTGATGTAAGCATCGGTATTGACGGTCTTACGAAAGGCCATGTATTAACAGATTATACCAACCGTCAAATCACATGGACGGCAGCCGTTGACTTAAAAAGCCAGACAGGATTCACAAGCACAAGCGACATCAAGGTATATGACCTGCTGATTTACGGTAAGTCCGGAACCTTTAATAAAAGTACCAGTAATCTGGCTTCCCTGCTTCCGGAAGATTCCGATCTCACAAATCTCACGCCAAAATACGGGCAAAAAGTTGTCAATAACAGTTGGCCTGCAGGACTGACCTATGAAATAAAGCCCGTTATGATGGGAGGCACTCAAGTAGGCGACCTTCTTGTGGTCAGTGGATTTGGCACCGACAAGGCATACACCTTTACCTTTAAAACACAGGTTCTGGACCCAAATATTTTTGCGGCAAATGCAGATAAAAGTATAGACAACACCGCCTCCCTGTATTACGGGGCAATCCATCTGGATAACGGAACTGCCGAAACCACCTATAGCAGCAATATTTTAAGCAAGCAGGTATATCAGGCAGGAACCGGTACTGTGGGAAATAGCGGAAACGCCTTTCATTCCCAGGACAAGACAGCAGTATTCCGCTTAAACATTAATGAAGAGGGCTATGACTTAACAGGTGCGGCTGTTGCAAACGGAACACTGGGCAAGGTGACTGTGACAGATACATTGCCAGACGGCTGGTCCTTTGTTGATATTGATTCCGGTGTAACGTACCAGCTCTATGCCACCACCACCAACACCCTGGTGACGGATACCTCAGACATTCTGGAAAGCGTCGGCATTTCCGGCAAAAACGCAGCCTTTGTGTTTAAGAAGCTGGAAAAGTCTTACTATATTTTAGTAAAGGCAAAGCTCTCCGATGAAAAGTATATGGAATACTTAGAGGCATCATATGCCAATGGAAAAACCGACTCATACCAGACAGCCACCAACAATGTGAAGCTGACTGCCGAAGGGGACAATAGCTGGAATCCTTCCAAGTCGGCAACGGTTCAGGTACCGACCCAATTTCTGGTAAAAAGTATAAACACAGGCAAAAATCCCATTGAGTGGACAATCAAATTCAATCCTTATGATTTACCGGACTTTACTAATATAAAAATTACGGACAAAATTCCCGAAGGGCTTGAGCTTCCTTTTGAACGGAACGGTGCCCTGGACCTTACCGCTTTCACAATCACAGAGTATGATCACATGGTAAGCGGGGCATTCCCAACCACAGGAGGAAGGGTACTGACCCTCCAGCAGCTACAGGACAGACTTTCCTATGATAAGGCTTCCCGGGATCTGTCCTTTACTCTCACAGACGGTAAGCTGTATCAGATCATTTATACCACCGAGGTGACCGGCAATGTGGGGAACAACTTAAAGAATCAGGTAAAAGTGTCAGGCAGCTCCATCGACGGTACCGGCACCAATGCCTCCTATCAGGTGGATGACTCTCATGCCAGTGCCACCCTGGAACGCAACGGCTACTTAGACATCCGCAAGGTCAATACTCAAAATCAGATCATTAATGGCGCTGTCTTCACTTTGTATACAGATAAAGCGCTGCAAGACCCTGTTCGTGCCACCATTGTGCGTCCGGATGGTACGCTGCGGATCATTCCGATCCCTGCACCAAAAGCTTATGGCGATCCTGCATTTACCTACTATTTGAAGGAAACAACAGTTCCTGATACCTATGAATCAGACGATATGGTTTATGTAGTGACTGTGGAAAAGAACGCAGGCAATAAGGCCGTCACTATTGTGGCAGGAAAATCAGCAGGAGCAGCTCTTACCGTTGTAAACTATCAGCCTGACACCGTGGGGAATTTAACCATCAGTAAGACGGTTGACGGCAATGCAGGGGATACCGGCAAAGATTTTAACTTTACCATTCAGCTTACAGGACCAAATGTAGACGGCACTTATAATTACATTGGATCAGGCAATAAGGAAAGTGGCCAGCTTACGATTGCAGGCGGCCTTGGAACCATACCGCTTAAGCACAATGAAAGCATCACGATCACCGGGCTTCCAAAGGATACGGCTTATGTGGTAACCGAAGACGACTATGCTGCTGATGGATATCTGACCGGCAGCGCAGGCGAATCCGGTACCATTAAAACAAATGAGGTGCAGACAGCCGCCTTTACCAACACAAAGTACTTACCAGGAACCCTGACCATCAAAAAAACAGTGAAAGGAAACGGCGGTGAAACCGGAAAGCTGTTTGAGTTCACCCTATCCTTTACAAAACCAGGGGGTGATCCGGATCACCGATCCTACAGCTTCACCGGAACAGGTGGCGCTTTGGACGGAACCCTCCAAAGCGGCGGAAAAATCTTTCTTTCCAGCGGACAGAGCATCATCATAACCGGACTTCCAAAGGATACCTCCTATACGGTAACCGAAAAAGACTACTCCGGCGATGGATATCAGACGGAAAGTACAGGCACGTCCGGTACCATTCAAACAGACCAGGTACACATAGCAGACTTTACTAATACAAGGTTTCTGCCCGGAAGTCTGACCATCAAAAAAACAGTTGCAGGAAACAGCGGTGAAACCGGACCTTTTGAGTTCACTGTGAACTTTAAGAAACCGGACGGTACACCAGATAATAACATTTACGATTTCACCGGAACAGGCGGAGCCCAAAACGGAACCGTGGAAAGCGGCGGTAAGATTTCTCTTTCCAGCGGACAGAGCGTCACCATAACCGGACTTCCAATGGACACCACCTATACGGTGGCCGAAAAAGATTATTCCGCAAACGGATATTCCACTGTCTCTACAGGCTCATCCGGCACCATCAGGACAGACCAGGAGCAGACTGTCTCCTTTGTCAACACAAAGATTATGCCCGGAACCCTGACCATCAGCAAGACGGTGGCAGGAAGCGGAGCTGACACCAAAAAGAAGTTTGATTTTACAGTGACCTTTCATTCAAACGGTACGTATTCCTACACGGGTAACGGAGTTCCTGATGGCACCATTAAGAGCGGGGATAAGATTTCCCTGGCTGACGGAGAAAGCATTACCGTCACCGGTCTGCCTGACGGAACCGAATATCAGGTGACAGAAGCCAGCTATTCCTCTGAACGATACACTACCGCTAAAACAGGAGATACGGGCACTGTCCGCACACTTGAAACATCAACTGCTGCATTTACCAACACATACCGCAGACCAGCCAGCAGTGGCGGTGGCGGTGGCGGTCCAAAGGTACCGGCCACACCTACTACACCTGCCACAACGCCAACGGCTCCTCCAGCTCCAGTGGACCCCACAGTCAACATAGACGGCGGCACGCCTACCGGCAATATGGAAGGCAGAACCCCTGATGAATTGGTTCACATCAACGGCGGCGTTCCCACAGGAACCAGATACGGAAAAAATGGCCTGCCAAAAACCGGCGACAACTTATCAGGTAATATCATCATCTATGGCCTGCTTTGCATCTCTGCACTTTTAGGTATGGCGGCTTCTGCAAGCATATTACGAAGAAAGTATTCTGACAAATAAATAAGAGTGTCTTAAAAGCCGGTTTATATTTTTAAACCTAATGACTTTTAAGACACTCTTTTTTGGCTGGCACCTGAATTAATTTTTAACTAACATACACGATCAACAATGGTAGCGCTAAGTGTGGAATTATTGAACAGTGTTGCTATCACACCGGGTGCAAACTGAACGGTGAGCAATGCATAATAATTACAGCAGCCATCCCTCTGATCCAAACAGTCATGAGTGTGGAAGGAAAAAGTGTAATAATCAAATTCTGGCAGCGAATGATCCACTAACCATACTGGACCGATTGGGATCGGAGCCATTTGACAATCACATTGCTTGTATATCTGTATAAAGGCAATTAAAAGAGATCCAGAAAAAATAGTATTAGTGGCAAATTCCAGCTCAATGCATGGATGATTAAATTTTCCGGCATTTACATTTAAGGATGCAAGTATATAGGTCTCTCCGGCCGGTGTTTCTCCGGCTACCGAAACATTTAATGGAGAACTGCATTTTGAAAAAGTCACGGAAGATGGTTTGCTGCAGCGGCTGTTGCAATGGGATTGACATTCATCTTTGCCGCAGTACAGTTGTTTGTCAAATGAACAACCATCCATTATAACCAATGCACTTAATTTGGCATTATTAATGGAAATCAGGCCTGTCGTGGCAGCGGCAAACACTGTTACAACAACATAATAGACGCAGCATTCACCACAAATATCGTCACATGCCTTAAATGAAAATGTCGTACTTTCGCTTGTTATCAATATTCTTGAGTAGTTCCAGACTGAACCTACGGGTATAGGGGCTATCTGCTCTGGGCATTGTTTGAATATCTGAAAGCTGACAGATGCAATTGATGCATCTGTAACCAGGTTGCTTGAAAAGTTTAATCGAACGGTTGAATGCCGCCCGTGAGAATTACCAACCGTCAGGGAAGTAATGGTAAAAGAAGTTCCCACACTTGTTCCTTCCGGAATTGTGAGAGAATCTGTGGTACTGTATGATAAATGGGCGCTGTTAGTTTTTTTAAGAATTTCGGGTTTGCAGCAGTCACATTGCTTATTCATTATAAAATAACCTCCATCTATGGGTAAATTCATAAGTCGTTTACTCTCTATATGGTATAGTACTGTTTATTTATAATATTTGTGAATAACAGTGCCTTCATCTCTGCTGCTGCAAATACTTGCTGACCGTCCTCTGAAATATCTTCATGCTGCTGTCAACGTTTTTATTTTCCTGCAAGATCTTGGATACCTCTCCGTCAGCCAGATTCATGACCTGCTGATACTGCAGAAGTTTAGGCTCAATGATGCCATTCTCTATCACATTATACAGCAGAGTGCTGCTGATTACCTGTTCCCCCTCATCCATATCTTCCTGTATGATATCCGCCCCTTCCTTAGAGGAAGCCACGCTTTTTAAAGCCGGAACTCCCTGGGAATACAGGTACACATCCATCTGCATCTCTTCCGCGTAAGTCAACTGCTTTAAAAATTCCCAGGCCAGTTTATCATGCTTTGTTTTGCTGTTGATCCCCATCAAAAGGGCCTCCACCTTTGATATGTTTTCCCCTTCTCTCCCGGCAGGAAAGGTGATGCAGTCCCATTGAAATCTGGTGTATTTCTTGATCCGGTAGGGATAGGTCTTGTAGGTGCGGTATTCCGCAAAGGTCAAAGGCATGAAGGCTACCCTTCCCTCATTAAAATCTTCCTGAGTGACACTCTGGCCCTGGTTTAAGTCGTTGAGACGCTTGATATATTTGATGGCATCCAATACCCGGCTGTCTGTAAAGGAAAGCTGGTCCTGGTTCTCGTCATACAGCTTACCTCCGCTGGTGTAAAATGCATCCCGCCAGCTATAATTATAAGTACCAAACTGATCCAGAAGTCCGTCCTTGTCCGTGTCCTTTGTCACCTTTCTGCATATTTCATACATATCCTCCCAGGTCCAGTCTTCCTTGGGCATCTGGATTCTCTCCTTGGCCAGCAGGGACTTGTTTACAAACATGAGAGTCGGGACTGTTTCGTAGGGCAGGGCATACTGGCGTCCGTTGCGCCGGCCTGTATTTAAGGCCGTGGTAAAAAAATCTTCTTTATGAAATCCGGCATCTCCTGCCATCATTTCATCTAAATCCTTCATAACTCCCAGGGAAGTGAACTTGTCAAAGTCCGAATCCGGTATCATGAACACATCCGGCATCTTCCCCTCCAAAAGCTTTCGGGCGCACCATTCGGAATAGTCCTCCTTTGCGATCCCGCTGTAATAATGGATCTTCACATTTGGATGGGACTCTTCAAAACCCTTGATTGCCTTGTCTATGATCTTAAAGCTGTTGGCACTGGCCACATCCCAGTTGCTTCCCGTGAACATGCCGAATTCCAGAATTATTTCCCTGTTCTGACTGCGGTAAATCAAGGCCCCCGTTATCAGTGCGGCTATGACGGTACTGATGCAAAGACGCTTTTTCCACTTCCCCATTCCCGCTTCCCCTTTGTCTTTGATTTGTTATTGTTTTCTATTTATTTCAGTTTTCTGTTTCTGCTGCTCTTCTGTTTTCCCCTTGCCTTTATTAAGTCTCTACCCGTTTTCTCACATTGGTCTGAACAGCCCATATGGCAAGCTGAGTCCTGTCCCTTAAATCCAGCTTGTTCAAGATCGTGCTCAAATAATTGCGGACCGTTCCTTCAGAAAGGTTCAAGGTTTTTGCAATCTCTTTGTTGCTGGCCCCCTTCTCCACCTGGGCGATGATCTTCCATTCGGTCCTGGTCAATTCCTCCATGTGTTTTTCCTTGACAGATATGGTATCATCCGCCTGGGCCATCTGGGAAAAGAAACGCAGCACCTTTGCCGCAATGTCCGGATTGATCATTGCCCAGCCATTGTAAACCGTGGTTATGGCGCCTACCAGCTCCTCCATGGAAACGCCCTTTAGCATATATCCGCTTGCCCCGTATTTTAAAGCGTTATACACGTATTCGTCATCATCAAAGGTAGTCAGTATGATGATCTTGATCTGGGGATAGCTTTCCTTTATGATCTTCGTGCACTGCACTCCGTCCATTTTGGGCATCCGCACATCCATTAAAATCACATCCGGCACGTTCTTCCTTACGCACCGGATCACTTCCTGGCCGTCTGCGGCCACATCAGTCACCGCCATGTCCTGCCTGCTGTTTAACACGATCTGCAGGCTCTGGCGGATCAACTCCTGATCATCTGCGATCAATACTTTAATCATAGGTCTCCCCCCTCCGAATCGGTATCCTTGCATTGACGATAAACCCATTGCTTCCATCAAATGTCACAGCTCCGCTTAACATCCTGATCCGCTCTTTCATGTGCTTCGTGCCGAAGCCGTTTTTCATTTCCTCGCAGCCGATTCCGTTGTCCTTGATCTGGATCAGGATGTCCTGATTCTCCCTTTTTATGGTGATCCATATCTCCCTGGCATGTCCGTGGCGGATGGCATTGGTGATCCCTTCCTGAACCACCCGGTAAATGGCATTTTCCTCGTCTTCATCAAACTTCAAGTTCTGGACCTTGCAGTCAAAATAGACCCTTGTTTCCGAAACCCCATTAATATCCGTGACCATCTTGTTGATGGCATATTCCAGGCTGAATCGCTCCAGGGCATCGGGCCTTAATTCGCTTACCGAACGGCGGATATCCTTTATTCCATCCCTGGTGACCTTGGAAATCTGCTCAAGCTGCTTTTTTGTCTGATCCGGCGACGTCCCGATGATGGCAAGACAGGCGTCGATCCCTGCAGCAATCCCGGTCAGGGTATGGCCCAGGGTATCATGGATCTCCCTGGCCAGGCGGTTTCTCTCCCTTGTCTCAGCCATTTTTTCTGCCATAAGGGAATATTTTTGAAGCTGTTCGTTGACCTCCTGAAGCTTTTCATTAAGCCCATGGATCTCATCTAGATTTCCCTGCTGTTCGTTGATGATGTTAACACAGTATACAACAAACAAAATAACATTTAAGGATATTAAAATATTATACACGCTTAAAAGGTACTGCTGCACCGAAGCGCTGTAATAGGAAATATAATCCTGGATAGAATACAGGCCGTAGGAAATGGACAAAAGCTCATAATCGGCCAGAATAAAGCTTCCGATTGCTACGGCAGCCAGGATATACCTGGATTTTCCGTTTTTCACATACATAATGACGTTGGAAAATACCAGGAGCAGGATCCCGTTATAATTAAAATTCAAAAGGATGATGATCCCAAAGCAGATGAGGAAATCCGCCACCAGGCTGGTGAGGATGACCTTGCTGTTATTGGGAAACAAACGGTCCCGGATCACCATGCTTAAGGTAAGCAGCACCAATAAAAGGGCGCAGAGCCAGATCTTCGCATAAGGATACCAGACAATGGCCTGGATCTCGTTTAAGAATTCTCTTGCAGCGTATGCCCTTCGGATTTTTTCAATGGTCCAGTAAATAAAAATGCTGATTCCCATAACCGATATCATGTTTAAGGCCAGGATCCCCACCTGAAGAAGACCGATCCGGCTGTTAAATTTTTTCTCTTCCATCTCTCTACCTACTGCCAGCCGTCAATTTCGTAATTATCAAGATTGTCCTTTGTGATCAGGGTACTGGGCAGGCTGATGTATTTTTCCACCGTCTCCCCTGCCAGATACCGGTATGCCGTTTCAGCCGCAACCCTGCCGATGGACTTGGGGCTTTGGGCGCTGGTTCCGGTCACATAGCCCATATCCAGAATGGCCTTGAAATCAGGGGAACCGTCGATCCCGTAGATCAGGACCCCCTCCTCCCTCCTGGCCTGCTGCAAAGCCGCCAGAGCTCCCAGGGCAGTAGGATCATTGCCTCCCAGAATAACGTCAAAGTCAATGTTTCTCCCCAGAATCTCTTCCACCACTTTGGAGGATACCTCAATTTCCCCGCCGGCCGCATGGCGGTACACCACCCGGTAGTTGTCATTGCCTGCGATGGCATCGGTAAATCCCTGGGAACGGTAGGTGATGGACATCTGTATGGGGTTGTCCAAAATCACAATATTGGCAGATTTCTTCCTCTTCATCATATCCAGGGCGCAAAGCTGACCTGCCTGGTAATTATCCGTCTCTATGATAGATATGACTGAATCCCTCTCTTTTACCACGGTATCCACATTAATGACCGCAATTCCCGCCTTTTTGCATGCTTCAAGGGCAGGGGAAACCGCCTCCCAGTCCACAGGGTTTAAAAACAGCATACAGATTCCCTCATCGATCAGCTCCTGGATCTGTTCATTCTGTTTCCCCTGGTCCTGAAGGGGATCCCTGGTGAGAAGAATGTCCCCATTGGCTTCTACCACCTCTTCGATTCCCTGGTTCAGCACATCAAAATAAGGGTTATTCCTGGTCATATAGGTCGCCCCGAAAAGAAGGGTTTCATGCTGCTTAGGCTCCCCCTTATTCCCGTTGCAGCCAGGCAACAAAGCCAGTATTCCAATGGTTAGAAAGAATAATCCTGTTCTCGCCTTCATGCTTTTCACTTCCCAATTTGGTTTATTTATTGTACCGTTAGTCCGCAGTGCAGCGGACGAATCCGTAGGATTCGCCCGCTCACGGGCATTCGCCCTGTGAAGCAGGCCATGGCAAGATTTTCTTATGTGCAGGCGCAACGAAAATCTTCCCCTGTCCTGTTTCGTACTGCTCATTGCTTTCGTGGATAGTATACCACAAAAAGCGTCTCTCTGTTAAGGAAACGCTTTTGGCAAGGACGTAATTCTAATCCTTTTTTTTGTTTCTCAGATAGTCGATGAACACTGCCAGAAGAATGACGATGCCCTTCACCACATACTGCCAGAAGGAATTGACATTCATCAGGTTCAGGCCGTTGTTTAAAACACCGATGATAAGGCCGCCGATAATGGTTCCGCCGATCTTGCCGGAACCGCCTGCCATGGAGGTGCCGCCTACTACCACCGCTGCAATGGCATCCATTTCCGCACCGTCACCTGCCGTAGGCTGCCCGGAGTACATACGGGAAGCTAATACCACACCGGCAAGGCCGGCCATGATACCGGAATAGGTATGTACCAACAGCTTTACCCTTGCCGTACTGATGCCGGAGAATTTCGCTGCCTGGGAATTGCCGCCCACCGCATAGATGTGCCGCCCCAGCTTTGTCTTATTCATAATAATTGCCGTTATGAGCAGAACAAATACCAAAAGTATGACAGGTGTTGGGATTCCGCCGATATAACCGGCGCCCAGAAACTGCCACGCCTTGGTGACCACCCGTACCGGGGAACCGCCTGTATACACATAGGCCAGACCTTTTGCCACGTTCATGGTGGCAAGGGTCACGATAAAGGGAGGGATGGTAGTCTTTGAAATAACCACGCCGTTCATCATTCCCACCGCCATACCGATGAGAACGCCGATGATGATAGCTGCAAATATGGGAAGGTTATAGCGGGCCACACAGCCTGCCGCCACACAGCCGGACAAAGCTATGATAGAGCCTACGGAAAGATCAATTCCTCCCAAAATAATGACCATGGTCATGCCGCAGGCCAGAAACAGGTTTGACGAAATCTGCCTTAGGACATTGAACATATTCTTATGGGTCAGGAAGGCACCGCTGGTCTTTGGAAATATGGATAAGAAAATACACAGGATCAGCAACGCCCCGATAATGCCGATATTATCTCTCAAGTATTGTTTCACATTTTTTTGAAGTCTTGTTGTCATTTGATTTTCCCCTTCTTTCCTACTTTGCAGCCAGCTTCATGATCTGTTCCTGGGTGACGCATTCCTCATGGCTGAAGCATCCTGTGACCCTGCCGTCGCACATGACATAAACCCGGTCGCTCATATTTAAAATCTCCGGCAGCTCCGAGGAAATCATGATGATGGACACCCCATCCTTTACCAGCTCATTCATGATTCCGTAGATTTCTGATTTTGCCCCTACGTCCACGCCTCTGGTGGGCTCGTCAAGAATCAGGATCTTGGGAGAGGTTGCAAGCCATCTGCCGATCATGACCTTCTGCTGGTTTCCTCCTGATAAGTTTCCGATCAACTGCTCCTGGGAGGGCGTTCTGGTATCCATCATATCAATATATTCCTGGGTGATCTTCTCTTCCTTATTGGCATCCACCCAGATTCCTTTTATAAAGGATTTAAGCACTTCAATGGTAGAGTTAAAACGGACCGTCTGCACCTTGTAAAGCCCCTCCTGCTTCCTGTCCTCCGGCACCAGGGCGATCCCGTATTTCATGGCATCAACAGGGGATTTGATCTTCACTTCCCTGCCTTCCACGAAAATCTCTCCCGTAAAGCCGGGGGTAAGGCCGAAGATGCATTTCATGGCTTCACTGCGCCCCGCTCCCACAAGTCCTGCAAATCCAATGATTTCTCCTTTATGCAGTTCAAAACTGGCTCCCTTTACCATCTTTCCGTCTGCAATATTTTCACATTTTAATACCACTTCACCTGGTTTACTATAATCACGGGTATAATACTTGGTCAGCTCCCGGCCAACCATCATGGCAATCAGCTTATCTCTGGTGGTATCCTTAACCACTTCTGTTCCTACAAATGCACCATCCCGCAATACGGTCACTCTGTCGCAAATCTGCTCCAGTTCATCCATTTTGTGGGAAATGTAAATGATCCCTACGCCTTTCTTTGTCAGCGTCCGCATGGTCTCAAACAAGAATTCCACTTCCTTATCTGAAATGGAGGAGGTTGGCTCATCCATAACAAGGATCCTGGAATTATAGGAGATGGCCTTTACAATTTCCACCATCTGCTGCTGGGCAATGGTTAAATCTTTCACAAGCGCTACTGCATCAATATTCATATGATAGGCATCCAGTAGTTTCTTAGCTTCCTTTTCCATGGCATCGTGATTGATCCAGCCACCCTTTCCAGGCTCCCGTCCCAGAAAAATATTCTCCGCTACGGTCATATGAGGAACCAGTACCAGCTCCTGATGGATGATGGAGATCCCGTTTGCATGGGAAGTATTTACCCCATCAATGATCACCTTCTGGCCATCAATGAAAACTTCCCCCTCTTCCGCTATGTAAATGCCGCCTAAAACCTTTATTAAGGTTGACTTGCCGGCTCCGTTCTCCCCAAGAAGCGCATGGACCTCACCGGTACGGAGTTCTAAATCCACTCCCTGGAGGGCATTTACTCCTGGGAAGGATTTATGGATATTTTTCATCTGAAGCAGAATCTTTTCGCTCATAAACTCACCTGCCTGTTCTCACTTTTGCTTTGCCTTTTGGGATTTACCGTTAAAAAGCGCCGGAAAGGCGTCCCAAACCCAATGTTTCTCCTGTTTTGAGACGCCCTCCGCAACACGTTCTTACTGCCAGCCGTCTGTCCCGTAGTCCTTTACATTATCAGATGTGATCAGGAAGGTTTCTACCGGATAACGGTCATCTACTTTATCGCCATTTAAATAAGAATACATAATATTTACTGCAGACTGTGCGATCTTAACCGGTGACTGTGCGCCGCTGCCTTCAATGAGGGAATCGCCGGAAGCCATTTCTGCCTTGATATCAGGAGAACCGTCTACACCGTAAATCTTGCATTCCTTAATGCCTGCTGCATTGGCTGCTGCCAGAGCGCCAAGTGCTGTGGGGTCGTTGCCGCCGAAAATAGCAACTACATCGCCGTGTGCCTGAAGAAGGTCTTCTGCAATGCCCATGGCAACCTGCAGATTCCCCTTTGCATCCTGCTGGGCCACGATGTTAAAGTTATGTCCCTTGATGGCATCCAGGAAACCATTGGTTCTGTCGGTTACGGAATTCATGGTAGGGGAATCCAGCACGATAATGTCTCCGCCGTCCGGGCATTTCTTAACCAGGTCTTCGCCGCATACGAATCCGGCGTTATAGTTATCGGATCCTGTATAAGAAATCAGATAGGACAAGTCAGCCACTTCCGTATCAAAGCCTACAATGGGAACATTTGCCTCTTTTAACTGGTCCAGAGCCGGAAGAATTCCTTCTGCCTCAGCCGGGTTCATGAACATGGCATCGATCTTCTGGGAAATCAAGTCTTCCACCTGTGTAATCTGAAGAGTTACATCATTTGCCGGGTCAACGGAAATAAGCTCGTCGCCCTGGGCCTCAACCATTTCCCGCATGGTCTTTTCAATGGTAACGAAGAACGGGTTGGTTCCATCCATACAGGTATATCCGAATTTGTAATGTTTGCTTGGGTCTTTCTTCTTTACATTTGCATCAGCCATATTGGCGCCAGAGTCAGCTTTGACTGCTGCCTTGGTCTCTGCAGTGGTGGCTGCTGCTGCTGTTTCTGCTGCCGTAGTGGCGGCTGCCGTTGTTTCAGGCGCTTTTGTCTCAGGCTCCCCATTGCTGCACCCCGCCAGGGAAACTCCTGCAAGAGCTGCACAAATCAGCATTGCGGCTAATTTTTTTGTGCTTTTTTTCATGTCACTTCCTCCTTGTACACTTTTTGTTTGTTGTATTTGCTACATTTTTATCATATCATGAGTTTATTTTTAAAACATGTGCACAATGTAATGAGTTTTATGTGACAATTGTAATATCTTTATGCCCCTCTTGCAAAGATATTGATCTTCCATAAAATATTATTGGAACCCACACTCTCATTTAGCCGCCGGATATTCGTTGCAAAGAAGCCGATAGGGAGGTTCATCCTCTTCAATCTCCGGAAAACGCCCGGCAGGCAGGTAAAAACGGTTGTCCCCATTGTCATCATTGCACATGGACACCTCTCCCAAAAGAACAGGACCTGTTCCCGGCTCCAGTTCAAAATCATGGTATAAATAAGGATATATGGTAATGCTTTCCCCTGGACACAGCTTGACCTGGGTCCCCCCAGGCACCTTGTATTCCCGCCCATCGCTGTGAATGGTCACATCAGTTTCCGCAAATTCCCCGTCAGGAGCGGACTGGTAAACACGGATCAGCACATTCCCTCCGCCACGGTTGATGATATCCTCCATTTTATTCCAGTGAAAATGCATGGCTGCGGACTGGCCTTCCTTAATATAAAGCAGCTTTTCCGCATAAGTCTTTGGATACTTCTCCATCTTCACATTGCCGTTTCGCAAAGTGATCAGGGAAAAGCCTGCCTTGTCAAAGTCACCCATCCCAAAATCCGTAATGTCCCAGCCCAGCATATTGTCACGGATCTCATCATAGTCATGTCCCTTTTCCTTCCACTCTTCCGGAGTAAAGCCGCAGAAGGGAGGAAGGGCAAAGCCCCATGCCTTTGCCATCTCCTCCATATCCCTTAATGCCCTGTTAATTTCTGAACGTTTCATTTAGGACCTCCTGACCCTTCCTTATTCCAGATTGGAAAATACCTTTATGGTATGAAGCACATCCTTTTTCATGGCCTCGATCCCCCATAAGGTCACATCATGGTAAAATACGTATCCTTCTGCTTCCATGGCCTTTTCCCTTACATGCATCCCGCCTGTTTTGGCTAAATATGTATAGTAATTGATCTTGCGGACGCCGTTTTCAATGCATTTATGAAAGTCCTGGTCACTGACCCCGGAGCCTCCGTGCATGACAATGGGAAGTCCGGTCCGGCGGCTGATCTGGCTGATCCGGTCAAAATCCAGCTTTGGTTCCGTCAGGTAAAGCCCGTGTACGGTGCCAAAGGAGCATGCCAGGGCATCAATTCCCGTGACTTCCGCAAATTCCTCTGCCTGCTCCGGATCCGTATAGCAGCCTTCCGTGGCTTCTCCCTCTTCTCCTTCCCCAATGCTTGAAAATTCCTGTCTTCCCATGGCGCCGATCTCCGCTTCCACAGAGGCCCCATAGGCTTCCGCCATTTCAACAGCGATCCTGGTATTGGCCACATTCTCCTCAAAGGACAGGGCAGAGCCGTCATACATGACCGAAGTAAATCCCATATCCAGTGCCTTTTTCAGCATGTTTAAATCGTCCCCATGGTCCAGATGCACCGCTACCGGCACCGTAGACCTTTCTGCCATCATGATCATAATAGGACCTATGACCGACATAGGGATGATGGCTTCGTGTACAGGGGCAAATTGGAGAATTACCGGCTGGTTTAATTCTTCGGAAGCCTGAAGCACTGCCTGTATCCCCTCCAGGGAAGTGATGTTAAATGCCCCTATTGCTATGTTTTTTGCATCCGCCAGTTCTAAAATGGCCTTCATTGTGATCAGCATATCTTTTTCCTCCTGATTATTATGATTTTTTTATGGATGGATAATTTTCTGTTGTTCCCATCCCTTTTGTATCTTTTCCTTAAGAGCCTCAAAGGGCAGAAGTCCGCTGATGGCATCATACTCCGTCACACAGGAAGCCCCTGTTGCCGCCGCAAGCTCCAGGCATTCCTCCGGCCTTAACCCATCCAGCATGGCCTTTATAAATGCGGCAATGCTGGTATCTCCTGCTCCGGTGGCCGACAGGATCTTATGGGGCACAAAGCTGTTCTGAAAACAGGCAATACCGCCCCAGCCTTCCATAAAATGCTCCGGCCCGGTCTTTAAATACATGCCGGCTGCCCCGCATTTCAGCAATACGGCTTTGGCTCCCAGCTTTAACGCCCGGTCCGCAAGGACCTTCACATCCTCATTTAAGGAAAGGATTGATGTAATGTCATCCCCTCCCGCTTTTTCCTGCCATTTGTCATATAAGTCCCTGTCAAGCATGTACCCCAGTTCTTCAATGCTGGGGACAAAGAAATCCACATAAGGAAGCACAGACGCCAGGATCTTCTCCCAGTCACATCCGGCCGCCTCTGATTCAGGATCCACTGCTGTTAAATCCAGGGATGTGGTAAGGGAAAGCTCCTTGACCCGCCGGAAAAGATCAACCAATTCTTCTCCGTCATTCTGGTAAAATCTGCGCATCAGCGTAGGGTATCCAAAATGAAAGTGGGACGCCCCGGACATCTGCTCAAAATCCACATCATTGCAGCAAAACGTATCATTGCATCCGGGATCATGGAGAAAAAACCGGTCAAATCCCTTTGGAGCTATGACCACCGTATAGGAGGTGGATTCCCCCTCCATTTCCGGAATGCTGCTCTCACAGCCGCTTTGCCTGATCTTTTCCTTTAAGATCAAGCCGAAATCATCCTTTCCCACCTTTGCCATTAAAAGTACGTCGCCTCCCAGGGCATGAAGCCCCAGCCCCGTATTGGAGACAGCCCCGCCTGTGGATACCTGTGCCTTTCCTACCCGCAGGAGCTTTCCAGGCCGTAAAAGCGCGGAAAACTTCTGACCGCCGCTGTTTTTAAAAACCGGCGTAATGTCCAGGGAAATATGTCCGGCCACCACAACTTTCTTCTTCCCTTCCTGATAATTCATGTTTTACCCCCTCTCTCTGTATTCATCATAACAATTCCAAAGAAAAAGTCAATATTTTTTATGCATTTATTACTATTGTAATGTGCAATATGACATTTGTCATGTACATATTGCACAACAGCCAAAACAAATGCCTCTTTTTTTCATGATGTCATTTTTTGACGATAAATGTTAAAAATTTATCTAAAATGCTTTTTATTTTCTATTAAAATGAATTTAAATTCTATCTTTAACAGGCTTTTTCTTTCCATTGACAAACAATAATCTTGTATTATATAATGAACAATGTCGATATTTGCCTAAAAATGGATAAAATGGCCTTTTTGTAACTGATATTCACCGATGTTCATAAAATATTGATTCCTATGGTATACGGAACACGGAGCCTCAGACGTTGTGATGTGTATACACCCGTTGGTGTTTTGAGGAACATGGCAGACCAGATTGAAGCGATTATACATAAGAACTGATGAAAAACTAGGAGGTTATCAATATGAAGAAATTCAGAGATTACAGTATTACCAGAAAGCTGCTTACAGCCTTTCTCAGCATGGTATTGATTATGCTTGTAATCGGCATCACGGGCATTTTGGGCATGTCCCGCATCAACAGAATGGATACCATTTTGTACAAAGAGCAGACAGCTCCCATGAAAGACCTGTTCTTTGCCACTAAAAATCTGTATCAGCTTCGTGCAGATTCCAATGCCATGGTCATCCATGCCGGTGACACAACGGAATTAGAGACCCTGGAACAAAGCTATGCTGAAGCAAAGAACAACTTTCTTAACGGCTCCGCCACATACCGGGCCAGCATCAAAAATGAAGAAGCCCTTTCTTTGATGGATGAGTCAATCCAACTGTTTACAGATTCTTTTGATCCCTCTATACAAAGATGCTTAAACGCAGCCAAGCAGGGGTCTAAGAACACGGCATTGACCGCTTTTGATCAGGATAAGGACAAGATCCAGAAGATATTTGACAATTTTGACAGAATGACGGAGATCCGGATGGAAGTTGCCCACCAGACCAGTAAAACCAATGATTCAACCGCCATCATCCTGACCGTTATCCTTTGCAGCATCGTTGCAGCCGGAACAGCCTTTGCCATATTCCTGGGCTCCCGGATTGCCCGCATGATCAGCCTGCCCATCGGACATGTGGTAAAAGCCGCTGATAAAATCGCCCTTGGACATGTGGATGTGGACCTGCAGAATATCAATTCCAAGGATGAAACAGGCCAGCTTGCCTCTGCCTTTACTTCCATGCTGGAAGGCATCAGGAGTCAGGTGCTCATTGCCGAAAAAATCAGCAACGGTGATTTTACCCAGGAAGTTCCTCTCCGTTCCGAAGAAGATATCCTTGGTCTTGCCCTTCGTAAGATTGAAAAGGATCTTAACCGGACTCTGCTTCTTATAAGCACTGCAGCCGATCAGGTAAATACCGGCGCAGAGCAGGTATCCTCTGCAGCCCAGGCCCTGGCCTCCGGATCTACGGAACAGGCAGCAACTGTTGAGGAGCTTAACGCCGCCATTACCACAGTCGCCATACAGGCCGGTCAGAATGCGGATAATGTCCGTTTGGCATCTTCATACGTGGAACAGAACGGAGCCGGAGTTATTGAAAGCAATACCCACATGCAAAACCTGAATACCTCCATGAATAAGATCAGCGCAGCTTCCGAAGAAATTTCCAACATCACCAAAGTGATTGAAGATATCGCCTTCCAGACAAATATTCTTGCATTAAATGCCGCCATTGAAGCTGCCCGTGCCGGAAGTGCGGGAAAGGGATTTGCAGTGGTAGCAGATGAAGTGCGAAACCTTGCCACCAAATCTGCGGAAGCGGCCAAAGAAACGGCAAATCTCATCGTCCATTCCGTGGAAGCCGTTAACGAGGGCAAGCAGATGGCAGCCGATGCCGCAAGGATCCTTCGGGAAGTAGGGGAAAAATCAAGACTTGTGGAACAGACGATCCAGGAGATCGAAACCGCTTCTTCCCAGCAGGTGACAGCAATGGAACAGATCAACCAGGGCCTGTCACAGGTATCTGCCGTAATACAGACAAATGCAGCTACCGCAGAAGAAAGTTCTGCTTCCAGTGAGGAGCTGACCGCTCAGTCCCAGACTCTGCAGCAGGAAGTCAGAAAATTCAAATTAAACGGAGAACAGGTAGATTTTCATGAAGAGTACGTTCCTTCTATCAAAAACCATGAACCGGAATTTTATGCAAGAACAGCATCAACCTATGACTATTCCGGTAAGTATTGATTAAGGAAAACAATCTTAAATTACATAAAAAACGCAGGACATTGGCGGATCAGCCTCCAATGTCCTGCGCTTCTTTTTACATCTCTTTCTCTTTACAGCCCTTCCTCATAAGCCGTATCAAACCATTCCAGGCATAGTTCATGCCAATCTGCCCATGCCTTTTGAAGTTCTTCCTTCCTCTCCTCATAGGAACCGGATTCCTTCCACTCCTCACCCTTCCAGAAGCTTTCCGATTCCAGCCACCGTTCCTCCATCTCCTCTATAGAGACAGTTAATTTCATCACCCGGTCCCTTGCGGGCAAAAGCCGCTCCAGAACCAGCCCAAGCTTCCAATCCAGATACGCTTCCTCCACCGGTATCTCTCTTAGCCGGTGCCTTTCTGCCTTTGGGACTCCCCGCATTCCGGCGATCAGGGCCTGTTCCTCCGCCCTGATCTGCGCTGCAATCCCCTCTCCCTTTTCTGCCTTTCTGCAGCGTTCCAGATAATGCTCATAGCCAAAGGGATAGTAAAAGGCGGACTGGTTTTCAAATATGAGAACCGATTCTGCCACCCGGCTTAAAAAGTAACGGTCATGGGATACAAATAAAATGGTTCCTGTATAAGCCCGGAATGCGGATTCCAGGGTTTCCTTTGCCCTGATGTCCATGTGGTTGGTGGGTTCATCCAGGATCAGGAAATTGGGCCTGCTCTGCAAAAGCTCCGCCAGGACAAGCCTTGCCTTTTCCCCGCCGGAAAGGAAGCTTACCCGTTTTTCGGCCTCCTTTCCCCCAAACAGGTATGCTCCCAAAATGCTGCGGACCTCTTTTTCCGTCAAAGAGGGGAAAAGATCATGGAAATGGCCTGCAACGGATTTATCAGAATCAATTTCCGAAGAATGCTGGTCAAAATAGCCCATGGTAATCTGGTTTCCCAGGGAATGCGCCCCGGAAACCGGAGGAATAAGACCTGCCACCGTTTTTAAAAAAGTGCTCTTTCCTGCCCCGTTGGGACCAAGGATCCCTATTTTCTGTCCTCTGCGGATCCTCATGGACAGTTCCAAAAGGGGACGGTCATATCCGATTTTCAAGTGTTCTGCTTCAAAGACCCATTTGCTTCCTAAAAAAGCAGGCTCCAAAGCACCTGTGAATATGTGGATATCATCCTCTGCCGGTTTTTCTGCCTGCCCCAGCCGTTCCATTGCCTTTCTTTTTGCCCTGGCAAATGCGGCCTTATTTGGCTTATGCTTAAACCGCTCCACCAGATCATTTAAGCGTTTCAGCTCCTCCTGATGCCGCTCATAGGCTTTTGTCTGTATGCGTACCGCCTTCCTTTTCTCTTCCCGGTAATGGGTATAATTGCCGGGATACCTCATAAGTCTCTTTCCCGACAGCTCATATACCACCGATGCCGTCTGGTCCAGAAAAAAGCGGTCATGGGATACCATCACCACTGCCTTTTCATACTGCCTCATATACTGCTCCAGCCACTCCGCTGCCTGGATATCCAGATGGTTGGTAGGCTCGTCTAAAAGCAGGATATCCGGCTTTTGCAGCAAATGGCGGATCAGGGCAATCTTCGTCTGCTCCCCGCCGGAAAACTGGGAAAGGCTTTTCTTTTTATCTTCCTTTGTAAATCCAAACCCGGTAAACAGGGTATCATATTCCCGTTCATATTCAAACCGCTCCATGGCAAAGGAATCTCTAAAAGGACAGGAGAACAGCAGCTCTTCTTCTACTGTCCTGCCCTTATCCTCAAACGCCTGCTGTTTTAAGTATCCTATGGTCAGTTTTCTGGAACTGGTGATGCCGGGGCCTTCCCGCTTATCATCCCGGTCTAAGTCCAATTCCCCGGCTATAAGCCTTAAAAGTGTGGTTTTTCCGGCTCCATTGTTTCCTACCACCGCTATTTTTTCCCTGCCATGTATTCCAAAATCAATATGTGACAGGATCAGGCTGCTCCCGGCAGTAACTGTCCCATCCTTTATCTGATACAACATTTCAAGATCTTCCTGTTCTTAAGTTTTATTCTGTTCCAGCCTCCGTTTCTCATGAAACTATAAGGAATCATGAACATGTGCATGGGCCTGTCTGTCCCGGATGGACTGGAGCACCGGCACCAGGAAGGTGGCCATGAGACCTCCTGCAAAGCCATTGTTATAAAGGTTCATACCGCCGTAAACAATGCCTACATTCAGAGCTGCGGCAGAATGAAGAAATCCGGCTATAATGCCCGCAGCAACGCCGAACTCACCTGCAATAGGCGCAAGGGTTGTTGACAATAAAAGGGCCAGAAGGGCACTGGGATCCGTAATGCTCCAGTTCTGGACCAACCCTCCTAGAATGACTCCCATCATAATGGGTAAAATGTTTCGAATATGCTTTCCCGTTGCGCTGAAGCCTACAATGGTGAATAGCCCTCCAATGGTAGGTCCGTTTAAAGCTCCTCCTATCATGACAAGGATCAGGGTTGATACCACACCGTTGATCCCCATATTAAGAAGAGTAGGCGCAAATCCCTCACTTTTTACATAATCCGTGCCGCTGAGGCCATAGGTTTTTAGTATGTCCAGATAACGCCTTCCAACATTCTCTGACAGCAGAAATGCAAAAATTATCATACCAAAGAACAAAAACAGAAGCAGCCTTGCAAAAATCACATTGTTGCCCTCAGACCAGATCAGCCTTTCCTCTATGTTAATTCCAAAGGATTTCATCAGAGAGACTATGACAACAGCAATGATACCGGCGGAAAAACCCACATTATAAAGGGAATACCCCTTGTGGGCATAGTGGGTATGAGTGGACAGGGGCGGAAGTACAAATCCAATTGCCAATCCAACTAAGATGCTCAGAATCAGCCTGGATGCCAAATGCAGATTACCGATCTGCATGATCTGAGTGATGATCGGGGACAAAGAAGTCCCGTAAAAGCCAACATAGATATAACGTGTTATGGAAGTTTTGTGATAATAAGAATACAGGCAAATTCCCATCATGATAGCCCATATATTCATGATATTTTTTCCGAAAAGGGAAAAACCAAACATAAGAAAGCATGAGGTTATAGTATGGCCGCTCATCTCCATACCAAGAAAATACACAATTGCAATACTTAATAAAGTTAATACACCCGCGTTGACAAACGCTGCTCCTATTCCGCCAATAGCAACATAATCCGTAATCAGGAAATCTGGCTCCCTGACAATCGTAATAATACCTCTCCAAATTCCATCAAACGGCTGCAAAAAGAAGCCTGCAACAATAAAATAAATCGGCACCAGGGCAAGAATCTGGAATTTCGTCCGCCTGGACAGCGGTCCGCAATTTCTTACTTTAAATGAAGGTTGTCCTGTCATGTGTCGTCCTTTCTCCAATATTTAATTTTTATTTACTGGAGTATTTTATCATTTTTAAAAAAGAGGTTCAACACTTTTTTTCGGTTGAACCTCTTTTTTTTCAAGAAATTATTTCCTGTTTTCCTTTATGACCTTTGTAAACTGTATGATTACCGTAGGGATGACTGCAAGGCCATATACGATTCCGATCTGTCCTCCTGAAAGGGGCGTTACGGAAAACAGCCTTTCAAGAACAGGTACAAACATGACAAGACTTAACAGGGAAACCCCTGCAAGGAATGCTCCCAGGCTGTACCAGTTGGTTTTAAAGCCCAGCCTGAAAATAGAGTGGCGGCTTCTGCAGTTAAATCCATGAAACAGACGGGAAAGGGTCAAGGTGCAGAAAGCCATGGTGCTGGCTGTGGATGCACTGCCCTGCCTTAAGCCAATATGGAAGGCCGTCATGGTACATGCGGCGATCAGCCCACCCTGCACCAGTATTTTGATCAAAAATTCTTTAGTCAGGATTCCCTCTTTTGGATCTCTTGGCTTCCTGTTAAGCAGGCCGTGCTCCGCAGGTTCCATGCCAATGGCGATTGCCGGAAGGGAGTCCGTTAGCAGGTTAATGAACAGCAGATGAACCGGAGCAAATGGGATGGGAAGAGCCACAATGGATGTATAAAGAACGGAAAGGATTCCCGCCATATTGCCGGAAAGCAAAAACTGAATGGCATTTTTTATGTTCCGGTACACGTTACGGCCGTTGGCAACTGCCTTTATAATGGTTGCGAAATTATCATCTGCCAGGATCATGGAAGCGGCATCCTTGGAAACCTCTGTTCCGGTGATTCCCATTGCCACTCCAATATCAGCCTTCTTTAAGGCAGGAGCATCATTGACTCCGTCTCCAGTCATGGAAACAACATTTCCCCGCCGCTGCCATGCGTCCACAATGCGGATCTTATTTTCCGGCGACACTCTGGCGTATACGGAGGTCTTTATAATATTCAAATCCAGCTCATCATCGGTCATGGCATCTAATTCTGCCCCGGTTACAGCCATATCTCCCGTTTCAAAGATCCCGATCTGCTTTGCTATGGCGGTTGCGGTGATCTTATGGTCTCCGGTGATCATTACCGGCCGGATCCCTGCCCGCTTGGCATCGGCTACCGCTTCCTTGGACTCTTCTCTCGGCGGATCCACCATGGAAACCAGCCCCAGGAAAATAAAGCCGTTTTCAGAGTTTAAGGAAAGCACATGGTCTTCCTCCACTTCCTTATAGGCAAAGGCAAGCACCCGAAGCCCATTCTCTGAAAATCTCATGTTCTGGTCAAAGATCTCCTCCCTGTCCTTTTCTGTCAGCTCCCTGACTCCCTCAGAGGTACGGATATGGGTGGTCCGGTACAGCAATACATCCACCGCCCCCTTTGTCAGTATGGTAGGAACCCCATGAAGCTGGTATTTGGTGCTCATCAGCTTCCGGTCGGAATCAAAGGGAAGCTCTTCTAAGCGGTGCATCATTTCCCTGATGAGATCATGGCTTAAGCTGATTTTTCCCGCCATTTCAAGAAGGGCATACTCCGTAGGATCTCCGATCCCCTTTCCTTCCACAATAGAGGAATCATTGGTCAGCAGCGCATCATAAAGCAGGTAACGGTGAAGCTGGCTGCGAAGGTCTAACTCATCCGGCTGACAGACTTTACCGTCCACATAAATTTCCTGTACAGTCATCTTATTCTGGGTCAGGGTTCCGGTCTTATCGGAACAGATGACGGAAACGCAGCCCAGGCTTTCCACTGCCTTTAATTCCTTGATGATAGCATTTTCCCTGGCCATCCGCTGGGTCCCCATTGCCTGTACAATGGTTACGATGGAGCTTAAGGCTTCCGGAATGGCTGCAACTGCAAGGGCCACAGCAAACATCAGGGAATCCAGAAGGGGCATTTTACGGTAAATGCTTAACAGGAACACCATGGCGCAGATCACCATGATGACCATGGCAAGGCGGCTGGAAAACTGATCCAGGCTGACCTGCAAAGGCGTTTTCTTCTCCTTCGTGGCGTTCATCAGGCTGGCGATCTTTCCGATCTCCGTCTCCATTCCGGTTCCGGTAACAGCCACAACCGCCCTGCCGTAAGTAACCAGGCTTCCGGAATAAACCATATTGGTCCGGTCTGCCAGGGGAGCTTCTGGTCCAAGGGTCCCCTCCTCTTTATCCACATTGGTGGATTCTCCGGTCAAGGAACTTTCATTGACCTGAAGAGAGTAATTATTAATGATCCTTCCGTCAGCCACTACCATATCTCCGGCTTCCAAAAGCAGGATATCTCCCGGAACCACGCCTCGTGAAGGAATCTCGATCTTTTGTCCGCTCCGGATCACCTTGGCCGTGGGCGATGATAAGGATTTTAAGCTTGCCAGGGACTTTTGCGCCTTTTCATGCTGCACCGTTCCAAGAATTGCGTTTAACACAATAACCGCCACAATAACGATGGTGCTTTCCACATTTCCAGAAAGCATGGAAATAACAGCCGCTGCAATCAGAATGACCACCAGCAGATCACGGAACTGCTCGGCAAATACCTGAAGAGTGCTTTTTTTCTTACCTTCCTCCAGGACATTTTCTCCCTTGCTGGCAAGAAGCCCGGCAGCCTCCTCTTCCTTCAGCCCTTCCTTTGATGTATGAAGCTCTTGTAAAACTTCCTCTTCTGTTTTCTGATACCAGTCTTTCAAACTTTCCTCCATTCTGCCATCCCAATAGGACAGCCTGCATCAACATGTACTGTTATGATCTCTCTGATTTATTATTGCCCCAAAAAGGGAAAGAAAAAGACTTTCAATGCATTTATTCTGAAAAAATCAAATGTTCAGAGTAAATACATTAAAAGTCTGGTAACCATTATCTGGTATGCACCACCAGGCTGCCCTATGACAGTCAGGATGTTGATGATGCATTTAAACTACTCCCTCTTAATGAAGCTATTCAATTATAAATCAGACACTCATGTCTGTGATCCAGACAATTATACGTTCTAATGACTCATTTGTCAACAATCATTTTTTCTGTATAACAATTTCAACCTGCCATTTGTCACAGCATTACGTTCACCTTCATATAATTACCGGAGTTTTCCTCAATATCAGTGATCACTGCCGGAGTTTCTTCCATTGTAACGGTTTTGGTCAGTATTTTTCTCACATCTACCCTGCCTGTATGGATCAGCTCAATGGCTTCTTCAAATTCATTGGCACTGGTACGGGCTCCGCGGATATCAATTTCCTTTCTCGTGATCATATCAGTAGGGAGCGGAGTCTCCTTTTTCGGCCATCCGGTAAACGTAATCCGGCCTGCGTTGGCAGTAATGTCCAGAGCGGAACGGACTGCCGGGTTGGCACCGGAACACTCCATGACAAGCTCTGCCATACGTCCGTTTGTATATTCCAGCACCTTTTCTGTGAGGTTTTCTTCTGCTGAATGAATCGTATAGTTTACTCCCAGCTCTCTTGCAAAAGAAAGGCGCTCTGCCACAACGTCAATGACAATAGGCACTGCCTCATAAGCAAGAGCTGACATGGCTGCCAGAAGACCTATGGGACCGGCCCCTATAATAGCCACATGTTCCCCTTTCTTTAAGCCGCCCCGGTGAATGCCATGAAGGGCGATGGTAAGAGGTTCTGCCATAGGTGCAATGTCCCATGGCATATCTTTTGGAAGCTTCCACAGCATATCTGCCGGATGTACCATATAGTCAGACATTCCTCCCTCTACATGGACTCCCAACACCTTTAAATCGGTACAGCAATTGGTACGCCCAATGGAACAGGGGTAGCAGTCTCCGCAAAAGAGATAGGGATCTACAATCACATGGTCTCCTGCCTTGATTCCATTCTTGTTGCCCTCCGGAATGGATATTACCTCACCCACAACCTCATGGCCGATGATCCTTGGATAGGATACCAGAGGATTGGTTCCCCGGAAAGCGCCTATATCGCTTCCACAAATCCCTGCGGCCCGTACTTTTATAAGAGCCTGTCCTTCTTTTGGCTCCGGTTTTTCAATGTCAATACATGCAACCTTCCACGGTTCTTCTAAATAGATAGCGCGCATATTCCTTTACCTCCATAAATTATGTCAATAACAGCAAGCCATCAGCCTCCCAGATAGGCTTTTTTGATCTCATCCGAATCCATCAATGCTTTGCTTTCTCCACAGGTAACCAGGTTACCCACTTCCAGTACATAAGTCCTGTCAGATATGGACATGGCCATAAATGCATTCTGCTCCACGATTGCAATGGGTATATTTCTCACCTTGTTCACCCGGACAATTACATCAAACATGTCATCCACAATTACCGGTGCAAGGCCAAGACTGGGCTCATCCAGCATCAAAAGCTGTGGGTCTGACATAAGCCCTCTTGCAATGGCCAGCATCTGCTGTTCGCCGCCTGACATGGAACCGGCTTTTTGTTTTGCCCGTTCCTTTAATCTTGGAAAAATGTCGTACTGTTCTTCCAGATGCCGTTCCATTTCCACTTTTGACATCTTTACAGAATAGGCACCCATTTCTAAATTTTCCTGAACAGTCATATTGGGGAAAATTTCCCGGCCCTCCGGAATATAAACAATTTTTTTACTTACCACTTTATGGGGAGGGAGACCGCTTATGACCTGGCCGTTGTATTCGATGGTACCCTTTTTCGGCTTATTAATTCCCATAATGGACTTCATCAGGGTAGTCTTTCCTGCCCCGTTGGCTCCGATGATGGATACGATTTCCTTGTCTCCCACTTCAATGGATACGTCAAACAGAGCCTGAACCTTGCCATAATATACGTCAATGCCATTGATCTTAAGCATTTGCAGCCCCCCTTGCCATATTCTGTTTATACCGGTCGCCTAAATACGCCTTGATCACCACCGGATCCTGCTGTATTTCTTCCGGTGTGCCTTCGGCAATTTTTGCGCCAAAGTTAATGACGGTAATGTAATTGCTGATATTCATGATAACATCCATATTGTGCTCGATGAGGAAAATATCAATGCCGGAATCAAACACCTTTAGCATAATATTTACAAATTCCACACGCTCGGAAGGATTCAGCCCTGCGGCCGGTTCATCTAAGAACAGCAGTCCTGGGTCTGACATGAGAGACCTGGCAAGCTCCGTAAGTTTCTGTTTGCCGTAAGGCATATTGGACGGATATTCTTCTGCCAGATCCTTTAATCCCATAAACTCCAGAATCTGATCCGCCTTTTCATTCATCAGCTTCTCTTCTTTGTAAGCGTTCTTAATATCAAACAGAAAAGGCACAAAGCCCTGCTTCCGGTCTGACATATTTCCCATCATTAAGTTTTCCTTCACTGTCATGGAACGGTATAATTTTAAGTTCTGGAACGTCCGGCTGCAACTGGTTTGGGCAATTTCATGGGCGCTCATACCACTTATTTTCGTGTTCTCATGGTAAATCTCGCCCTCTGTCAGCGGCAAGAGACCGGTGATCATGTTTATAGCAGTTGACTTGCCTGCTCCATTCGGACCGATCAAAGCATGGATGGTGCGTTCCTTCATATCCAGAGACAGATCATTTACCGCTACCAGTCCGGAGAAGCGTTTTGTTACATGGTTTAAGGTTAAAATAGATTTTCCTTCTCTGTTATCAGCCATTTGCCTGCTCTCCTTTCCCTGTTTTTGCCGCCCTCTTCTTTCCCTTAAATAGAGAAACCATCCCATTTGGCATAAAGATGACAAACAGCAGAGTGATAATTGAAAATACCAGCCAGTAGTAATTTTCCATGAATCTTAAAAATTCCGGTACCAGAGTGACCAGAATGGCCCCCAGAACATTGCCGGGCACAGAGCCTAATCCTCCGATCACCAGCATGACAACGTAGTTAATGGAATACTCCAGGTTATATGCACTGGGATTAATGAACCCAACGTAATGGGCATAAAGACTTCCTGCCACTGTTGCATAGACGGCTGCAAGGGTAAACGCCAGAATCTTAATGGACGCAATGTTGATCCCTCCTGCTTCCACCGCATCCGGATTATCCTTAACTGCCAGGAAAGCCCGCCCCCATTTGGAATTAACAATCCTGTATGCGTTGAAAATAAGGATTACTGCTATCACCAGATAGAGATAATAAATTTCTTTATTTGTCTGGAATTTGTGGCCCAGTATGGAAAAGGCCGGAATTCCCGTTACACCCAATGCTCCTCCTGTGAGACCTGTCAGATTAGTCATCAAAATGCGGACTATTTCTGAAAAGCCAATGGTGGTAAGAGCTAAATATACTCCGGATACCCTTAAGGAAGGATAGCCAAGACCCATTCCTATTAAAAATCCCATGCCCACGGCTGCTATTAAGCAGATCCATGGATTGATCCCAAGTCTCGTAGCCAGCAGGGAAGACGTATATGCTCCCATAGAGAAAATACCGGCTGTTCCCAGATTCATCTGACCCGTAAGGCCGGTTATGAAATTAAGTCCCACTACGATAATGATATTAATCAGCACCTGGATCATCAGATTCAGATGATAGTTATTGGAAATAAACATGGGTAGGATTGCTGCCAGAGCAATTGCAGCTACTGCAATTAATGCCGATGATTTATTTATTTTCATTGCTTTCCTCCTCGCTTATCTCTTATTTCCCAGAATTCCTGACGGCCTCACCAACAAGAAGATAATTAACAGTACAAATGACAAACAGTCTTTATAAACTGACGGAATCAGCATACTTCCAAAGATTTCAACAAGTCCCAGAAGGATACCGCCCACAATCGCTCCCGGAAGGTAGCCAAAACCACCGATGACACCGGAGGCAAAGCCTTTTAAACCGATCATGGAGGACATTTGAAGCTCCACATTGAATATTGGAATTACCAGGATTCCGATGGTGGCACAGATAACAGCCGATAAGCCAATGGTAAAAGCGATGTTCATGGGAACATTGATTCCCATTAAGGAGGCCGCCGTTTTATTTTCTGATACACAGCGCATGGCTTTTCCGGTCTTGGTCGCTTTAAAGAAAATCTGCAGACCAGCGGTAATCAGGGAACACACCACAATAATCACCAGATGGGCCTTTGATACTACCACAGAACCAAAGTGAATGGATCCTCTTAAAAAATTGTCCAGTGTAAAGGGAAGAGGACCCCAGATCAGACGGACCGACTCTATCATGATCCTGCCAAGGATCACCGTTCCGATTACGGCAAATAAATTGGTGGAAAGCTTGCTGAGCGGATTAAAAAGCGCAAATGCGCTGACCATTCCTAACAGAAACATGGTAAGTACAGTAAAAAGAATCGCCAATACCGGCGGAAGCCCAAGACCTAACACATAGGTACCGGCAAACATATAAGCTCCAAATAAGATGAACTTATCATGACTGAAATTCAATAATCCTGTTGCGTTCCAGATAAGAGTGTACTCAATACCTACCAGAGCATAGATAAAGCCCATGGCAATACCGGTAATGAGAAGCTGTACAAATACCTGCATATGTAGTACCTCCTCGTTATTTGCACCCGGCAGCCGTTTTAAGCCGCCAGGTGCCGTTCATTCACCTTATATCATCAGTCTAAGGATACCTGCTTGGTTACAGACATATTCTTTTCTCCGTTAAACTCCAGAATATAAAGGTTGGTATTCATCTCTCCCTGCTCAGAGCAATTAAGCTTGCCAAATACAGCATTAAAATCCTTTGTTTCAGAAAGAGCCTTGCGGATATCTTCCGGTTTATCGGAGCCGGCCCGTTCAATGGCATCGGCCGTTAAGTAAGCTGCAGTATAATACATGGCTGCATAACGTTCCACATCTGCTCCCCAGCGTGCCTTAAAATCATCCAGGAATTTCTTCATGGTCTCATTGGTCTGGTCCGCATAGAAATCAGTAGATGCATAAGTTCCTTCCAACTGTTTTGCATCGCATAAATCATAGGTCTGGGACTGGGCCAGGGCATTAGGTCCAACATGGGGAAGATCTCCCATACCAAGCTCGTCCAACTGGCGCACAATCAAAGCTGCTTCTGCATCATGGGAAAAATCAAAGATAACATCCGGTCCCCAGCCCTTGATCTTGGAAAGCTGGGAAGTTAAGTCCTTATCCCCTGATGTAAAGCCTTCTGAGTAATACTCAATCCCATTCTTTTCGCAATACAGCTTCGTGGCATTGTCGGCTGCCACACCGTAATCATCGGTATCATAGAGGGCGCCTACCTTTCCGGCACTAAACTGTTCCTTGGCAAACTCCACCATAGCCGGTCCAACAGCCCCGTCTGAAACGGATATACGGAAAAAGTATGGATTCTGTGCCTCTAAAAGCTTCGGTGAGGTGGCTGCGCTGATGAAAGGAACTCCTGCCTTCCGATACAATTCCTGAGTTGCAGATGCCATAGGTGAAGTATGGGGACCAATGGCCACGGAAACATTCTCTCCCAGGATCTTATTGACCGCATTCACCGCACCTGTGGGAGTTCCTGTATCATCAACCAGAACCATCTCCAAAGGTCTTCCTCCCAGTACGCCTCCTTTGGCATTGATTTCTTCAAAAGCCATGGTCACTGCCTGCTTCATACGAAGTCCTCCAGCCGCCATAGGGCCTGTTACCATGTTGGATACTCCCACCTTAATCGGAGTACCGGTTGCTGTTGACTGGGCTCCTGCCTGAGTTTCCCCTGCAGCAGAAGCTTTGGACGCCCCTGACGGACTGCTTTTGCAGGCGGCCAGAGATGAGACAGTCATACCCACCGCCATTGCCATGCATAAAACTTTTTTCATCCTTCTCATGTTATAATCCTCCTCTTACTTATTTTTGAATTTAATAGAATTGATTTAAAATATATTAATTGCTATGTAATATATTTTTATGGCGTTAGTATACTACAGCGGTGTATGAAAAGCAATAATAAATAATTATTTAACAAGGATTTTGTTTCTTTTATCCATTAAAAACATATATTTTTTATGCATTTTAACGAAAAAAATCGTTTTCTATGTAATAATCATCTATTTTTTTATTTATATTTATTGTTTTCATCCATGGTAAAAACACCATTTTTACTTTATACTGTAACTATTGTGCTATTTTTTCTTCAAAGTAATATATTGATTTCAATTTAAAATACTAATGTCCGAATTTCACCGTGACATAGCCGTAACCCAAAGGAGCGCAGAAATGACGAAAAATTTTACTCAAAACCCGGGAGAATCCGCACGTGAATATGCCCTGCGGTTTCTACTGGACCAGATCATCAACCTGGAATTCACACCAGGACAAAAAATCTCTGATATAGAAATTTCAAAAGAATTAAGTATCAGCCGGACTCCGGTCAGAGAAGCAATTCTTTCTCTTACCAATGGTCATTTGATCGAAAGCTATCCTCAAAAAGGAATTTTTGTCTCTTTGATCGATTGTAATATCGTGGAACAGGTATGTACCATGAGGAAAATGATAGAGGGGCCGCTGGCAGAAATGAGCTGCGATTTTATCACCCAGGAGCACCTGGATAACTTATACGATTATATAACGCTTCAAAAGGATTATGCGTCCAATGGACCAAGGGAAAATTTCGAGAAATTTCTGACTCTGGATATTGCTTTTCACAAAGAATTTTACGACATATGCGGTATGACCTTTATCTATAATACCATGCAGACCATCATGCCCCACTTTGACCGGCAGCGAAAGTTAAGTTACCAGATCAATGTTTCAGACCGTGTCATCAGCGATCACTCCGCCATTTGCAAAGCCATCGAAGAAAGGGATAAGAAAAAGGCTTCCGAAGCCATGATCCGGCACATATCCACCGCACTGGCAGATCAGACCATACTAAAGAAAGACTTTCCTGATTATTTCATTTAATAAATTTATTCCATATTTTGATACTACAAGAAGCCGTAAAACAGGATTTGTTTTACGGCTGTCATAATATTGCCAGGTTTCTATTTATTTCAGAAATTCGCCGGAGGGCACAGCTTTTGTCACGATAACATCTGCATCATATCCAAAAATATGTTTCACAATAACCGTTCCCGCTGTCACAGGTGCCGTCAGGCTGCACTTCTTTATCTCTTCCATGGCATCAAAGATCCTGTCTTTTGGGATCGGCTTCGTCAGACGCACGCTGGCTAATGGCAGAATTCCTCCTTTTACCAGAACTGAGGTTGCAATATTGCGGCGAGGATCAACCAGTTCCTGCCTCACATAAGTCTCTCCCCTGGGACAGAGAGCGCCATCGATGGACCGTACAAGGCAGTTTCCGCCTTCTTTTATTTCTATGTCTGCACTTATCCCGCATCCGTTTGGACAGATAATACAGGTAAATTCCTTCATCATTCCACGCTCACCTCCAAATCTTGGCCGGATACCAGCTTTTCATGAGAAATGCCAAAGCGGATCATTTCTGCCGGTATGGCATTTTTCATCTTTTTAACAGCCACTTCCCTTCCCGCCTGGCGCACAACAATGCGGCAGTCCTTCATGGGTTTTTTTACCCTCAAGGACAAGGTGAATTCTCTGGCTCCGCTGACTCTCTGAGGCACCGTATATCCGATGTTGCAATCCGCTTTAATGGAAATGACAGCAGGATTCAGACTTCCCTTTTCTACGTATTCCGCCACCGAATCAGCCAGAGATTCTGCCTCTATGGATACAAAATCAACCAGATCATGGACATGAAGAACATTTCCAGCCGCAAAGATCCCTTCTGCGCCGGTCTGGAAATATTCGTCTACTACGGCTCCCCTGGTCCGTTCATCCAGGACAACTCCCGCATCCAGGGACAATTCATTTTCCGGGATCAGGCCTACGGAAAGAATGAGGGTATCACACTGGTATTCTTT
The DNA here is from genome assembly GCF_054772055.1 of Lacrimispora brassicae. NCBI lineage: Bacteria > Bacillati > Bacillota > Clostridia > Lachnospirales > Lachnospiraceae > Lacrimispora > Lacrimispora brassicae. The sequence continues at coordinate 82,043 of NZ_BRYH01000044.1, read as the reverse complement.
TTCTGTCCCCGGAATGGGCATGAAATTCTCATCCACCTGGGAAACAGTAACTCCGGTAAGCCTGGAATTTCCATGAATTGCGGTTATGCCATGGCTTAAATACAAAGGAATGTCATAATCATTGAGACACTGTTGGATATTCCGCGGCAGTCCGCTGGGATAAGGCTGGATTTCAAATACAGCCTTTACATGAGCCCCTTCCAGGGTGAGCCGGCGTGCCATAATCATACCGATATCTCCTGAGCCCAGGATTACCACTTCCCTGGCCGGCATGGTATTAAACAGATTCATATAAGCCTGAGCAACGCCTGCTGTAAATACGCCTGTCGGCCGCTCACCTGGAATCCCAATAGCTCCCCTTGTCCGCTCCCGGCAGCCCATGGTCAGGATCACCGCCTTTGCCTGCCATGTTCTCATGCCTTCCCTGGAAACCGCCGTCACTTGCCTTTCCCGGGTCACCTCTGTTACAGTTGCATCCGTTATGTAAGGAATATTCAATTCTTCGATTGCGTCAATGAAACGCTGTGCATATTCGGGACCGCTTAAGGCAGTCTGAAAGCGGGTCAGTCCAAACCCGTCGTGAATGCATTGGCGCAGGATGCCTCCCAACTGCTTTTCCCGCTCAATGATCAGCAATTTATGAATTCCCCGGCGGTGGAGTTCTGCTGCTGCTGCCAGTCCGGCAGGTCCTCCGCCTATAATTACAACATCCACAGGTTCTGCCTGGATCCCCTTTTGTTGTGCCTTCATGACTCCACCTCCTGCCTCACTTTGCCAAAGAACATATAAGAACCTTTTCTGGCATATTGGATTTGATCTTCTTTCTTCCCCAGTTCCTGCTCCATCAACTGTGCAATGCGCATCTGGCAGTAACCACCCTGGCAGCGCCCCATCATCGAGCGTGTTCTATACTTAATCCCAGCTAAGGTATCAACTCCCAGAGGGTTATGGATTGCCTGGAGAATTTCCGCTTTTGTCACCTTTTCACAACGGCAGATCACTTCTCCGTAATCAGGGTTTTCCAGAATTTTAGAGTTCTGCTCTTCTTTTGAAAGCTCAGCAAACCGCACCACACCTTTGCGTATGGGTTGAAAAGAGGAGTTAAGCGCAAGCTTTTCCCTCTCCGCCATGAGCCCCACCGCATAGCGGGCAATAGGGACAGCCGCAGTCAGTCCGGGGGATTCTATGCCCACAAGATTAATGGCCCGGGGCGCTATATCATCTTGCACCTCAATTTTAAAATCCTGGATTGCTCCATGGTCATCTACCCATTTTGGAAGGATTCCGGAATAATTACGGATATAATCCTGCTTGTGGATGCAAGGCCATAAATCAGAGGCACTTTTTGCCAGATAGTCCATATTTTCCCGGGATACGCCATAATATGTAAAATTCTCTGTCAGGTCCGCATTTGGCCCCACGATAACATTGCCGTCGGTGGTATTGGTCACATGGATTCCCATATAGGTATTGCTGGGAACCGGATATACCGGCATGGGAAGCAGAGGTCCGGTCCTCTTATCCAGAATAATGTAATCGCCCTTGGAGCCTATGATCTTATACCCGGTGATACCCAGCAGCTCCGATATTTTCCCGCAGCCTAAGCCGGCGCTGTTCACTACCCAGCGGCTGTAAAACGTCCCACCGGATGTAGTAATCATATAATTGCAATCTCCATCTCTTCCAATGGCTGTCACCTGGCTGTCAAAGAAATAATCCACACCATTGTCAGAGGCATTCTCAGCCAGGGCAACCGTAAAGCCGAAAGGATCTACGATCCCGCTTTCTGCAGAATACATGGCAAATTCCCCTACAACGGCAGGCACCAGTTCATGAAGCCGCTCTTTTCCTATCAGCTCCAATCCATTTACCCCATTGGCTTTTCCCTGCTTCATGGTCCGTTCCAGGGTTTCCTGATCCTCCGGTGTATTACCTACCAGAACCTTGCCGCAGCGGTGAAACGGAAAATCCAGTTCTTCGGAAAGTCGTCCCATGATTTGGTTTCCTTCCACACACAGTTTTGCTTTCAGAGAACCGGTGTTGTATGCAAACCCTCCGTGAACCACCCCGGAATTTCTTCCGCTGGTCTCGCAGCATACATCCAGATTCTTTTCCAAAACCCCTATTTTTAAGCGGTATCTGGACATTTCTCTTGCAATTGCACTTCCAATTACCCCGCCTCCGATAATAAGTACATCATATAATTGTTTCAATGTTTTTAACCTCCATGAAAAAGTGACGACTCTAGGGTGAATATTCATCCCATAAATATGTTCTATTTTTATCACATTTAATGGGATAAGTCAAGAAAAATCGAGAAATGAGGCATATATTCATCCCATGAATATATGCCTCATTTCTCAATGCAGGCTTACAAACCATTGTTTCCCCTTCCTGGTTTAAGCCCTGAATCATTTTCATTCCCTGTCTTCTTCCTTATAGCGGTTATGGTTATACATTAAATGGAAATACATTGCCTGCTGTGCCTCTACAGGTTTCCGGTCCCTGATCGCCTCATAAATCCTGCGATGAGACAAAAGCGTCTGTGAATATTCAGTTTCCCGGACCGAACCGGCAAAGACCCGGACCCCGTCTGTAATAACAGGCACCAGATTTGCCATGACCAGATTATGGCTGCAGTTGGCAATCTGGGCATGAAACTGAGAATCCTTTTCCGAATAATCCTCCCGGTTTTCCATCATTTTTTCTAATTCCAGAAGTATCTGTTCCAGGCAAAGAATGTCTTCCCCGGCTGCATTCTGAGCCGCCAGAGCTGCAATAGGAGGCTCCAGAATAATCCGGATCTGGATTAAATCCTCTGTCAGCTTTCTTCTGTCTTCTATCATGGTAAACCCCAAAGGATCATCGGCCACTCCATTTTTATCCGACAGAAAGGTTCCCGATCCCTGGCGAATGGTAACGATATTCCTGGACATCAGAATCCGTAACGCCTCACGGACCGTATTACGCCCTACCTCCAGAACTTCAGACAATTCCGTCTCGGTAGGCAGTTTGTTTCCTGTAGTATAACCTTCTTCCTGTATCATCTGCAGCAACTTTTGGGCGGCAATTTCTGCCAGTGTCTGTTTTTCCACCATATACTCCTCCCCTGTTCTGAAAAACATCTCCAGATTTATTTATTAAAAAAACAGACAGCAGACGAATATGAGCCTATCTGCTGTCTGCCATGAGGCATAGCTGTTTATTCTGTTTCTGTTTCTTCCTTCTTGTCTTCCGTCTTTGCAGCCAAATCTGATGGCTTCATGCTTAAATTGATCCTGCCCATCTTATCAACTTCCATTACCTTAACGGTAACTTCATCGCCGATGTTGACCACATCCTCTACCTTAGCCACTCTCTTTTCAGACAGCTTGGAAATGTGGACCATGCCATCCTTGTTGGGAGCCAGCTCAACAAAGGCGCCAAAGTTCATGAGCCTGACAACCTTTCCGGTAAAGACCTGGCCTGCCTGGATCTCTGTTACAATGCTCTTTATGATCTGGATGGCACGGTCGATCATGGTCTGGTCGGTTCCGCATACGGATACGCTTCCGTCATCGGAAATATCGATCTTCACGCCGGTCTCATCAATGATTTTATTGATTACCTTGCCCTGCTTACCTACCACATCACCGATCTTCTGAGGATCAATGGATATCTGGTCGATCTTTGGAGCATACTTGCCCACTTCCTTACGAGGCTCTGCAATGGCCTTTGCCATAACCTCATCAAGGATGTAGAGCCTTGCTTCTCTGGTGGTACGGATGGCTTCTTCAATGATGGGCCTTGTAAGTCCGTGGATCTTAATGTCCATCTGGATGGCAGTGATTCCCTTATGGGTACCGCCCACCTTAAAGTCCATATCGCCGAAGAAATCTTCCAGTCCCTGAATATCAGTCAGAACGATATAATCGTCATCCGTATCTCCTGTAACCAGACCGCAGGAAATACCTGCAACAGCCGATTTAATTGGAACACCTGCCGCCATTAAGGCCATGGATGAGGAGCAGATACTTGCCTGAGAGGTGGAACCATTGGATTCCATGGTCTCGGAAACGGTACGGATGGCGTAAGGGAATTCTTCCACAGAAGGAAGAACAGGGATCAATGCCCTCTCTGCCAGTGCGCCATGACCGATCTCCCGGCGTCCCGGTCCTCTGGAAGGCCTTGTCTCTCCTACGGAGAAGGACGGGAAATTATAGTGGTGCATATATCTCTTGGAAGTTTCCAAATCATCAATGCCGTCTAATCTCTGGCTTTCTGACAATGGAGCCAGGGTACAGATATTTAAAATCTGGGTCTGGCCGCGGGTGAACATGGCGGAACCATGAACTCTGGGAAGCATGTCGATCTCTGCTGCCAGATGGCGGATCTGGTCCATGGCACGGCCATCAGGACGCTTGTGGTCTTTTAAGATCATCTTGCGGACAGTCTTTTTCTGGTACTGGTAAATGGCTTCTCCCAATACAGACAACCACTCTGCCTTTTCTGCGAAAGCTTCTTCCAGTTTCCCTGTGATCTTGCGGATGTTCTCTTCTCTTACCTGCTTTTCATCGGTAAATACGGCAACCTCCATCTCTTCCGGGGTGACGATTTCCTTGATTGCTGCAAACAGCTCTTCCGGCACGGCACAACTGGTGTATCCATGTTTTGGCTTTCCGTATTCTGCTACGATGGTATCGATGAATTTGATGATCTCCTGGTTTACTTCGTGAGCCTTGAAAATGGCCTGGATCATTATGTCTTCCGACACCTCATTGGCTCCGGCCTCGATCATGATAACTTTTTCTCTTGTGGAAGCAACCGTAAGCGCCATGTCAGATACCTGCTTCTGGGCCTGGGTCGGGTTGACCACAAGTTCTCCGTCAACAAGACCGATCTGGGTGGAAGAACAGGGACCGTCAAAGGGAATGTCGGAAATGCAGGTGGCGATGGCAGAGCCTAACATGGCCGTCAGCTCCGGGCTGCAGTCCTGGTCTACGGACATGACAATGTTGTCTAAGGTCACATCGTTGCGGTAATCCTTTGGAAACAGAGGTCTCATGGGACGGTCAATGACACGGGAGGTCAGAATGGAATTCTCAGACGCTTTTCCCTCTCTTTTGTTGAAGCCGCCTGGGATCTTTCCTACGGCATATAATTTCTCTTCATATTCTACGCTCAAGGGGAAGAAATCGATTCCGTCTCTTGGCTTGTCGGAGGCAGTTGCGGTGGCTAATACTACGGTATCACCATAGTGCATGAGTGCTGCGCCGCTTGCCTGCTTTGCTACTCTGCCGACATCAACAGTTAATGTTCTGCCGGCCAGTTCCATACTAAAACTCTTATACATACTGGTATCTCCTTTTACTGGATTAATATTTATATTAACAGTAGAAGACGCCGAAACTACTGATCTGCGCGCAAAAATTGAGTTTGCTTGTGCGATCCGTTAGGATGCGTAAGCAGATTCTGCCGCAGGCAGAATTTGCCGCCGTAAACTCGGGACCTTTGGTCCCTCGTTCGCGGTGGCTCGCCAAGAGCCTGGAACCGGGAAAGGATATGCCGGCATATCCTTTCCCGATTCCTGACTTTTGGCTCTGCTTTTACGCGTACATCAGCGGTCTCGGGGAATGCTTCTACTTTTAATATTCTTTTCTTAATAGACAGATAGGGTGGAGAACTTCTCCACCCTAAATGGTTTATTATTTTCTGATTCCCAACTTCTCGATCAATGAACGATAGCTTTCCAGGTCTGTCTTCTTTAAATAATCAAGAAGACCTCTTCTCTGACCAACCATCATCAGAAGACCTCTTCTGGAATGATGATCTTTCGGGTTCTTCTGAAGATGATCGGTTAATTCTGTAATTCTCTCTGTCAGAATTGCGATCTGTACTTCTGGTGAACCTGTGTCGCCGGCCTTTCTGCCGAATTCAGCAATGATAGCTGCTTTCTTTTCCTTTGAAATCATGTTGATTTCCTCCTTTAGTCTTAAATTCTCACCTCATACCAAGTAAAGGCTGGAGTATCCGAAATACCGGGTATCGGCGCGTATTTGTACTGATACAGTTTACCACAGGGAAATATGGTTGTCAATTATTTCTATTAAATAACAGCGGTGAATTCTGTTTTTCAATTGTCCTTAACAACATCCTTCATTCAATAAATATTCCCCATTTTTTCCATATAAATTCCAAAATCCGTTTTTTTCATTTTTTTTAATAGCATATTTCTGATTTCTGCCATATCTGCCTTTACAAGCTTCTTCTCCTTCACCAGGCATTCCCCTGCCACATACACCTCTTCCACATTGGAAGGATTGGCGCTGTAAACAAGGGCAGAATAAGGATTGTAAACAGGAAACATGTTGACGGAACGGGTTTCAACTAAAACCAGGTCTGCCTGCTTTCCAGGTTCCAAAGAACCTGTAACAGAATAAAGTCCCATAGCCTTTGCACCCTGATCCGTGGCCATTGACACAATGGTTTCCGCCGGAAATGCACTCCTGTTCCTGGTCTCATTTTTATGAAAATCAGCACAAAGCTTCATCTGGGTAAGAATGTCCAGGGTGTTCCCGCTGGCAGGCCCATCCGTTCCAAGGCCTACAGGAATCCCCATCTCCAGCATGGAACTTACAGGAGCCACTCCCTTTGCCGCCTTTGTATTGGAACCGATGCAGTGGGCTACCCTTGCCCCTTTCTCCTTAAAAAGCAGAAGATCTTCTTCCGTCATATGGATGCAGTGGGCCGCCAGAGTCTCCTCTCCCAATACCTTAATGCTGTCTAAATACTGCACCGGTGACATGCCATATTCCTTACGGAAATAATCCATTTCATAGTCCATCTCTGCCGTATGTAAGGTAAAGGGAACCTTTAAGGACGAATCAAGACGGTAAGCCTCCAAAAGCAGTTCTTTCCCGCAGGTATTGGTCCCGTGGGGTGCAATGCAGGCCGATATCCGCGGATGGGATTGATATTTTTTTATCAGATCTTCCCCATAGGCAAGTGCTTCATAGGGATGGGCAAAATCACAGGCTCCCTCTTCCATCACTGTCTGCCCTGCGATCCCTCTCATCCCCATCTCATCCATAGCCTTTGCGGCTTCTTTCTCAAAGTAATACATATCAAGGGCTGTGGTCACGCCGCCAAGAAGCATCTCTGCTGCCCCGTAGCGGGTAGACAGGTAAACAAGCTCCTCATCCATGGCCTTCTGCTCCATGGGAAGCAAAAATACCCGGAGCCGGTCCTTGCAGTCATCTCCAAGCCCGCGGAAAGGGACCATTCCCATATGGGTGTGGAGATTCACCATTCCCGGCATCAGGATGCCATTTCTTCCGTCCACGGTTTGTGTATCCAAAAGCCCGGCTTCGTCCGGCAGATCCTTCATATCTCCCACCGCTGTAATGACATCCTTTTCAAACATCACAAAACCGGGATCATGAATATCCCGGCGTTCATTCATTGTTACCACAGTCGCATTTATAATTATCGTTCTCACTCTTATCAACCTTTACCTTATGATTGCCATGGATTTCAGACAGGATACACCCCCAGGTATTTCCTTATTTCTGCCCACGCATTTTGAGCAGAGCCACTCCGTTTTACCGGGGGAAAGGTATACCTGCAAGGTGTTTCCCTTTTTAAGGTTCCTGTTTTTCCACTAAAGGAACCTTTTCTTTTGTCTTTACATTAAACAGGCCTTTGTCGCTTATTTTCAGTTCCGGTGAAACCAGAAGCGTCAAAGTGGAAATGGACATGATGACATTGCTGTTCACATATCCCATGGCCTCAATTTCCGTTCTCACCTCAGCCAGTTCTTCTGCAAGCTCTAAAAGGCTTCCGTCGGAGAGAATCCCTCCTACGGGAAGGGCTGCAGAAGCCGTGACCTTCCCTTGTCTGGCCGTTACATACCCGCCCTGCATATGGACCACCCGGTTCTGGGCAAGCACCATGTCCTCCACGGAATTTCCAAGGACCAGCAGATTATGGCTGTCATGGCTCCAGGTGGTAGCCACTGCTCCGGGAGACTTTAAGGCATGGTCCACAAGCCCATAGGAAACATCGCCTGTTTTTCCATAGCGTTCAAATACCGCTGCCAGACAAAGACCTGCCTCCTGCCAGCATATGCACCTGTTGCGAATGGGAATTTCCCGTTTTACATGCCTGACCCTTGTTCCAAAGTCCTGGATCTCCATGACATTGACAGTTGCTGTTCCTTCCCGTATTTCGCACCGGTTCAGTTTAAAATCAGAAGCCAGGGCCAGGCGGCATTTTATTGACTGGTAAAAATGATCCGGGAATGCTGCCTTTGGAGGATCCAGGCTTTTTTTATGCTGTTTTCCATTTTTATAAACCGCAGAAGGGCAAAAGCTTACCAGATCATCAAGGACAAGGAAATCCGCCAGCTTTCCAGGGGCGATCATCCCCCTGTCATCAAGGCCCATTCTCCGGGCAGGTGTCAGGGTTCCGCAGTAAATGGCCTTTTCCGCCGGCATCCCCTGCTCCACCGCCAATCGGAGGATCTGGTTCAAGTGGCCCTTTGCCAGATGGTCGGGCATGGTGTCATCCGTAACAAGGGCTACATTTTCATAAAGACTGTGGCTTACTACTGTTTCCACCACATCAGGTGTCAGGGATTTAGCCTGAAGCTCCAGAAACATGCCCATATCCGTCTTTTCCAGAACCGACGCCCGGGTCTGCTGGGTATGGTCTGCGTCCACGCCGCCCCTGATAAAACCCGCCAGGTCTTCCCCTGACAGGGCGGGGCAATGTCCTTCAATCTTTAACCTGCGCCCGGCCTTCTGGCACAGGCTGACGATTCGTTTGATCAGGGTATCTTCCTCAGAAACCAGATCCAGGTCGTTCATCACCTCTCCCAGGCAGATGACTTTCTCCTCCTTTAAAAGCTCCCTGACTTCCTCTTCTCCCATCTGTCCCCCTGAGGTTTCCAGATCACTTCTGGTGGAAGGTACGCAGGATGGAATCCCGTAATAGATGTCCAGCTCTGTTTCCTGTTCCATAAAGCTTTTTATTCCTTCCAACCCGAATACATTGGCGATCTCATGGGGATCAGCCACCACACAGGTGACTCCCCAGGGCAGGGCTGCCCTGGAAAACTCACCTGGATATGTCATGGAGCTTTCGATATGCATATGGATATCGATGAGTCCTGGTATAATATATTTTCCTGCAGCATCCACCACACAGTCCGCCTCATAACACAGCTTATGAGATGTTGCAGGGCAGCCTCCCATAAAAGGCGCTGCTTCCGGCACCGTCCCTCCGGTCAAAGGAACACTTGTTTCATTCCCATGGTATGAGGAAGGGGAAATGTCGTAAAACCTTTCCCCTACAACCGCAATGTCTATTTTTTCAAAACATTGCCTGTATGTCCGGTAGACCCATCCATTTTGAACCAGTAAGTCAACCTTCATTTTCCCTCTGTCCTTAATTGTTGATAATTCGGTTCCACTGGTCAATCCAGTCGCTTAAAACAGGATTGACAAAGGAATAATCCAGAACCTTTGCACCTTCTGCCATAGCATCGTAAGTCATGTTTGCAGCATCTTCTTCGGAAACCTCCACCTGGTTATTGGTAGGCGCTTCGTTTAATGCCTTGGTTGTTTTTTCCTGCAATTCCTTGCTTAAGCGGTAATTGATGTATGCGTAAGCCAGTTCTTTGTCCTTGCAGTTTTTAGTAATGCTGATGGTATTAAAGTTTGCATAGGTCACATCAGGAGTCACATACACCAGATCCGGGCTTGCTTCCTTGATGGTGGGAACACCGAAGTCACCTACAATGGCAGCCTTGATTTCCCCGGAAGTGAACATGTTGATCAGGTCAGAAGACTTTGCATACGTCTTTACAAGGTTTGGTTTTAATTCTTCCAATGCCTCAAAAGCAGCCGCTCCCTTGTCACTTGTCACATCTACACCTCTGTAATCGCTTGCCATATAAACCATTGCAGGGCCAAAGGTAGTGGTAATATCCGGAATGGCGACGCTTCCTTCCAGTTCCGCTTTCCATAAATCATCAAAGCTCTTGATCTCAAATCCCACTGCCTCCGGATCATACATGATACCAATGCTGTTGATGGTATAGGCAGCACCCTGTCCGGCGTCTGCCATGGTCTTTGCCGCTTTGATCAAATACTGGCTGTTCTCGATCTTGCTTAAATCCAGAGGCTCAAACAGCCCCTCTTCGATTCCCTTTGCCGTCATGGCCTGTGACAGTTCAATTACATCAATGGAGCTTTCGGCGTTGGCAGAAAGCTTTGTGTAACGCTCATTGGTGCTTCCTGTCTCTGTTACGATCTTGCAGTTGTACTGGTCCTCAAAGGGCTTGTACACCTCTTCTGCTGAAATGTCCTCGCTTAAGCCATAAGTGGACAATACCAGTTTCTTTTCTTCCGTGGCGCCTTTTTTCTCTCCTGCCGCTGTTGTTCCTGCAGTTCCGGCACCGCCGCAGCCTGTCAATACAATGGCCGCACACAGGGATAATGCCAATACTTTTTTCATAATCTTCATCCTCTCTTTCTATAATTGCCCGGCTTCATCAGCCGTTGTTACCCTTTAATTTCCTTTTAAGATACGAGAATCAGCTTTGACTCCGGCAGGTAAAGGCGGATGCTGCTACCCTCTTCGTAAGTTTCTTCTGCCGGCCTGTTTACCAGAAACTTCCCTGCTGCCGTAAGGACCTCATACTGATAGCCTTTTCCAAGAAATGTCCGGACGCCTACAGTGCCTTCCAGGATGTTGTTATCCTGTCCCTCATCTGCCACCCGGACATCCTCCGGCCGTATGGTGCCCATGGAGGCACCTTCCCTGTGGGGGGTCTCTACGTTAAATACTGCGCCGGCCTGGGTTTTATATACATCTCCCTGCCTTTTTAAAGGAAGAAAATTTTCAAAGCCAATGAATCTTGCAACAAATTCCGTGTTGGGCCTTTGATAAATATTTTCCGGTGTGTCAAACTGTTCGATCACGCCCTGGTTCATAACCGCCACTTTATCCGAGATGGAGAAGCACTCCTCCTGGTCATGGGTGACGAATAAGGTGGTAATGCCCAGCTTTTTCTGAATCCTCTTGATCTCCATACGCATATTGATGCGGAGCTTTGCATCTAAGTTGCTTAAAGGTTCATCAAGGAGAAGAAGCTTTGGCTCGATCACCAGCGCTCTGGCAAGAGCAACCCTCTGTCTCTGGCCGCCGGACATCTGCTGGGGAAACCGTCCGCGAAACTCCGTAAGGCCGCAGATCTCCAGGATCTGATCCACCTTTTTATCAATTTCTGCCTTGTCCAGCTTTCTCATCTTAAGGCCAAAGGCCACATTGTCATAAACGCTTAAATGGGGAAATAAGGCATAGCTTTGAAATACGATGCCAAAATTTCTTTTATGGACCGGAACCTTTGTTAAGTCTGCTCCATCCAAAGTGAAAACTCCGTTCTGAGGCTCAATAAACCCGGCCACCACCCGAAGGGTCGTAGTCTTTCCACAGCCGCTTGGCCCTAAAAGAGAAACCAGCTCCCCTTCCTGTACCTCTAAATCAAGTCCCTTTAAAATCTGTTTCTTCTTATCATAACAGACATCAATATCCTGCAGTGTCATATATGCCATGGTTTATCCTCCTATTTCGCCAAAGCGGCAATTCCCAGGGTCCTGTCAACAATTACCATGATAAGGACCGTTATGGCCATCAAAAGCACGGAAACTGCAGACACGGTAGGGTCATAATTATATTCAATGTAATTCATAAGGGTCGCCGGGAATGTGGATACCCCTGGACCTGAGAGAAACATGGAAACCGGAATGTTATTAAAGGAGTTAATAAAAGCCAGCATAAAAGCCGCCGAGATCCCCGATGTGATATTAGGCAGCACCACCCGGAAAAATGTTCCCGTTTTAGTGCAGCCCAGGCTCCAGGCCGCCTCTTCCACTGAAAAATCAAACTGGTCTAAGCTGGAGCCTACCACCCGGATCACATAGGGCAGTGTTACCATGAAATGCCCGGCCAAAAGTCCCGCAAATACCGGAACCCTTAATGTCAGCACCAGAAACTGATAAAGAACAAAGCCGATTACGATTCCCGGCACAATGGTTGGAGAAAGGAAGATGGATTTTAAAATCCCCTTTCCCTTCATGCCGGACCTTGCCAGGGCATAGGCAGCCGGAATTCCTGCAATGAGAGCGGCCACAGTGGCAAGGAGGGCAATTTCCAGACTGGTCAAAAAGGAAACCCGGAAGGATTTTAGTGCAAATACATTGACAAACCAACGGAAAGAAAAGGATTCAATGGGAAAGGTAATGGCAGTGCCCTCTCCAAAGGCCGTCACAGTGATGATCACAAGGGGCATGACCAAAAACATAAATACCAGCACAGCAAAAGCGGTAAGCATTTTATTTTTACGCATGGTTTCCTCCTCTTCTGTCCATCCTGGCCGACAGGGCATTTAACCCCTTGATAACAGCCAGGGTCACCACAATCATGATCAGGGAAATGACCGCAGCCCCATTCCAGTCTCCCACGCTCATGGCTCTCTGGTAGATGAATGTGGCAAGGACCATATGTTTGTTGCCTCCCAGAAGCTGAGGCGTGGTATAGGCGGTCAAGGTTCCGGTAAACACCAGAATGCCTCCTACAATGATTCCCGGAAGACTCATGGGGAAAATTACCTTCATAAAAGCCTTGAACCGGTCCGCTCCCAGGCTGAGAGCCGCCTCCATCATATCATCATCTATATTTTCCATAACACCCGCCACCGTAACGATCATCAGGGGGAGAAACAGGTAAACAGAACCGATGATAATGGAGAAATCCGTGTATAACAGCTTGGCAGGCTTTTCCACAAATCCGGCAGCCAAAAGAAACCGGTTGATGATGCCGTTGCTGCCTAAAATATTGATCCAGGCAAAGCTTCTGATTACAGAATTGGTCATCAGGGGGAAAATGGAAACAGAAAGAAGAATCCCCCTCCATTTTTTCCTGCACCGGCTGATAAAATACGCGGTGGGAACTCCTGCTGCCATGCAGACAGCCGTAGTGAGGAAGGCCACCTTAACCGTCCTCATGAAAATCTTAAGATAATACTCATCCTGGAAAAATTCCACATAGGCGCTGAAAGGATAATCACCGGTATGAAAAGACGGGATCAATACCCTTAAAAGCGGAAGAAACAGACACACTGCCAATATTACAAGCCCTGGCACGACCATTATAAAAGCACTACTTTTCTTCATCTCGACCTCCCCACGGGTTTTACACGCATTTATTGTAATTACTTATTATTACTTATAAGCCCAGTTAATTTATGTCTATACTTTTATTATAATTTATGATATACTGTACGTCAAATACATATAATCTATATTTTTTATGCAGTAAAGCTATAATAGGAGTATATGATCGGAATTAAGAACATTCCGATCATCGGATGGACGGGGCAAAAAACGCCCCTTTTATCGAGACTTGCGTTGCAAGTTCCCATAAGCCATACCATCACCTGCACAAAAGGGGGAACACCTATGGAATTGAAAGAAGCAAGATATATCCTGGCCATTGCCAGGCAGAAGAACATCAGCAAAGCGGCGGAGACCCTTTTTATCTCCCAGCCATCCTTAAGCAAATATTTAAAAAACCTAGAGCATCAGCTTGGAGTCCGCCTTTTTGACCGGGTAGGAAGCTGCTATTTTCCAACCTACATCGGTGAACGCTACATCCATTATGCCGAAAAAATCGTAGAATTCGGCATGGAATGGGACATGGAATTTGATGATATTATGCACCAGAATCACGGGCGCCTAAACATCGCAATCCCCATCATGCTTGGAAACAGCTTAATCGGCCCCACTCTTTCCACCTTCCACCGGCTGTATCCCCATGTCACGGTCAACATGATGGAAGAAGTCAACTTTGTAGCAGAACATACCCTGACCGACCACACCGTAGACTTGACTATTTACAACGTCCATGAATTTCCCACCGGCCTGGATTATCAGGTGATCGGAAAGGAAGAAATGGTTCTCGTCCTATCCAGCGGAAATCCCCTGGTAAAAAAGGCCGTAAAAAAAGAAGGCTTTCAATATCCCTGGATCGATCTGGGCCTTCTTACAAACGAACCCTTTATTCTTCTCTATCCTGACCAGAATACCGGCGGCCTTGGTTTAAAGCTCTTTAGGGATTACGGGCTGGAACCAAATATTCTGCTTCATACCAGAAACAGCGAAATGTCCATCCGCCTTGCCATGGAAGGCATGGGAGCCGCCTTTGCCCCTGAAAGCTACTATCATTATCTTAAAGGCAGGGAGCCAAAATCCTCTGTCTGCCTTTCCATTGGAAAAGAAAAAATTGAAAACACCCTTATAGCCGCCTACCAGAAAAACCGGTACCTGCCTAAATATGCCAAGGCTTATCTGGATATCCTGGCAGGATATTATCAGACAAAGCAAATATAATATCCCATCCCTTTTCGTTGCTTTTTTAAGAACTTATGGTAATATAGATTAAAAAAAGAGGTTTCCTATGGTTAAGAAAATACAAAGAACTTTTTTCCTTTTCGTCCTGCTTCTATTGTCCCTTACCGCATGCCAGAGCCAGAAAAAGGAAGCAAAGGACTTGACCGGCATTCCCATTGACACAGAAAAAACCGAATCTGTTTCCATTTACTATGGTTCCATCTGTTATTCCTTCTTTGATGAGGACAAGGAAACCATAGCCAAGGTGGCTGATCTCTTTCACGGCTTCTCTTTAAAAGAAGTTCCTGACGGAGCCCTTGACAGCGACACCACCTACCAGATTTATTTTTCTAACACAGAAGGTCAGACCGGGGCGATTAATGTGGATAAAAACGGCATGTTTTATCTGGGGGATACGAAAAAATTCTATGAAGTATCTGAAGGGGTTTTTCATCTGGAAGAATTGGAAAAAATATATCAGGACAGCATGAACGCAGGAGGCTTTGATAAAAACCAGTGCCTCATTCCATAGACAAATCTCAGTTGAAAGGAGATTTTATGAACGATCACTCTAAAACAACCGCAATTGTAGGAATGGGCGCTTTGGGAATGCTTTACGCCAGCCAGATTTCCGCTTCCCTTGGCCCGGATAACTTATTCTTTCTTGGGGACCGTGAACGAATAGACCGCTACCGGCAAACGCCCTTCTCCATAAACGAAAAGCCTTTTTCCTTTCGGATAGAGGACTGCACAAAAGCCCGGCCAGTGGATTTTCTTATTGTGGCAGTCAAATATGGCGCCCTCTCCTCTGCCCTGGATACCATGAATGCCAGCGTTGGACCGGATACCACGATCATATCGGTCATGAACGGAATTGACAGCGAGGAGATCATCGCAGAGCGGTTTGGCTGGGAAAAAGTGCTTTATTGTATTGCACAGGGAATGGATGCCATGAGGTTTGGTTCCAGCCTTACATACACCCGCCCAGGCACGCTCTGCCTTGGAACCAGGACAAAAGGACAGGAGTCCAGGCTAAAGGACCTGACCCGTTACTTTGACAGGGCAGGAATATCTTATACGGTTGAAGACGACATTGTAAAACGTCTTTGGGGGAAATTTATGCTGAACGTGGGAATCAACCAGACCTGCATGGCCTTTGAAACCAATTATGGCGGGGTGCTGTCACCTGGAAAAGCTTATGAAACCCTGATCGGAGCCATGAAGGAAGTGATGGAACTTTCCCAAAAAGAAGGAGTCGGCTTATCAGAAGAAGATATGGATTTCTACATAAATCTGATCAAAACCCTTTCTCCGGAAAGCGTTCCCTCCATGCGTCAGGATGGAATGGCCCGCCGGTATTCGGAAGTGGAAATGTTTTCCGGAGTTGTCCGCCGTCTGGCAGCAAAACACGGGTTAAGGGTCCCGGTCAATGATATGCTTTATGAGAAGATCAAAGAAATGGAAGCTGAACCAGCCAGTCCCAATCCATAAACAGATTCTTTTCATTTTTGATCCCTCCAAAATTACTTTGTTTATTAATCCATAATTTACATAATTTGAATCTTTTTGCATAAATATAGGTGAGACACCAGAATGCAAAAAGGGGGCTTGCTTTTGGAAAGCATAATTGATAATAATTATTACGATCTATTCATAAATAATGCTCTTATTCCACAATATCAAATTGACTATGATATTACGTACCTCAATGAAAGGCTTTCTTTGGAACATGTTCCGGTAGGATCTATGAACCTCTGTGACTTAGGGCTGTATCCTTACGACAGTTTTCCGTCAATTTTCACCCTAAGTTCCATAGCAAGTATAGACAAATCCGGAATTGCAGCGGTTCAGAACAATCCTGATTTAAGCCTGTTTGGAAAAGACGTATTAATAGGAATTATAGATACAGGCATTGATTACCAGCACCAGGCTTTTAAAAACAGAGACGGAACCACCCGCATTCAGTCAATATGGGATCAGACCATAGAAAGCGGCCAACGGCCGGAGAGCTTTACATTTGGTTCCCAATACGGCAGAGATTTAATAAACAAAGCTTTACAGTCAGAGGATCCTTTATCCATCGTTCCTTCGGTTGATACCAATGGCCATGGCACGACAATTTCCAGCATTGTGGCCGGTACCCCGACCAATGACCAAAGGTTACGGGGTGTTGCCCCGGAAGCGGATCTGGTAGTCGTAAAACTGAAAAATGCAAAAAAGAATTTAAAAGATATTTTTTTAATACCGGATGATGCTCTGTGTTTTCAGGAATCTGATATTATGCTTGCCGCACGTTACCTGTTTATTACCTCCCTGGAATTGAATAAGCCAATAGTGATCTGTATTGCCCTTGGAACAAGTCAGGGGGGACATGACGGAAACGGTCCTTTAAGCAGCTATCTGAATTACCTGGCACTGATTCCCGGAATTGGGGTTGCAGTCCCGGCCGGAAATGAAGGAAACAAGCAAAGGCATTATTATAGTGCCCCTGTACCCCAGCTCTCTTCCCATGATTTTGAATTACATGCGGGAAATGATGACAGTATGTTCTTCACGGAAATCTGGGTATATGCTCCGGCACAGCTCTCCATCAGCATCACCTCACCCAGCCATGAATCTACCAGTTTAATTCCCCCATCAGTAAATGGCTGCATAAACTATACTTTCAATTTAAGCCAGACAAACATCTGGATAAATAATATTATTTATGAACAAAACACCGGCGACCAGCTTATCCTGCTGCGCTTCGAAAACACCTTTCCAGGAACCTGGCATATTCATGTAGAAAATGCTAATAATGATCCCTTCTCCTTTCATGCATGGCTCCCGTCAGGAGACTTAATTTCAAACGAAACATACTTTATAAACTCAGATCCAAACGTTACTATAACTTCTCCGGGAAATGCAAGAAGCTTGTTGACGGTTACCGCCTATAATCAGGACAATAACAGCATTCTGGAAGAATCAGGCAGAGGCTACACAAGAATAGGATTAGTTAAACCGGATATTGCAGCACCAGGCTACCGTATCCCCTGTGCGCTTCCTGGAAATCTATACGGCACTGCCACGGGAACAGGAGCAGCCACGGCTCATACGGCAGGCATTATGGCAATGGTTTTTGAATGGGCAATTGTCAAAGAGAATTATATCCAGATGACCGGCAACGTTGTTAACCGGCAGTTGATTTGGAATGCAATACGCGACAATGGCAATACTTATCCAAATAATATATGGGGTTATGGCCAGGTAGAAATCAGTAACTTTTTTGAAATAGTTGACAGTGTTTAAATTCCATAAAACGTTTTGGTATACAAAAAAAGGGCAGCGTGTAAATCCCTGGAATAATCCAGGTTTTTTACACGCTGCCCAACACCTTTATCTCCAAAGTTCCATCCGGCTGAATAAATCACTGCAATATACCCAATTTAAGCTTCCATACAAGTATCCTGATTACGGAAGTGTCAATCTGTTCTTCTTTCAGTGACCCCTTATCCAGGGCATCTAAGACGGCCGGAATCTGTACGTCAAAGTCAGTCGCAACCAATAAGTCATTCCCGGCGGTAATGGCCAGGACAGCCGCCTCCGATGTACTTTCCTTAATGGCATCCATACTGAGGTCGTCAGTCATAATCACTCCCTTGAAGTTTAAGGATTCCCTTAATTTGTCATGAACAGCCCGGGAAAGGGAGGCAGGATGTTTCTCATCCATTGAAGTTACGATATTATGGGAAACCAGAACACTGCCGGCTCCGGCTTGGATCCCGGCCTCAAATGGAAGGAAATCACTCTGGATAAACTGTTTATAATCTCTGGTATCTACCGCAGCCCCCGTATGGGTATCCACATTGCTGCCATAGCCGGGAAAATGTTTCAGCACGCTGCCCATCCGGGCTTTTTCCATTTCCCGGACAACTGTCCTGACATAATCAGCCGTCTCCCCGGCCTCCCGCCCAAAAGACCGGCGGTAGATAAAATCATCCGGATTTACAGAGACATCACAGACAGGAGCCAGATTAACATTGATCCCAAGTCCAAGAAGAAAGGCAGACTTCTCCTTGGTATCCGCCTCAATGGCTTCAAAGCCGCCCTGTTTATACAAATCCTGAGGAGACTGAAACGGTTCAGAACGGAACGCCGCGTATTTACTGACACGGCACACTGTCCCGCCTTCCTCATCTACTCCAATGAGCAAGGGGATGGGAGAGGTACTCTGGCAGCCTTTAATGAAATCCCGGATGCCGGTTTGCGTCTCGTCCTTAAAATCGTCTCCGAACAGGATATAGCCGCCCAAATGATACTTCTTAATATCCTGAGGGGCACTGGCCTTACGCAGGCGGACAAAAAACATCTGCCCCACCTTTTCCTCAAGGGACATGCCGGAAAGCAGTTCTCCAGCCCTTGCTTCATAGGGATCACTGCCGGAGGAGGAATCCGTCTGCCCGGCCGTATCTTCTACAGCCGAAGACTCTGTGGAAGAAATATGGATTGCGGTTTCCGTAGAACCAACAGTTTGGGCATCTGTTTCGTTTGCATCCGGTTTTGAATCCTCAGTGCTTAAGCTGCCGGATTGATTGCTAAAATCCGGGAAATGCCTCCCGCAGCCTGTTAAAAGAAGCGGCAGGAGTAAAAGCACAAAGAAAAGCATATATTTATTCGGTTTCATCAAAGTCCTTTCTGACCAGTAAGTAAAATAATTTAATGATAATTATATCGTTCCAGCCAGCAGCGGTCAAGAGTTATTTACGACACCCCCGCTGCTGTAATTGAAAGGAAACGTCCGGTTGGATGGGAAAGGCAGGCTGACATTGATGCGCAAAAAGATCGGTGCCAGGACTTGATTTCCGGCACCGATCTGTCTTAAATCTGAATTCTCTGCGCTAAAGTTTGGTTGCTGAAACACCCCAGCTCCGGCGGGGGACTCTGCTTGCAGACTCTTTCCTACACCCTGCCGATATTTTCGATATAGTGAAATTGCTGCTCCATATGACTGACGAATAACAGCAATCTTTCATACAGTGACTGCACCTTATCACCATACTTTTCTTCAAGGTTTTTTCCGATATCTCTCACTGTCCTGCTGCCATCAATCTGAAGAAATACCCAGCTTCCATACTCATCCATAGTAGTTCTTTTATATTCCGGAATTTTAAAACCAAGTTTTCTAAAGAAACGCTGGATCTTGTGATCCTGTTTTTCCAGCATAGTCACAATGCCGTTTTTGTCAACTTCATATTCCTTTTCATGGGAAATCTTAAATATTATATTTAAAACCTCATCATTATTATTTAACATTTTTCACTTCGCTCTTAAAAATCGGTATTGCGGTCGCTACTACAAGAATGACCAGTAAGATAAATGCCATTCCATTTGTGTTCGCAAATCCCCTTGGGCCGGTACCCTTGATAATGCCCGTTACCTGCAGAACAATTCCAATAAGTCCGATAATTGATCCGCCGGCAACAAGCCCTGACGACAGGCTTACTCCGTTAGAAACTTTCGCTTCTCTTTCTCTCTCATTTTTGGAATACTTCTCGGCAAAGAAACGAACCAGAGCACCTAATAAAATGATAGAGGTTGTGGATATAGGTAAATAAAACCCTATTGCCACTGTCATTACAGGGAGTCCCAGCAAAAACAAAACAATTCCCATGACAATGCCACAGATGATCATAACCCAGGGTAATTGACCCGACATGATTCCGGCGGTCAATGTTGCCATCAAATTGGCCTGAGGCAGTGCAAACGGAACATTATCACCGGTCATGGAAAGCTGATTTGAAAGCAATAATATGACGCAGGTAACTACCACAACACCTACCACAGAAGCCATGGCAAAATATTTCTGCATTTCATTTTTGTTTCCGCCAATGATAAAAGCAACTTTTTGCGATTGGCAGTAACCGCCTGCTGCAGCGATTGCAGTGACAATAAAGGAGCCGAATAACAGCAGAGCCTTGTTATCAGCCACACTCTTCCACCCTAATCCCACAAACAGTAATGTGACGATAACAATAGAAGAAATTGTCATTCCGGATACAGGAAGGTTTGAAGTTCCAATGGTACCGGTTAAACGGCCGGAAACGATAACAAACATCATGGACAGCACCATGGATAAAGCAGCACCCAGCAATGCCATGGCAATGTTACCGCCTGACACCAGGAAACCGCCCATAAAGCCTATGATGATACCTGACAGCAATATAACCGTTTGAGCAGAAGATCCGGCGCCGCTGCCGGAGCCTTTTCCTCTGGCATTCATGGTATCTTTTATAGAAGCGATAACCGTCGGAATCAGCTTTATCGCACCGATCAGGCCGCCGGAAAGCATCATACCCGCACCGATATATTTTACGTAGCTCCCTGCGATATCGCTGACTCCCATGCCGTTTACGCTGACAGCAGGATTATTCCATACAGCCGGACCGCCGCTGCCTAAAGAAGCAAAATAGCCAATGAGAGGCGTAACGGCAAAGTTGGATAATATGGAGCCGGCAAACATGGTCACGGATACCTCCATTCCAACAATAAAACCGATCCCCAGCAGCAGGGGGTTCACTTCCAGTTGAAATTTCCATTTGTAAAAGGGTTCATTTACAAAGCTGATCACGCTGTTGGTGATATTTAAGAAGGAGCTGGTCAATATGGTTATAAAACCGCCTATTCCAAATCCGATCCCCATAAACTTAAGTGAATCTTTCGCACCTTCCGAAGCAACCAGGGTTTCGGAAATAGCCATTGATTCCGGATACATTAATTTCCCATGTTCTTCCACGATCAAATAATTGTAAACAAGAGAAGCTGCTCCTATGCCGAATAATGCACCGCCGACACCGATCACAAAGCCTTCCAGAAATGTCACTTTGGAACCAATCAAAAGAATTGCCGGTAAAACAAATATCATGCCGCTGGCAATTGATTCACCGCCGCTTGCCATCCCCTGCATAAGTGTCTTTCCAAGAATCCCCTTTTCCTTGGCAAACATAGCAATAAATACGGAACCTAATATGGACCCCGGTATTCCGGCGGCAACTGTAAGACCTGCTTTCATCCCCGAGTAAGCAGTCGATGCAGCGAACAACGCAGACAGAAGAATACCAATGATTAATACTGTAATATTTCCACCCAATCCAGAGCTTTTGGAAACGTATGGGACGTAGTCTTTTCCAGTTACACCGCCATATGCTCCTTTAGATAATTTTTGATTCATACACAGTACTCCCTTATATTATATAGTCATTGCTTGATTCAACTATTGCCATAAATTGAAATCTTAATGAATAGTTACACCCCTGTGCTGCTATTTGAGAATTTTCAGCGCTTCTGTTAAATACTTCCATGTCCTCTGGGTAGACGGAATGCTTAAATGCTCCTCCGCAGTATGTACTCCAAACATTGTAGGCCCAATGGATATCATATCCAGGTTTCCATCAAACTTTTTATCAAAAATCGCACATTCAAGTCCGGCATGAATTGCACTTATAAGAGGTTTTTCACCAAATAACTTCTCGTATAAATCGATAAAAAGCTGTCTTACTTTTGAATCGGGATTGTATTTCCATTCCGGGTAATCCGATTCAGCAGTCACCTTTCCGTTTGTAAGGCTGGCGATGGCGGCTACTGTATTGTAAATATTATCTTTTATGGTTCCAACAGAGCTTCTTATAGAACTGATGACTTCAACACTCTCCTCCTTTGTCTGAACTACCCCCAGATTCAATGAGCTCTCTACCAACCCCTCAATATCCATGCTTACGCTTTGTATTCCGTTTGGAATCAGATACATAAAATTAATGATGTTTTCCTTTGTATCTTTTGACATGATTCGTTCCGGCATATATTCAGCAGGCTTTAGCTCAACTTTTATATCCGGATCTGCTGTTTTGAATTCATCCATAAATATTTCTTCCAAACCGGAAACCTGCTCTTTCAGTTCTGAGACATTGTCTATATTTACACACACCACAGCCTGTGCATCACGGGCAATGGCGTTATGCTTTGAACCTCCGTTGACAGAGCATAAGTGTAAATCCATCTCCGAGCTTACGTTTTTTAGCAGACGGGCCATTAATTTATTGGCATTTGCTCTGCCCTTATGTATTTCCACTCCGGAGTGACCGCCCTGCAGGCCCGAAATATCAATTGTATAAGCTGCCCGGCTGGGATCTGGACTTTCCCATATGATTGGAATATTGATTTTGGAGGTACAGCCGCCTGCACAGCTTACTGTTAAGATTCCCTCTTCCTCTGAGTCAATATTAATAAGGGTTTTACCCGATACATTTTTGGGATCCAGCACATGGGCGCCATCCATTCCCGTCTCTTCAGAAGTGGTAACTACCAATTCCATTGGCGGGTGTTCCAGTGTATCCGATGCCAGAACCGCCAGCCCCATGGCAACGGCAATACCGTCGTCTCCTCCGAGAGTTGTTCCGTCTGCATAAAGCATATCGCCGACTATTTTTAATTGAATGGGATCTGTCATGAAATCATGGATTACATCAGGTCTCTTTTCACAGACCATATCCATATGCCCCTGAATCACAACGCCGGGGCTGTCTTCATAGCCCCTGGTACCCGGCTTCTTGATGATTACATTCAATGCTTTATCCTGTATAACCTCCAGCTTGTGTTCCTTAGCAAAAGAGACTAAGTAATCACTGATTCTTCTTTCGTTTCCTGAACCTCTTGGAATACTGCTAATTTCCTCAAAATACTGAAACACTTTAACCGGTTCCATGTTTACCAATGCTTTGTTACCCACTATATATTTTCTCCTTTACTAAAAATTAGCCCTCCATGTGTTTAAAAAACAGGTTTATGGGCAAAAAACCCAATAACATATTAACACAAATAAGGCCAAAATACAATAGATATATTTGTGCATTTTCACTCAAAACTTTTCAACACTTTCTCTATAAGTGTTCAAAAACACCATTATGTTCTATTAAAAAACTCTATATTTAGGTAATAATTAATAAATATGCATTCTGCACGACTTCCACTTCTGCCGATGATTCATATATCCCTTAATATAAGACGGTATTGATTGAAAATTCACAATGAATAATGTACACAATTTTATATTATAATTAGTAAAACCTCCTCCAGCCTCTTCCGGCTATTTTATAAACAGGCAGAAAGCAGCCTGAGGCTTCACGCAGGCCCTCATTGCCTGAAGCCCTCATACAGCAGCTTCCGTTTCTATCATAAATCTTAACGTCAATGGCACAGCTTCCCGGAATTAAGATTACAGACTCAGCCGGAAATGAATCCGGATGACCGGCAATCTTATTAACCGGCAGTTGATTTGAAAAGCAATTCACGGCAATGGCAATACTTATCCAAATAGCATATGGAGTTATGGACAGGTGGAAATTAATAACTTTATTGAAGCATTTGACGGTGTTTAAACCCGGCAAAACGTTTTGGCACATCAGACAAGGCATCCATATTGTGAAAAATTATCTGCTTTATGGCAAGCAGAAGCTTTAATAAGCTTCTAAAGAACCTTCGATTCATTATAATTCTTTATATCGTCGGATAATCAAATAGGAAATATGCGAAAAGAATGGGTTTCCTTGACATGGAAACCCACTCTTTTCGTATCAGCATGAAATGAAAAACCAACACAGCAATATCTGTAACTGCACAAGAAGAACAATCAGTTCTGCGCAATGGGTTCTATCCCCACATCCATGCTTCCGGACCGGAACCCTTCCAAATCCATGGTGATATATGTAAATCCCAATTCTTTTAAATAAGAGATGATCTCCCTGCTCTTCTCCATCAAGTCTCCCATCCCTCTCCGGTCCACCTCAATGCGGACAATGTCTTTATGAAGCCTCAGCCGCACATTTCCTTTTACAAGAGAGCTTACAAATTCCTCTCCTTTTCCAATACGGTTTAAGATATCATAATCAATTTCTGTATTATATGGAAGACGGGTGGCCATACATGGAGCGGACGGCCTGGACGCCACGGAGATTCCGTACCATGAGGCCAGTTCTTTCACCTGGGCCTTGGTAATGTGAAGTTCTGCCAGGGGGCTGATGATCCCCAGCTCCCTTAAAGCCTTGATTCCCGGACGGTAAACATGCAGGTCGTCTTCATTGGTCCCATCCATGATATAAGGGATGTTCTTTTCCCCCGCAAAATCCCTCAAAGACTGGAACAGCTTCTTTTTGCACAGATAGCACCTGTTTACAGGATTAAAACGTATCTCCTCCTGTTCCAGCTCATTGACGGAAACTACCTTATGAACTCCCCCCAGCTCCTTTGCTACTCTGGCGGCGATCTCCAGATCGCAGGAGGGATGGAGACGGCTGTCAAAGGTTACCGCACAAACGGTTTTTCCCGTCTTTCCTGCTGCCTCTGCCGCCACCTTAAGCAATAAACTGGAATCCACTCCCCCGGAAAAAGCCAGGCAAATATCCTCTTTGGCGTAATCCGCCATCATCTGTTCCAGCCTCATTTTTATTTCCAGCATGTTTTGTTCCATTATTTCTCCGCCTCCCTGCGTATAATACTGTATACGGTCTGGTAATCCAGCCCATTTTGTCTGCAAATACTTTTTACACTTTCAAATTCCGGGTAACAGAACGTCCTGTCCTTGTAGGTGCAGATTTTTACCTCCGCCTCCCCAAATTCCGTCATAACCTTCCTTTTCTTCCGGTTAAGAATGGTTCTGGATACCGGGTATCTTCTGACTCCGATGGTGGTGGTCTGAATGAACAGGATATCTTCCATTCTGCTTATCTCTTCTTCCCGGCAGATCAGGCTGAGCATATAAGCAGGCCGGTTCTTTTTCATAAAAACAGGGGTATACCAGACATCAGCCGCTCCGGCTTCCAATAAACATTCCATGGCAAAGCCAAAGGCTTCCCCGCTGCAGTCGTCAATATTGGCTTCCAAAACCCACATATTTTCTCCTGCCCCTTCTTCCTCCTCCAGAAGAAGCATGGCCCGCAGGACATTAGCCTGTTTAAAGTCCTTTTTCCCTGCACCAATCCCTGTCTTTAAAATCTGGAAAGAGGAAGGAAGATTTTTTCTTGTCCCAAGGGCTGCCGCTATGGCTGCTCCGGTGGGAGTCACCATCTCCCCTTCATTGTCCGTAAAACGAAGCTTCAAACCATGGGCTGACACAATGTTGGCCGTTGCGGGAACCGGAACCGGAATAACGCCATGCTGGCACCGGACACTGCCATATCCTTCCGCCAGAGGAGATACCACGATCTCATCCACTCCCAGGCTGTCCACACAGACTGCCACGCCGATGATGTCCACAATGGAATCAATGGCTCCCACCTCATGAAAATGAACCTCTTCCACTGGAATTCCATGAGCTTTTGACTCCGCATCCGCTACAATATCAAACATTTGCTTTGCCATTGCCTTTACCCTGCTGCTGGAATCCAGCCTGTCGATGATAGCATATATATCCTGAAGATTCCGGTGGACTTTTAGGTGATCATGTCCATGACTATGGCCGTGGTCATGGCCGTGATCATGCTCATGGCTATAACTACAATCATGGTCGTGATCATGCTCATGGCTATGACTACAATCATGGTCGTGATTATGCTCATGGTTATGACTACAATCATGGTCGTGGTCATGCTCATGGCTATGACCACAATCATGGTCGTGACAATGGTCATGGTCATTGTGGTTATCATGTTCATGGCTATGGCCGTATTCGTTTTCGTGACCATGCTCGTGGCTATGACCAAGGTCATGTTCATGATCATGGTCATCTTCGCAGCCATTCCCATGATCCCCCTTATGGTCATGCCCTTCGTTTTCCAGAAAAACGTCAAAATCATAGGCATCCAGGCCGCATTTCCTTGTTCTGCCAAAGTGAAGATGATAGCCGTCCACCCCCAGGCTTTGCAGGGCCTTTGTAAAAACTTCCCTATCCGCTCCCAGGTCTAAAAGAGCGCCTACCGTCATATCGCCGCTGATTCCTGAGTTACATTCCAAATACAGTATTTTTCCCATTTTATCTCACCGCCAGTCGATTGATTTGTGTTGCAATATACCCGGCCCCGTAACCATTATCAATATTTACAACGGAAATTCCATTTGCACAGGAATTCAGCATTGTAAGAAGAGCGGACAATCCATGGAAGCTGGCTCCATAGCCTACTGAGGTGGGAACCGCAATGACCGGACAGTCCGCCAGCCCGGCGATGACAGTACCCAGGGCTCCTTCCATTCCTGCCGCCGCAATAATACAGTTGGCATTCCTGATCCTGTCCCTCTGGGACAGAAGGCGGTGGATTCCGGCTACCCCCACATCAAATATCCGGTCCACATGACAGCCGAAATATTCCGCTGTCTGTGCCGCTTCCTCTGCTACCGGGATGTCCGCCGTCCCCCCTGTACAGACCGCCACGCATCCCTTTCTCTCTTTCCCCGGCCGTTCCACCTTTAAGATCCTGGATATGGGATCATATACAACCTCCGGCACAACGGATTTCACCAGTTCAAACTGCTCTTTTGATGCCCTGGTTCCCAGCACCTCTCCGTCTCTTTCATAGAACTTCCTGTAAATTTCCACCAGGTATGGGTCCGGCTTTCCCTGACAAAAAACCGTCTCCCCAAAGCCGGAACGAAGCGCCCTGTGGTGATCCAGCTTTGCATAGCCCAGGTCCTCATAGGGAAGATCCTTTAACATCTGTTCTGCTTCCAGGATCTCCATTTCACCTGATTTTACCAGGTTAAGCATATCTCTAATATCCATTATTCCCAATCCTTCCTCTTACGGTGTTCCTCGCCCAAATCAAGTCTTCTTGTACATACGCGTTCTAAAAGGCCCTGGGAATGACTGACTACCAAAAGGCCGATTTTGCGTCTCTCCACTTCTGATATAAGAAAATTCCAGATCTGACTTTGAGTGATCAAATCCAGCATGGTGCTGATCTCATCTGCAAGGAGAAACTTAGTTCCCCCGCCCAATGCCCTGGCAATGCAGAAGCGCTGGAGCTCACCTCCCGAAACCTCCGATGGGTACCGGTTTAACCATTCCGGTTCAATGCCCAGCCCTTCTATGACCCGTTTTTCCACCCCGTCCCCCTCCGTTAAAACCTCCTTAAGCTTAAGCCTTGGGTTTACAGAGCTTTCCGGATGCTGCCAGATCATCTGGACAGGACAATAACCCTTATAGGAAGAAAGGGGCTTTCCATCCAAAAGCACCTCCCCCTTATCCGGCCTTTCATATCCCCCAAGGATCTTGCAGCAGGTGGTCTTGCCAAAACCGCTGGGAGCAATCAGCCCCAAACGGTCTTTGCTGTCCATGTGCATGGTAAAATCATTTAATATCTGCCTATTCCCATTATCATACCGGAATGATATGTTTTCCGCTTCCAGTCTCACCTTATCCCTCCTCCGCCTTTACGCACCGGACCAATCCTCCACGCAGGCCAACGTATTCCACTTCCCTTAAACAACTTGCTTCCCGAAACTCACATCTGGGAGCATAGGGGCATCCTGATGGACGGTCCTTTAAATAAGGCTGGGTTCCCGGCGCCGCCCTAAATCCATGGTCAGGCATGGCCCTGTAAAGGGCTTTAGAATATGGATGGCGAAGGCATGTTTCCTCTTTAAAATCAGAGGCAGAAGCTTCCTCCACGCTGGTACCGGCATAGAATACCACAATCCGGTCCGCAATTTCAAGTGCCAGTTCCAGATCATGGGTGATGAGAAGCACCCCTGCCCCTTCATCAGCCATTTCCCGGAAATGGGACAGGACCCGCTTTGCAGCCTCCAGGTGCAGGCCCGGTGTTGGCTCATCCGCAATGACCAGCTTAGGTCTTTCCACCACCGCCGTGGAGATCAGGATTCTCCTGGTCATCCCTCCTGACAGTTCAAAGGGATACAGCCTTTCCACGCTCTCATCAAGCCCGTAGCGTTTCAGGGTTTTAAGGCTTTTGCCTCGGCTTTCCGGATCCTGCTTGCCTTTCCTGATCTGAGGTCCGGCCTTCATTAAGGGGTCCAGATAGGAAACGCTTTGGGGTACCAGAACGATTTCCCTGCCCCTCAGCTCCTTCATCCGCTTTTCCGTCAGCTTCTCCCCATAATAGGATATTTCCCCGGTCCAGGACGCATTATAGGGAAGGATCCCCAGCACTCCATGGGCCAGCAGGCTTTTTCCTGAGCCGCTGGAGCCCACCACAGCCACCAGCTCTCCTTCTTTCACCGTCAGGCTCACATCCTTGACGGCTAAAAGGGTGGTCCTTTGGATCCGCCGCTCATATTGGGTAAATGATACCGACAAGTGATTAACCGACAAAACTGTTTTCTTCTCTTCCAATCCATTTCCTCCTACTGATGCACGAATCCGGGGTCCATGAGCCTGCTGACCATTTCTCCTGTTAAATGAAACAGCAGTACAACAGCAACCAGAAACATCCCCGGAAACAGGGCCAGCCACCATTTTCCCATTGCCAGATACTTCATGCTCTCCGACAGGATCACGCCGATGGCAGGCTGCTCCGGGGAAAGCCCGAAGCCCAGAAACGTGATGCTGGCCTCATGAAGGATTGCATGGGGAAATAACAGCACAAGCCCCACAAAAAGCTGGGGAAGCAAATGAGGGGTCATATGCTTAAGGGCTGTTTCAAATCCGCCATGACCAAGCTTACGTGAGATTTTTATATACTGGCTCTCCTTAAGCTGGAGAACCTCTCCCCGGATCAGCCTTGCAAGGGAAGTCCAGTGAGTTAAGGAGATTCCCACCACAACGCCCTTAAAGCCTTTTCCCAAGGCAAAGGAGATCAAAACCAGCAAGAGAATGTGAGGGATCCCCATGACAAGGTCGATGAGTCCGACCACAAGCCCGTCCACCGCCTTTCCCATGGAGGCTGCAAGAAGTCCCAGAAAAAAGGCAGTCACCGTACTGACCGCTGCAGTGAGAAGGCCGATCCGGATGCTCATGGAAAGGCCCGTCATGGTCCGGGCAAACATATCCCGGCCCATCCAGTCCGTTCCAAAGGGGTGGGAAAGACAGGGAGGAATATTTTTCCTGGAAAAATCAGTGACCAAGGCCTCTGTTCTGTAAAACTGACCGGCAACGGTCACCGCCGTTAAAAGGCAAATAAAAACCACCAGGAGGCAGACCATGGTCTTTCGTCCGTTCCATTGCTTCATGCGCCTTTCCTCCCTCTCCTCATTCTTGGATCTACTATACCGTAGAGCAGGTTCGCCGTAAAATTCCCTGAAAATACAATGGCAGCACTGATAACCGTGATCCCCAGAAGCAAAGGCACATCACCGCCAAGTCCGGCTGTCACAGCCGCCTGGCCAAGTCCTGGATAAGAAAATACCTGCTCCACCAGAACCGAACCTCCGAAGATTTCACTGACCGAAGCAAACTGAAGGGTCAGGGCGGGCAAAAGAATGTTTCTGATCCCGTGGCCAAAGACGATCCGGCTTTTGGATTCTCCTCTTGCCCTGGCAAAAAGAACGTAATCGCTTTCCATGACCTGAAGCATTTTCTCCCTTGTATGGAGAAGGATGCCGGACATTCCGGTGATGGAAAGGGTCAGACATGGCAAAATCCCATGGACCACCCGGTCCTTTAAGGTGACTTCCGCCGCTTCCATGCCTAT
Organism: Lacrimispora brassicae; assembly: GCF_054772055.1. Lineage (NCBI taxonomy): Bacteria > Bacillati > Bacillota > Clostridia > Lachnospirales > Lachnospiraceae > Lacrimispora > Lacrimispora brassicae. The sequence continues at coordinate 52,003 of NZ_BRYH01000044.1, read as the reverse complement.
GGGAACGCTTAACCCAATAGGGAGCACCTGGAGCCGGACGGCAAACACCATCAGAAACACCAGGGCCAGCCAAAACGCCGGAGTGCTTGCAGTAATGAGGGCATAAGCAGAAATCACCTTATCCACCGCCTTTCCCCTGTTTGCTCCGGCCAGGGTTCCAAGGGCAAAACCGGCTGCCCCGGAAATCAACCAGGAAACTGCCATGAGCCACAGGGAGTTTGCCAGCTTCACACCGATTACATGGGAAACCGGCCGGCGGTATAAAAGAGAGGTTCCCATATCTCCCCGGATAAAATCACCGGCCCAGGAAAAAAACCGTTCTGCAGGAGGCAGGCCAGTGCCCCAGTACTGGGAAAGCTTATGGATCTGCTCCTGGCTCATGGAGCCAAGGGCCGCCTGGCCTACATTGACCTTTAAAGGATCAATGGGAGAAACCGATACAAGAAAAAAAGCTGCTGCACTTACCAGAAAAAGAAGGACTGCCATCCGTGTAAACTGTTTAAGCAAAAACCAAATGATCTTCCTTCCTAACCGGCCGTCTTTCATGATCCCCATCTCCACTGATCCACATTATTTACGATGGACCAGCCATGTCCGTGAGGATGAAGCTTCTGGTCCGCAACCTTTAATCCATCCCTTACCCAGTATAAATGGTCAATGTTCACAAGCCAGATCCAGGGAATATCCCCGTTCTGGGTAATTCCTGTTTCTCCATCCCACTGAGCCTTTTTCCAAAGCTCATAGGATTTTTCCAGATCGCTTTGCGCCAGGGCCTCATCCATGTACTGATCCACCTTTTCATTGGCATAAGGAGAATAAGCCGCAAGCCCGGTTTCCTTCACGGTATGGTAAATATTATAAAGCTCCATGGGAGTATGGGCTCCCCAGCCCCAGATCAAAGGCTGTGTCTGGGCTCTGTCATATGCCGTATCCCAGCCGACTCCCTCCATCTGACCGTCAATTCCGACTTTTTTAAGCTGGTTGATGGTATCCGCTGCAAGAGCCTGCCTTACGGAATCCCCTGCCGGATAGAGGAAATGGAGCTCCGCCCGTTTTCCATCCTTTTCTCTGATTCCATCGCCGCCTTTTTTCCAGCCAGCCTCCTCAAGGAGGGCCTCTGCACCTTCTAAGTCATACTCTGTCTTTGCAGAAGGCTCATACCACGGCATTTTGTCACAGACGCTGTAAGCAGGGCTTCCGTATCCGTTCAGAACGTGATTGATCATTTCTTCCCGGTCAATTCCCATATTAATGGCTCTTCTGACCTTTACATCGCTGGTAAAATCATTTCCCATGGGAATCCCTGCTTCTGATACGCTTCCGGAAGGAATGGCCGGAAGGTTAAAGCCCCGGTTATCCACGGTCTTGCAGTCCAAAAGCCCATAGCCGGGTATTGTCAGATCCGAATAGGATGCGGCCGTATACGCAACATCCGCCTGCCCGGACTGAACTGCAGCCAAAGCCCCATCTTCTTCCATGAAAAGGACCGTAACCCGTTTCATCTTGGGCGCTTCCCCATAATAATCCGGATTGGCTTCCAGGATCACCTGCTGCCCCCTGTCCCACTGCTTTAATATGTACCTGCCGGAACCGATGGGATGTTCTCCGTAATCCGGTCCATAGGCATGTTCCGGTACGATCCCCACAATGGCCATGGTGTAGGGCCAGATGGAATATGGATGCTTCATATGAAATACCACCGTCGTATCATCCTGTGCTTCTGCCCGGTCCAGCATGGTGAAATCATTCACCGAACTGGTATCTCTCAAGGTATTGTAGGTGAAGGCCACATCCTGTCCGGTCAGCTTCTCCCCATCTGTAAAAGAAACGTCATCCCGGATCTTTACGGTCCAGGTCAGGCCATCGCTGCTGACCTGCATATCCGTTGCCAGATCATAGCCAATGTTTAAATCCTTATCCGTAACCGTAAGGGTGCTCTGTATCAAAGGTTCATGGACATGTTCCCCTGCACCCCAGCCATATGCCGGATCAAATCCTGCTTCAGGCTCTGAGCTGACTCCCATTACCACCACAACCCTGTCATTTTCTACGGCGTCGTCTGTTCCTGCCCCTTCTGTAACCACCTGGGTCTGTCCCGGAGCCTGGGTACCGCCCGCTTTTCCACACCCGCTTATAACCACTGCAGTCATCACAAGAGCCGCTGCAATCCCCCATCTGCGCTTCATCATCCTATTTCCTCCTCCATAAACATCCATATTAAATCCGGTATTTTCTACGGCCAAATCCCCCACAGCAAACTGCGGGGAATTTAACTCCTGCAGCATTCACCAAATGCAGAAATGAAAACATTCCTGCCCTTGGCTCATTACTTGCATAAATAAAAACAGATACCATAATCAGTCATACGTATTCCTTGGGAATACCCATACCTTCCTGGTATCTGTTTTCATTTATTCTTATTTTTAAATACCAATAAATCCAGCGGATATGCTTGCATATCCATTTGACGCCCCATGAAGCGGGGCACGTTGTTTACAAACCCAAGGTTAAAAGTTACTTTTTCTTTCAACCTTATGCTTCCTGTCAGTGGTGACTTCTGTCAGCCGTTAAAAAAAGTATACGGAATAATCAACCCTACGTCAACGGCTTTTTAAACAAACGTTTGCAAACCCCGGCGTCTTATGTAAGTTCCTTCAATAATATATCCCTTAAATATCCACCGTATTTTTCCTTGGTCAGGACAACCTGGTACCCCTGCCTTATCATGTTGTCCCTGCTGAATCTGTTTTCCGGATGAACCGTACACATCAGATACCGGCAGCCCAGCCTCCTCAGCTCTTCTTCCGCGGTCTTCATAAGCCTATACTGAAGGCCGTTTCCCCGGTATTCCGGAAAAATGGCCACTGACTCCATATGGGCCACCTTTCCCAGTTCTTCTTCGGAAAGCCCCATGTCCCTGCCAAGGTTTTCTTCCCTTTTACCCGGCAGCGCCGCAATAAAAACGCCTGCCAGGGCTCCTGAATCCTTTTCAAAGGCCTTATAACCGATTCCATTTCCCTCCTTAAGGATTCGGCAGGTGTATTCCGAATCATCGGCAACAAACCAGTCCTTCCTTTCAATCTGCTGCCACACGGATTGGATCACGTCAGTCATGATCTGATAATCCTCATGGACTGCCCTTTCAATTAAAAATTCCATTCCGGTCCTTCCTCCTAAATGACTGCCTCTGAAAGCCCGACCAGCTCCCAAAGCTCCCATTGAAGAACCTGTACCTTTTCCCGGGGCACTTCCATATCCGGCACGGCATCCTTGCCATGGAACCAGCTATACGCACCGGCGCAAAGCAAAATCATGATCAGACAGAACGCGATCAACATGACCTTATTATATAATTTTTTATCCTCCACACCGTTTCCCCTTTCTTTCATTATGTAACCAGTCTATGCTTTGGCTGTCGGGTAAAGTCAAATACACCGCAGCCTTTCTCTTAAACATTCCTCGTAAAACGGCACTGGGGAAAATTGGTGCAGCCATAAAATTCCCCGAACTTTCCGCTGCGCCGCCTAAGCACTCCACCACATTGAGGGCAGATCTCCGCTTCCTCCTTATGAACCAGCTTTCCCATTTGCTCATAGCATTTCTGGTTCATGATGCAATCAGAAAGCGCCCGGTGAGCCCCCTCCGTATCAATATGAAAATACGCCGAAATATCCGTCAGGCGGTAACGGCCAAGCTGGGGCAGGCTGGACTTTGCCATGAAAAGAGTATCCACGTAATCATTGGGCACCTCTCTCTCAAGAAGTTCTTCTGCTGCCCGGTAAAGGAAACGTAAGTCAAAGGACTGGATATTATGGCCCACCAGAATTTCCCCTTCAATAAAGGAAAGAAAATCCGGTAAAACCTCCCTTAATCCAGGCGCCTCTCTTACCATATCATCTGTGATCCCATTTACCCTGGTAGCCCCGGCCGGAATATGAGTGCCCGGATTAACCAGGGCACTAAACTCAGCCACTGGTTCATGTCCCTTCACCTTGATCGCGGAAATCTCAATGATGAAATCTTCTTCAGCGCTGATGCCTGTTGTCTCAAGATCAAATACCACGTAATTCTCTGCATATTGGTTCAAACGTCTGCCTGTAATCGGTCTGACAGCCATAGGTTCCTCCATTCTTTTGTATAAAAACAGGATATATGTAACAACTCCATTATACCCTCTATACTTCCATTCATCAAGTAAAAATCACTGAAGGGCCACCATCTGTTCCGCCACGGTCTCCGCTTCTTCTGCCGAAAAATATCCGCATTCCTCCATTCTCCGAAGGACCTTCATCTGCCTTTTCTCCGCCAGAGCATGATTTTTGGACGGAGCATATTTGGACGGAGCATTAGGAACACCGGCCAAAAGAGTGCTTTCATATTCTGTCATCTCCTCCGGCATTTTTTTAAAGTACCCTGCACTGGCATCCCCAACGCTGTAATATCCATCCCCAAAATAGATGCAGTTTACATACAGCTCAAAAATTTCCTCCTTGGTATAATTCTTCTCTATATCAAAGGCCATGAACACCTCAGCCGCCTTTCTGGCGATGTCCTTATCCTGGTCAAAATACAAGTTCTTGGCAAGCTGCTGGGTTATGGTGCTGCCGCCCTCCACAAGTTTCCCGGCTCTGATATCGTTTGTCACGGCCCTGGCAATAGCGACCAGGTCGATCCCATTATGGTGGTAAAAACGGTGATCTTCCACCGATATGACTGCGTTCACATAAATCTGGGGCAGGTTTTCATATTCCGTATAGCCTTCCTTATCCTGAACGGCTTCCACACGTTCCTGGAGTCCGGTTTTATTAAGGGCCTCCCGGTACATCTCATACCCCTTATATGCCACAGTGAATCCGGCCAAAAGACACACTGTCATCAGTAAAAACACGATTCTCCTTATAAATGTTCCAATTTTCATAGATTCACTGCCTCCTTATCGTTATATAATATGTTATGGTTCTGCTTAAATTGTATCATAGAGTCCCTTTAAAAACAGGAATAATTCCTTATATTTCCCTAAAGGTTTCGGACATTTTCTGACAAATCTCTTACCAGTTCTTACAAATTAATGAAAGGATGGAAAAAATCAGCATTCCCCAGGCTGCAAAACACCTGTTAAATGCTGATTTTTCCTTTTTATCATCTCATATGGTTCTTCCAGTTAAACACAGGACCGTGATCTCCCCAGCCGACCTTCATCATATACGTATGCCGGTTGGGATCATAGAGCGGATCCCCGGTGATCTCATCGTATTGCCTTGCATGATATACCATAATATCCTGAATCCCGTCTTCTCCTTTCACAAAACAATTATGCCCCGGACCAAAAATTCCCGCTTCCGGCACTGTCTTAAATACAGGCTCCCTTTCCTTTTCCCATGCATTCCGATCCAGCAAATCTGCACCTGCATCAACGCTTAAAAGCCCCATGCAGTAGCATGCCCCTGTAGCGCTGGCAGAATAAGTGACATAGATCCTGTTTCCATGCTTTAAAACCGCCGGACCTTCATTGACCCAGAACCCGATCCGTTCCCAATCATAGTCAGGAGCAGAAAGAGTCACCTGTTCCGATGAAAGCTTCCATGGCGTCTCCATTCTGGCTATGTACAGGTTTGAAATCTTCTTTCCTACGCTGACCTTTTCCGCCCAGATGCAGTACCTGTTCCCTCTATGGTCAAAAACCGTCATATCCAGGGAAAAATCCTGAAATGAATAATCATCAAAGGGCTGAATCATGCCCAGCTCTGTCCATACCCCTGTCATTGGGTCTTGTTCTCTGCATTCCAGCACATAAGGGCGGATCGCCCAAATGTCATCCGAATCCCCTGCTGCAAAATAAACGTACCACCTTCCATCCATATAATGAAGCTCCGGAGCCCATATATGGACGCTCATAATCCCTTTCCGGTGCCTTTCCCAAATGGTCACTTCCTTTTCATCCTTTAATCCCAGGATCGTATGAGAACGGCGAAGGATGATCCGGTCATACTCCGGCACCGATGCGGTAAAATAATAGCTTCCATCTTCATGCCGGTATACATGCGGGTCCGCCCTCTGAGCAATGAAAGGTTCATTATAAGAGGTTTTCTTAAAATCGCGGCCATTCATCCTCTGCCACCTCTACCCTTTCACAGCCCCTGCCATCATTCCTTCAATAAAGTATTTCTGGAATGCCACAAACAGGAGGAATATGGGGATCACTGAGAAAACAGAACCCACGATCAAAAGGCTGTAATTATCACCATAAGGATTGATAAGCGTATTTAAGCCCAGGGTCAGAGGATATTTTCCAGAGGACCTGATCACCAGAAGGGGCCACAAATAATTGTTCCATGCATTCATTCCATTGAGAATGGCCATAGCGGAAAATGCAGGCTTCATCAAAGGAACGATCAGCCTGTAAAAGATCCCGTACTCAGTGGCACCGTCAATCCTCCCAGCCTCCAACAGGGACCCTGGAATGCTTACCAGATACTGCCGGAAGAAAAATATGGTGGAAGCATGGGCAACAAAGGGGAGAATGACGGCGGCATAGCTGTCCATCATCTTCCAGCCGGACATTTGCTTATACAGGGGAAGCATGACTACTTCTAAAGGAATGGAGAGGATCAGAAGAACAATGACAAACAGGATCTTTTTTCCCTTGAATTCATAGGCCGCAAATCCATATCCCACAAAGGAGCTTACAAGCAGGGTGCTCACCACCGTGACAACGGTAAGGCAAATGCTGTTAAAGAACCATTTCCAGTATTCATGCTGCCCTGCAAACAGAAGAATATAATTATCCAGATTCATTCTTGAAACGCGAATATCCAGGTTAAGGCCGTATTGCAGCAGATCACTGCCCGGTTTAAAGCTGGCTACAAACAGCACCCAGATGGGAAGGATAATCAATACGGCAAGGATAGAAAACATAAGGACCAGTACGGCTGAAGCCGCCTTTTTTCTCCCCTGCAGGCTTGCTGTGTTTCTTTTATTCATATCAGTCCCTCCCTTCTTCAAAAGTACCTGTGAGCTTTAGCTGAATGATGTTTACCAGCATAACCACCAACAGAAGGATCAGGCCTACCGCACATGCATAGCCCAGTGCCCTTTTTTCAACTCCCTGCCGGTAAAGGTACCCGACAATGGTAAGGCCGATGTTATTGGGGGAGTTATTCCCTTTAAACAGCATATTGCTTTCAAGAAACATGGACAGACCCGCATAAATGCTGATGGTCAGGACATAAACCGTCGTAGGCTTAACCAGGGGCACGGATATTTTAGAAAGCTGCTGCCATTTGGAGGCTCCGTCAATGGCAGCCGCCTCATAAAGATCAGAGGGAATGCTCTGAAGGCCTGAAAGGAAGTACAGGATATTCACTCCGGTCCATCTCCAGCAGGACAAAAGCAAAAGAGCAAAATAACTGGTCCATGCCCCCTTCAGCCATTTTATTGGGGAGGCTCCGAAAAAAACCAGCACCTGATTAAAAAGAGAGGTGGAGGATTCCCCGAACATAAGGCGGAAAATGGTACCTGCCACCACAACAGAAGTCAGCGCCGGTATAAAATAGACCGATTTAAAAAAGTCTGCCTTTTTCATTAATTTGCTGTTTAACAGGGTCGCAAACAGCATTGGAAAAGGAATCAGAAAAATCAGCGTTCCTGCCATATATTTAAAGCTGTTGCACAATGCTTTCATAAATATTTTATCAGACAGCAGCCGCGCATAATTGTCAAATCCCACCCATTGCTCTTTTAATACATCCTGAAAGCTTAAAAGGACCCCATTGCAGATGGGCACAAGCCAGAACAACAATACCGTGATCACAAACGGGCAGATAAACACATAAGGAGCTATCTTTTTCGAGTAAAAGAATTTCTTCATTTCGCATACCCCTTTTCTCATAGGAACTCATTCACCGGCTGCAGGAGACATGTCATCCTCCTGCAGCCTGCAGCTTTTCCTATTCTTTAAATTCGTTATTCAGGGTTTCCTGGGAGGATTGAAGGGCCTCTTTCACATCCACCCCGTCTTCAAAAATGTTGTTTAAAGTCACATTGCAGAATTCATTGTTGATGGAGGGATATTTTTCATCCGTATAAGCCCGTAAGGATCCAATGCTGTCCTTTGTTTTAAGCAGGGTATCAAAGGGGTAATTGGTAAAATACTGGACAAACTGGTTATCCGGGTTCTGGGTCAGGGAGGTATCGGCCCATACCGCAGTATTGACCGGATCAAAGCCCAATACATTCCATACTTCCTTGTTGGCCTCCTCGGAAAGCTTTATATAAGCCATTACTTCCGCCGCCAGTTGTGCGTGTTCGCCGGATTTCACGATGGCAGTACCAGTACCGCCTCCGCCGATGGTGGCTGCCTCCTTGCCGTTTTCATTCCATACCGGCACCGGAGCAATGGCCACCTGCTTCTTTAAATCCTTCATATAATTCACATATCTGGAGGTCTGCCAGAATGGCATGATCTGCACGGCATAATCTCCTGAGTTGTAAAACGGATACGCTTCCTCATTATCCGGCTGACCGCCTGGAACCGTTGCAAATGCGTCGGTTTCCTGCATTCCCTTTATGTATTCCAGCACTTCTACCATTTCATTGCTCGCCAGGTTAAGTTTCCCGTTTTCATTAACATAGTCCCCGCCCTTTTGAGCCAGCATTAAATTGACCATCCACTGGGCAGAGGTTTCCACACAGGCGAAATATTTCCCGGTGGCCTCATGGTACTTTACGCCTGCTTCCTTAAACTGATCCCAGGTCTTAATATCTTCATAGTTTATCCCTGCGTCACTTAACAGCTTTTCATTGTAAAATGCCACCGTTGTCCCTACATGGGTGGGAAATCCGTATTCCTTCCCGTCTTTTGTGTAAATATCCAGCCTGGACTTTACAATGTTCTTCCTGTATGGTTCGATTGCATCATTAAGCTCCATGAGACCGATCTTTCCCGTCATAAATGCAGGGAACTTGCCAAGCTCAATATCTACAATATCCGGTGCCCCTTCCCCTGATTCCAGCGCAAGAGACAGTTTGTTGTGCATGTCATCATAGGGCATATTGCTTAGCACCAGCTTCACCTTTTTATCCGGATGGGCCTCATTCCATTTCTCTGCCATTGCCACATAAAAGTTCTGATGCAGCTCGATAAAGGTCCACACGTTCAATGTAGTCACATCACTTCCGTCCACCTCCATCTCGTTTTTCCCTGCCGAAGATACGCCTTTGGTAGTTTCCCCGGAATTCCCCTTGGCGCTGTTGCATCCAGTGATCATGGATGCTGCCATTGCCACACACAACAGCCCTGCTAATACCCGCTTTTTCATGATAAATCCTCCTTTTTATATTCCTGCTTTATCAAATCAGATGATACCATCTGTATGACTCCTACGGGATAAACTCTTTTATCCATACCCCATCTTTCCTGTTTTCCGCTCCCCCAGCCGCTGTACGGAACTGCTTTCCCATCCATATCTGAAAATCCCACCTTTCCGGCAGCGATTTTAAAATTTGGGATACAGTGACTTGGTTCTCCATCATTTGGTCAATGGGATATTTGCAATGACCAAGGGTCAGACCCTCTGCTTCGCTGCTTGATGAGGTTAAATCGTTTAATATACTCCATTAAAAAGGTATGATCACTTCTTCCACAAGCCCTATGTACCCATTCCATGATTTATCATTGATTTAAACCATTTCCAGCGGAATCATCATCAATTTTATACTTATCATAGCCACCTTATTTGTTTGTCTTTATATTAAACGTTTAATTAAAAAATTAATATTAAAGGTGATTTTACCAGTTAATAATCACCTTTAATTCCTATATTTTCATACTATCACATGGGATTTATTCTGTAAAGTATTTTTGCACAATTTATATAATTATTAAATCGTTTAACTATGTAACTTTTACTTAATTTTTGTTATAAAATGTAGAACTACATCATTTAACCTGGTTTTCACTGACACTTTTCTGTAAAACAGCCTGTTCCAACTGCTCATTCATTGCGAATCATTCTTCGCTGCTCATGAATTGCCACTTATTCTCTCCTGCCTATTCTTTAAACCATAAGCCGTTGAAATGGAAAGGAGGACAATATTATGTATGTTGAGAAAAAGGTAACGTAGAGTTTCGCTTTAAGGAAGCTTTCTGGATTTTCAAGAACCAATCCTTTCTTCAAAGGCAATCTCTGCATCAAAAAGGAACATTTTACACAGTTGATCCCATGTAAAACGTTCCTTTTTGTAATTAAATCAGTGAACTGTTTCTATACAATGCTCTTTATTGATTTACGGATCAGCAGCTTGCATCCTACGGAACAGACATTTTCAGAGCCGGTCTCCAACTTCTGCCCGCCTATAAGGCCAATGATCAGCTCACTGGCTTTGTGTCCGATATCATGAAGAGGAAGTCTTATTGTGGTAAGAGGGGGTCGGTAATACCCTGATAATTCCCGGTCATCGTATCCTGCCACCGATAAGTCAGCGCCCACGTTCATGCCCAGCTCCTCCAGGCGGTCATACACTCCTCCTGCCATTAAATCATTCATGCAGAAGATGGCTGTCACTCCCTTTTCCAGGAGCAGGCCGGCACACCGGTAACCGGATTCCCTGGTCCAGTCCCCTTCTATCACAAGGCTTGGATCGTATAATATCATATTTTGAAAAAGGGCCTGCTGATACCCCACCAGTCTGGCCTGTGCATGAAGGCTGTCCGGCTTTCCTGTTATTACTCCGACTCTTTTATGACCATGTTCCATTAAATGCTGCATGATTTCAGCAGCGCCATGGACATCATCCACCACAACAGAAGGTACCTTCATGCTTTTGGAGTATCCGTAGGCCATTACGGCAGGTATCGGCAGCGTATCGGGAATGCAGCGGATGACCCGCTCATGGGCAGCCACATATATGATCCCTTCCACCTGTTTTTCCATCAGCTTTTTTATCTCAAGCCCCACCAGCCCATAATAATCATCCCGGTTATAATAGGCGTCATCGTATTTTTTAAACAGCCTTAGATTTGTCAAAAGTATCTGGTAATCCAGCTCCTGGCAATAGTCCGTAATGCCGTCTATAATATCGGGGATGCTGAATATGGTCATATCCTCCGCAATGACCCCAATGCTTCTGGTCTTTTGCAGCTTTAAGTTCTTTGCAACTATATTGGGGGTATAATCCAGCTTTTCAGCCATTTCTAAAACCATTTTTCTCGTTTTTTCACTTGCACCAGGTTTGTTGTTTAATATATTTGATACTGTGGCCACTGATACACCGCAGCATTTTGCCAATTCCTTTATGGTTGCCATTGACTGCCTCCAGAACCTTTTGTTTTAATTAACTCAGATTTTCATGTAATTGTCAATAGGACAGAAGAAAATATTAAACGTTTCAGTTGCCAGCCTCCTTTTTTCTTTGAGCCTTTGTCTTTGTCCTGATAATAATTTCACCATCAGGCGGGAATTGCTGAAATTTTTACCAAACCCATGGAATTTTCCTTTTTTATTTAGTATACTTACCATAAAGCAAGCCTGACCACTTCAAGGAACTGCCTGGAAGGACCATTCAAAGAACAAAAACAACCGAACAAAGAAACGAGGTAAACGAAAATGCTGGTTACACTTCACGATTCCAAAACAACGGCTGTCATCGATTCCATCGGTGCCCAGCTCATATCATTCAAAGATTCTGCCGGCACAGAATACATATGGCAGAGAGATCCTGAGTATTGGAGCAAATGCTCTCCCCTTCTTTTCCCAATCGTAGGAAACTGCCGGAATAACCAGACCCGCCTGGAAGGCCAGGTATGGGAAATCCCCAAGCATGGCTTTTGCCGGGAAATGGATTTTGCCGTCACAGAGCAGACAGAAACCTCCGTGACCTTTGAAATCCGGGATAATTCTGAAACAAAGAAGATATATCCCTACTCCTTCCGCCTAAGCCTTGCCTATACCCTCACAGACGGAAGCCTGTTCATGGAATACCGGGTGACTAATACTAATGACCGGACCATATCCTACTGTCTGGGCGCTCATCCGGGCTTTAACTGCCCCATGGAAGATCAGGCCGTATTTGAGGATTATGATCTGGTGTTTGAGAAAGAAGAAACCGCTTCCAGCATGGTATACGACTGCAAACGTCTGGAATTTAATCCGGAAAACAGGATCAGCCGGCTGAAAGAAAGCCGCATTCTTCCTCTCAACCGTGAATTATTTAAGGATGACGCCGTCTATTTTGACGACCTTCAGTCCAGAGCAGTTTCTATTGTAAACAGAAATACCGGCCGGGGCGTGGAGGTTTCCTTCCCAGGCTTTGAAACCGTGGCCTTCTGGACGCCTTATCCCGGAGAAGCGCCCTTTGTCTGTGTGGAGCCCTGGAATGGTTCCGGGATCTATGCTTCGGAAGATGACGAATTCATTCATAAGAACCATGTGCAGTCCTTAAATCCTGGAAATGCAAAAACCTACGGCCTTTCCATAAAGATTCTCAATTAATGAGAAAACAGGCAGCGAAATCGGCTGAATTTTCGCTGCCTGTCCTGATTTTACAGAATATGAAGAATGTGATCAGATGTGACCCGCCGACCTTTGAAACAGAATTTTATCTCTTGGGATAGGGATAACAATACCATGAGCGCCTGACCAAAACAAGCTGGTCTGCATGTTTTAATCGAATTATTGCGTTTTTTGAAACATTTCTACAATGACATACGATTCTCTTTTAAAAATTCCATGTACCTTTTTTCAAATTTCTTTCTTCTCCCGCCGTTTACATACAAAATCTCCCCGTTTTGCATTTCCACTGCCTCTCCCTTTACGCTCCTCACATACTGCATATTGATAATGTTATGCCGGTTGATTCTGACGAATCGGTCTTTCGGCAGCTTTTCTTCCTCTTCATCAAGCCTTGCCCGGATCCGCATCCGGCCGCTGCCTTCCACCACGCTGGTCTTCCGGTAATAGGATTCCAGATAAAGAATATCCCGGATATCCAGGATGCAGGACTGGCCATTAAAAAATACAGAATATTTTGTTTGGCGTAAGTTGATGTTCTCTGTCGGGCAAATCAAAATCATATCATACTCGGCATTTTTCTGCGTCAGAAAATATCCCCCCTTTATGGAAAAACATTTAATCTTTAACAGGCTGTTCCAGATACAGGAACAGCCTGTTACTGATCCTGGCGTCTGTTTTTCATCTGTAAAAAAGCAACCCTCATTTCCAATTCCCCTGTAACCATTCATTCACCCATGGACGATGATATCCCCATTCTGTATAACGATTTCCAATAACGCTTATAACGCGAAAAAAAGAGATCCTGCAGGCAGCGAATAATTACGCTGTTTCTCCTCAAACTATAAAGAAGAGATTCCAAAAAAACTGCCGGAAGGAGAATATGAAATGAAATCAGAAAATAAAGAAAATAAAAAGAAGAAGGCCGAATCAACCACCTCCAAGAATAATTATGACATTGACATCCAGGCCTGTTCTACCACGGACTGTACAGGGCTTATTCCCTCAGCTCCCCAATCAGAGGCTGAGCTGGAATCATATGAAGACCTTTATCCCTTTATGCCCCATGCAAAGAGCAAGAACGCAGATAAGGGCTGAGAAAGGGAAAGCCAAAAATAAGAAGGCATTCCAAAGGCTGTTCTTGGTGAAATAGTATTGAATAAGTTCTGAAACCGGAGCAAAACATTTCTGTTTGCTCCGGTCATTGGTTATTTGTTCTGCAATTAGACACAGAAAATCATTCTGCCTGTTTGTGTTTTTTTCTTTATGGCTTCGGCAGCCGAGTTTTAATAAAGTCATGGTGAGTTGTCCTAATCACTTCCATTTGGTATCTTGCTTTTAATTATTGGAATCCAAAGTTCACTTTTATAATCGGGCTTTGATGTGTCGGGGCTTTCATTCCAGAGTATTTCCGGTCCCCCTGTTGACTCATAACCAGACGTAGGAAACCATTCAGCAAAAATTCTTGCCCATGTATCCTGCAAGGTTTTAGGAAATTCCCCTACTACTGTGAATACCGCCCAAGTACATGCATCAACAGATAGTGTTTCCCATCGCTCCGGCACAGCCTTTGTGGTGGCAACGCCAATATATTGGTCGAGATAATCTCCTTCGGCCAAAAAACGCCCCTTTGCAAAGTTCACCGATACACATAGAATCCCTGTTGGCTCCACATTGGACAGTTGCTTGAGTTCTGCAAAATCATCCATTGTCAAACTTGCCCACATGGAATCCATATGCGGGTTTTTCCCCTCGTAAATCAGGGGTATGCGCTTCTTTATCCCTGTGATAAAAAAGGCTTCTTTTTCTACAATTCGATAATTCATTTCGTTCCCTCCTTGAATTGTCAGGCGAAAGGTCATTGGCGGAAATGCTTTCAAGGTAACATTACTTTTTCGCGCTTGCGACGGCGATACGCCATGCATGTTTTGAAATGCTTTAGCAAAAGCGTCCGGCGAGTTATATCCCATCCGCAATGCAAGGTCTATAATTTTTTCCCCGCTGTTTTTTAAGATTGTTACAGCGAAAGCTAACCGTCTGCGGCGAATATATTCACTTAAAGGCATTCCCGCGAGAAAAGAGAACATTCGCCTAAAGTGATACTCGGAGCAACAAGCAATTCGGGACAACTCTTTATCATCAATTTCGCCCACGAGATTTTCCTCAATATATTGCATAGCCTTGTTCAGTTGAGCAAATGAATCCACTTCCATGACCTCCTTTCAAGAAGATAATAGCAAATTTAATTTGTGAATACCCGTCAATTTAGGTGCAAGTATTAACTTGTAGTTTTTCCAATTATACAATATCCGTCTATTGGCCGTCCATCTTGTCTTTTGGTATTCGGTAGTTACTTTCTTATACCCCCTGCGCATTATCATGCTTTATATGGATTATTGTCTTTACGAGAAGACTTCTAAACCATATAGGATAAATACTGTTTCATTTTATGGTTCACCTTATAGGGCGCAAAATACCCCCGTACAAATCCAGCCGCTTTTTCATATTCTCGCTCCTAACTTAAAATCCGTGGATTTCTTTGATGAGTGGAAACAGCCAAAAGATAATTCCATGCAGTACGGCAAGTGCGGCGGCAATGCCAATGACTATCATCACCTTTTTGAATTTTTTGTACTCACTGTCTTTGTTATTTTTCATTTTCTATCCTCCCTGTTTATTCATAACTCAACACTTCATTGACGGGCATTTCCAGTACCTTTAAGGTTACTCCAAAGCCAACTAATACGGTAGTAACCACTATAATAAGAAACCATAGACCATATCCAGGCAGATTAAGTACGTTGTCCAGCGGCGTTTGCAGGAAAATCCTGCCGAATAGATCACCCACCGCGCAGCTTAACGGAACAGAGAGGATAAGAGATATTATCCAGCTTATTGCGCCAATAAAAATCCCATCAAAAATGACAATGTGTAAAATATCCTTTGAAACTGCCCCATAGGAACGCATGATACCGATTTCCCGTATACGCTCCATCACATTCATGGTCGTGGTGGATACCAGCCCCATCACACCAACCATAATAACCAGAACGGACGCAGCAATGAGAAACCCGGCGATAAGCGCAAGGTGATTGAGGAAAACATCCCTTGTGTCGCTGAAACTGCTGCTTATCATTACATCAAGGCCGGCGTTTACATAGGCTTTCGCACTTGCGCCCACTTCCTTTACAATACCCTTAATGACCCAATCTATATTTTTCCCATTCGTTTTTATGGTGACCGTATCCCCAATGCGAAAATCCGGTTCATTGTCCAAATAAGCATGATTCAGGACAATTAAGTTTGTATCAACCGGTTCTAAGAACCGGCCTTGTAACACCGGTAAATCAAGAGTTTCCAACTGAAGCCGGAAACCCAACCCCCTTATCCAAAGGATTAGAGAAAATTTCTTATTAAAATCACTGGAGGTCTTTTGCTTGAAGCTAAAGCGACTGTGGTCACACCTGCATAGCAGGTGATTTATTAAAAGACTGCCTTACAATAAAACAAGGTATCATCCACGCCGAATGATACCTTGTTCTTAGATATTTTACTTGACAGCCCATAAATATTTCGGGGGCCTTCTTATCCTCTATTCTTATCTTAACGAAGCCGGAATTTACTCATCAATTCCCGCAAGCTCTCCGCCTGTCCGGAAAGTTCCTCGCTGGCTGCAGCGCTTTGCTCTGCGGTAGCGGAGTTGTTCTGGACTACGGAAGAAATCTGCTCGATTCCAAAGGTTACCTGGGTGACCTTATCGCTTTGCTCCTTCAATTCCTCTGCGGACCTGCGGATGGCGGAAACCATGCTCTTGGTCTCGGAAAGAACTCCGTTCAAAGTCTCCCCTGTAGACGCTGCAATACCGGTTCCCTTATTAACGGCTGTAATGGTGTCTGCAACCAGGCTGGAGGTATCCTTTGCCGCATTGGCGCTCTTGCCTGCAAGATTGCGGACCTCATCTGCAACGACTGCGAAACCTTTCCCGGCCTCACCTGCCCTGGCTGCTTCCACAGCAGCATTCAATGCAAGAATATTGGTCTGGAACGCAATGTCTTCAATAAGCTTATTGACTTTTTCAATTTCCTTGGACTTTTTGCTGATCTGATCCATGGACTGCATCATTTCGTGCATTTGGGCATTTCCGCTCTCCATGGCCTGCCCGACCCGTCCTGCCTGCTTATTCACGTCTTCTACTGCCTTTGCAGTGCTTATAAGACCGCCTGCTATCTCATTTACTGAAGAAGATAATTCTTCCACAGAAGCTGCCTGTTCTACAGAGCCCTGGCTTAAGTTCTGCGCTCCCTGGGATACCTGGGTGCTTCCCTTTGCCACTTCATCTGAAGAAATGCTGATGGTTTCCATAGTCTTTGAAAGCAAATCTTCTGTCCTGTCAATGGAATCCTGGATCACCTTAAAATCTCCCTGGAACTCCATCCCTACAGACTGGCTGAAATCCCCTGATGCGATATTTCCTAATACGGCGGCAATCTCAGTGATATAGGATTTCACGCTATGTACGGAACTGGTGATCTCATCGGCAAGCTGGCCGATCTCATCTCTCCGCTTAACAACCGGAACCTCGCTTGACAAATCTCCCTCCGTAAAGAGCTTCATTCTTGCTGCAATGGCTGATACAGGTCCTGCAATGGATCCTGCAAACCAAAATGCCAGAATACTGCCCAGAACGATTGATACAAGAGCAAAGGCACTCATGGCAAAAACTACCAAATAGATGGAAGAGGTGGTTTCCTTCACTGACGCTACCACTCCCAGAGCCCAGCCGTCACTGCCTGTTACCGGGCTATAATAACAAAAACGGTCTAATCCCATGTATTCATACCTGCTGATTCCCGATTGTCCCTTCAACATGGTCTGAAACATGCGGCCGGCGGAATCGTAGGATTTATCAGTCTTTGCAGACTCAATAAAGTTCTGGCGTTCATGAACCAGCTCCGGTGTTATACTGGCAATCATGGTTCCCGCATTGTCAATGATAAAGGCATTGCCGCTCTCTCCGATCCGTAAGTCACTGATCAGACTGCTTAAAACAGCGCCGTCATAAGTTCCAAGAAGAACTCCGTATTCATAAGGGGCTGCAACCC
Organism: Lacrimispora brassicae; assembly: GCF_054772055.1. NCBI lineage: Bacteria > Bacillati > Bacillota > Clostridia > Lachnospirales > Lachnospiraceae > Lacrimispora > Lacrimispora brassicae. The sequence goes on along the minus strand of NZ_BRYH01000044.1, from coordinate 34,395 downwards.
GGATCACCAGCTCATTATTGCTGTCATATTCCGTGGTGGATATGGTGGTTTCCCCATTCATGGCTCTTGTTAAGTAATCTGCGGCCGGGTATTTCTCTCCGATATTCTCTCCGCTTGCACTGCGGGTAATGGTGCCATCCTTGTTGATCACTTGGAGGTCTTTATATCCATAAAGCTTACACTGGTTGGAAAGGTATTCCGATACGACCCTGGAATTTATGGATTTTAAGCTTCCACCCTGGGAGCTGGCCTCAATACTCAGCTTCATCTGATTCAAATTTTGCACTACCAGGCTGTTCACAAGCTTGCCCGTTGATTCCAGATCGTTTTTCACAACATCTGTAATTCCTTTGTAGCTGACTGAAATACTGATTGCCATATTGGTTACAGCCAGTCCCAAAATAATTGCGATAATGAATGCCAGCATCTTCATCTTCAGTGATTTCAGGAATGCACTTTTATTTCCCTTTTTCTCCAGCTTCACTTTTTTCGCCGTCAGTAACGCTTTCAGGTTTCGTTTTTTTTCCCCCGATGTCTTCATTGACTTATGCTCCTCATCTTTGGTAAATGTAAACCATAACACTTTCTTTATGATTTTTTCCATTATACAATATTTTGTAACCATTTGTCAACGCATCCAGAAAATGGAAGAGATATTTGTCGAATTTTCTCTAAAAAGAAATTACAAATTAGTATGATGTCTTTTTTCCTTTTTTGTCAATCCATGGACAAAAGAAAATCAGCCCTTCCCGGCCTGGCCGCTGCCGGCCAAAAACCTGAGGAAAAGGCTGATATTCTAAGTATTATTTCTTTATGGTCTTATTAGATCACGAACGCAAGCGTTCATGATCAACATTCACCGTTCGCGCCAATGGGCAGGCTCATCTTCGCTCTCTTGCGCTCATTATATCACGAACGCAAGCGTTCATGATCAACATTCACCGTTCGCGCCGATGAGCAAGCTCATCTTCGCTCTCTTGCGCTCATTATACTCCGGAATAAGCGGAGAATCCTCCGTCTATGGGCAGCACCACGCCGGTGATAAAACCTGCAGCCTCATTATTTAAGAAAAATAACAGGGCGCCGTTTAATTCATCGGCTTCTCCAAAACGTCCCATGGGAGTTGCAGACAGGATCTTGTTGGTTCTTGGTGTAGGAGTTCCATCTTCATTAAACAGAAGCTTCTCATTCTGCTTGGTTACAAAAAAGCCAGGTGCTATTGCATTTACCCGGATACCCACCTTGGAAAAATGAACGGCCAGCCACTGGGTGAAGTTGCTGATGGCAGCTTTTGCACCGCTGTATGCCGGGATCTTTGTAAGAGGGGAAAAGGCATTCATAGAAGAAATATTCAAAATGCTGCAGCCCTCTCTGCCGATCATGTCCTTTGCAAAGATCTGGCATGGAAGCAGGGTTCCAAGGAAATTTAAGTTAAAAACAAATTCAACGCCGGACTGATCTAAGTCAAAAAAGGATTTTGTATCTGCCTCAATGTCTCCCATTTCAAAATATTCCTTATCCGTATTGGCTCTTGCATTATTGCCACCTGCACCGTTGATCAGAATGTCGCAGGGACCAAGTTCTGCCAGAACCTTTGCATGGACCTCCTCAAGGCTTGCCCGTTCCAGAACATTGGCCTTGTAAGCCTTTGCCACGTAGCCTGCTTCATGAATAGAGGCCGCAATTTCCTCTGCTGCGTTTTCGTTTAAATCCAGGACAGCCACCTTTGCGCCTGCTTGCGCAAGAGTTTTTGCAAACATGCCGCATAATACTCCGCCTGCTCCTGTTACAACCGCTACCTTGCCGCTTAAATCCGTTCCAAATGATAATGCCATATGATTTTCCCTCTTTCCTATTTGCTCATTTTTTCAATGGCTTCCCAAAGACCGTTTAAATAGGTTGCACCAAGCGCCCGGTCATAAAGTCCGTAACCGGCCCGGCCTGTTTCTCCCCAGATCATGCGGCCGTGGTCAGGACGCATATAACCATCAAAGCCATTGTCATGAAGAGCCTTTAAAATAGCAAACATATCCAGAGAACCGCATGATGACAAATGAGCCCTCTCTTCAAAACCCTGGTTGTTATCCAGAATAGCCACATTTCTTGCATGAACAAAATGAATGCGTCCCATGGCAGCATATTTGGCAGCCATCTTCACCACGTCATTTTGATTGGAACAGCCTAAGGAACCGGTGCAAAGAGTGATTCCATTGTGCTTGTCATCCACAAGCTTTAAGAAACGGTCTAAGTTTTCCTCACAGGTAATGATTCTTGGAAGGCCAAAAATGCTCCAGCAGGGATCATCCTCATGAATGGCCATGTAAACGCCGCATTCTGATGCCACAGGTATGATGGCTTCCAGGAAATACTTTAAATTATCCCAAAGATCGTCCTCTGACATTGCGTTGTACTCGCTTACCACCTGTTTTAATTCATCCCTTGTGTAGCTGGAATCCCAGCCCGGAAGGGTTAAGTCGCCTTCGCTTTCCAAAGGATTTACCTTGTCCACCTGATCCTGATAATAAACCAGAGAAGTGGAGCCATCCTCTAATACATGATCCAACTGGGTCCTGGTCCAGTCAAACACCGGCATGAAGTTGTAGCAGATACACTTGATTCCCGCTTCCGCAACCCGTCTGATGTTCTCGCGGTAATTTTCAATGTACTTGTCTCTGGAGGGCTTTCCTAATTTAATATCCTCATGGACCGGAATGCTTTCGATCACTTCAAAAGCCAGCCCTGCCTCCTCTGTCTCTTTTTTCAAGTGGGCAATGCTTTCCCTGCTCCACACCTCTCCTACGGGAACATCATAAACAGCCGTTACAATGGAATACATGCCTGGAATCTGGCGGATGTTCTGTAATGTTACCTTGTCATCGTCTCCATACCATCTGAATGATAATTTCATAAAATGCCTCCTTAGCAATCCAATAATAGGGGTTTCTTTTCCTGTCTTATGGGTTCAGTATATACAAAAAGGGGATGTATTACCATGGATTTATTTGCCGTTCACATTGCAAAACTTGCGGTCATGTCTTATAATATAGCTTATGAGAAATTGCTTTTCAGATTTCTAATAAAAAGCAGTGTTTTTACTGCCATCCATCCGATTATCGAAAGGCTCTTTACTTTCCATAATACCATTAAGCCATATAGAAAAGGGAAGGGGGATTTTAAATGAGAAAAGAACTGTCTACCGGCTTTAACCAGCGGCAGTATATGAATTCAGGAGAATTTGAAGTGTTTTTTTATAAGGATCTGGACCTGGATCATGTGGTAGACCACAGCCATTCCTACTATGAAGTATATTTTTTCTTAAATGGAGATGTGTCCTATGAGGTAGAAGGAACCCAATACCGGTTGCAGTACGGGGATTATTTGCTGATCCCTCCTGAGGTAAAACACCATCCCGTTTTCCATTCTACCGGAAAGACCTACCAGCGCATCGTCCTCTGGATCAGCCGGAGCTATTATGAAACCATGTGTTCCTGGTCAGAAGATTTCTCTTACAGCTTCCGCTATGTGTCGGAAAGCAAGCATTACCATTTCCGCACGGATTTTGTCACATTCCAGAATATCCAGGGCCGTCTTCTGGACCTGTTGGAAGAGATTCACGGAAATAAGGCATTCCATAAGCTGAATGCAGAGCTGCAGATTCATTCCTTTATGCTGCTGTTAAACCGGATCACTTACGACATGCTTCATCAGGTCCCTGCCGCTTATGAAAATGTGCTTTATCTGAATCTTTGTGATTATATTAACAACCATCTGGAGGAAAATCTGTCCCTGGACCATCTGGCATCCTTTTTTTATGCCAGCAAATATCACATTTCCCATGTGTTTAAAGACAATATGGGGATCTCCCTTCACCAGTACATCTTAAAAAAGCGCCTGCAGGCCAGCAAAAACGGGATCCTCTCCGGCCTCCCCTTTGGAGAGCTGTACCACCAGTATGGATTTTCCGATTATACAAGCTTTTACCGGGCCTTTAAAAAAGAATTCGGCCTTTCCCCCAAAGAATTCCGGGAGCAGGCCGTGCTGCCAAAAGGTTATTGATTTGATTTTCTTTCCTTTAGGAGAACACTCCCTGAATAAGCACCATGTAAAGAGCGGTTCCCACACCAATGCTTAACAGGGGATTTCCCTTCCATAAATGAAGCCCGGCTATGGCACCAATGGAGATAAGCTCCGGAAGCCCGTGAGGGTAGGAAAGGAATTGAAGCCCTCTTAAACAGTAAACCACCAAAAGCCCAATGGTAGCATAAGGCAGAGTCCTCCCCAGATAGAGGATATATTTTGGCGTCTTTTTCCCTGCCGGAAACAAAAGGAAGGGAAGAAAGCGGGTGATCATGGTAGCCAGCACCATGGCTGCTGCGAGAAAGCTGTTAGCTGCTATATTCTGATTCAAGACTGTTCCTCCTTTTTCTTTTCCACGTAATATCCGGCTGTAATGACGGTCAGAATGAGGATCATGGCCGGAATGATGAAAACACTCTGGCCAAGGACCGCCACACACAGGGCCGATGCACCCACGCCTATGCAGGCGGCAGGACGTCCTTTTCCTGATTTCCACTGGTCAATAAAGATCACCACAAAAAGAGCCGTCAGGGCAAAATCCATTCCCGCTGTATCAAAGCTTATCATGGTCCCTGCAAAAGCTCCGATCACAGCTCCTGTCACCCAGTATATCTGATCCAGGATGGAAACAAAAAAATACACCCAGTATTTTGGAAGCCCTTCCGGCACCTCCTCATTGCACAAAACAGAAAAGGTTTCATCGGTCAGGGCAAATATAAGATAAGGCTTCAGCTTTCCTGCATCCTTATATTTGTCCAGCATGGAAAGTCCGTAAAACAAATGCCTGGCATTGAGCATCAAGGACATAAAAAAAGCGTACCACGGATTCACTGCCGCCACAAAAAACGTGATTCCAAGATACTGCAGGCTTCCTGCATAAACAAACACACTGATAAGCAGGGCCCACCAGATTCCATACCCGTTGACATTCATAAGTATCCCATATGCTGCTCCTAAAACCAGATAACCGGCCATAACAGGCATTGTTTTGGGAAATGCATAGCGAAGAGCCGCCAGCTTTTTCGTTTCACTCATCCTAATCGTTCCTTTATATATATCATCTTTGTCTTGCAATTATTATGTATATTGTTTACTATATTAAAGCACAAAAGTGACTTTGTCAACGACGAGAAACACGCTTTGCTAGTTTCTTATCCTTATCACAGCAGCCCCGGATGAGCATGTGAGCATGTTCGCCCGGCTTGTTGCCAGCATAAATAACAGGAGTTGATCTCATGAACCTTGACCATATCTATGAATCCTGCTGCCTCTGTCCCAGAAGCTGCAGGGTAAACCGCTATGTAAGTACCGGCTTCTGCCGGTGCGGCCATACCATAAAGGCGGCCCGTGCCGCTCTCCACCACTGGGAGGAGCCCTGTATCAGCGGCAGCAAAGGAAGCGGTACTGTATTTTTCTCCGGCTGTACCCTTGGCTGCTGCTTTTGCCAGAATCATGCCATCAGCCAGGAGAATTTCGGAAAGGAAATCACAAGTGAAGCGCTTTCCCATATCTTCTTAAGGCTTCAGGAGAAAGGCGCCCACAACATCAACCTGGTCACTGCCACCCAGTATCTTCCTTCCATCTTAAAAGCCCTGGATCTTGTAAAAACCAGGTTATTCATCCCGGTGGTCTATAACTGCGGGGGATATGAGTCGGTGGAGATCGTTAAAGAGCTGGCCTCCTACGTGGATATCTGGCTTCCTGACTTAAAATATTTCAGTTCTGAGCTTTCCTCCCGCTACAGCAAGGCTCCCGGCTATTTTGATGCGGCCTCTAAGGCCATCAAACAGATGATAAGCCAGACAGGTGCCCCCCTGTTTGATTCCCACGAGGGTATTATGAAAAAAGGTGTCATCATACGCCATATGGTGCTTCCGGGCGCAAAAGAAGATTCCATCCGCCTTCTTCACTGGATGAAAGAGGAGCTGCCGGAGGGAATGTATTACATCAGCCTTATGAGCCAATATACTCCATTTTATCAAAGCGGAAACTTTCCGGAGATCAACCGGAGAATTACTTCTTACGAATATGGAAAAGTGATGGATGAAGCCATCAGACTTGGGTTGGATCAGGGATTTATGCAGGAAAAAAGCAGTGCAAAGGAAGAATACACACCGCCCTTTGATTTGGAAGGGATGGATTGACAAAAACACAGATAGAAACGGATACCGATTATAAACATACCTGCCATCGATACCCGTTTCTATATTATCTCATCCATTGGTCTTGATACCTCATTTCTATATCATGTTAGTTTCCTTATACATGGAACACATCTTTCACATGATCTATATTAATTTCTCCGCTCCCCGTTGTTATACACCAGATTCATGAGCTGCTTTCCTCTTCTTTACTGTGCTCTCTCTTACTGTGTCCCAAAATCACTTCTGTCCCACATTTGGAATCTCATACAGTTTTTCCTAGCCATGAATTCTATCTTTTTCCTCAATCACTATTCATGATTGTTCTATTTGATTGGTTTTTAACATCGGCAGATTGGTTTTCCTTTTGCTTCATTTATTATATAAATGAAGCTAGACTGCTCTTTCTGGTGGAATGTACCTCCTTTCGTTAGATTTGGTTTTCCTTTGTATTTCTTTTTGTTATGGCTTTATTATAGCGTACAAGCCGCCTTTTGTCAATACTATTTTAAATATATTTATATATTATTTGTTAATTTTCAAATTGTATGCAATTATTTAGAATATATATTTATTTTTCCATTGTTAATACAAAACATTTTTTTGCTTTTATTTGAATATTATATATTATTTGTGTGCCTGTGGAAAAAGAAACAGAGTTAAGTGCCCCTTCTCTTAACTCTGTTTCCAATGATCCTTTATGAATTTGATTATGTATCTTTCATCCCTCTCTCAGACGGAAGCTCTGCACCAGTTCACGTAAAAGCTGGGCCTGCTGGGATAATTCCTCGCTGGAAGCCGCACTCTCTTCTGCTGCTGCGGCATTGTTCTGAACTACGGAGGAGATCCTTCCAAGTTCCTTTGTCACCTCTTCCACGGATTTTGCTTCCTGGGCCGCTATGGCTGAAATAGAATCCACGGAGTCCACCGCCAGGGCAGAGTCCTCCAAAACCTTCATCATGGACAGAACGGTTTCATCCAGTATCTCATTGCCTTTTTCCACAGCATTTATGGAATCCCTGATTAAAGCCGTGGTATTTTTTGCTGCCTCCGAGCTTTTGGCAGCCAGATTCCGCACTTCACCGGCAACCACTGCAAATCCCCTTCCGGATTCTCCTGCCCTGGCAGCCTCGATTGCTGCATTTAAAGCCAGGATATTGGTCTGGAATGCAATATCTTCAATGACCTTGATGATCTTTCCGATCTCTCCGGAGGAAGCATGAATCTCATTCATGGCATTGGAAAGGTTCTGCATGGACATGTCGCAGTTTACCACCTCAGTTCCGGTCTGCTGGACCTGCATGGAAACTTCCCCAGCCTTATCAGCCAGACGCTTTACCTTTTCCGCAACCTGACTGATGGAACCGGACAGCATTTCAACGGTCCTTTCCTGCTCCTCCGCACCGCTTGCCAGAAGCTGGGAACCACTTGCAACCTGTCCGGAGCTTACCGCTACCTGGGCAGCCGCCCGATTCACATCATTCATCACTGCATTTAAATTCATGACAATCTGATTGACCGCTGTTTCAAGCTGGGAAAAATCCCCCTTGAGGCCCAGTTCCGCATCAAAGTCCAGATGGTTGTCCGCAACCTCCTTCAAAGCAAAGGATATGCGGTCGATTACATCTTTTAAGTTCACAGTCATTCGTTCAAAGGAAGCTGCCACAAGGCCGATTTCATCGTTGGATTCCACATCAACGTAAACGTCCAGATCCCCTTCCGCGATCTTCCCGGCAGCCGACACGATTTTAAGGATTGGTTTTAACTGCTTTTTTATGACAACAGTTATAATAAAAAGAATAACCACCATGGCAATGATGCAGATAACGGCCATCAGAGAAGACATCCGGTCTGCTTCCCGGTTCATATCCCCGGCTTCCACCGCTGTGACGGAATACCAGTTGGAACCGTTAAGCTGGATCGGCTCAAAGAAATAATATGTATCCCCTTTTTTGCCCCCATCAACGGTATAAAAGTCAGAACCTGATGAGATTCCGGTATTTATCCCCTCCCTGCACGCATTGCTGTTCACGAAATCAGAAACATTGGTACCCACAAGCCCGCTGCCTGTGCTTTCCGAAATAATGGTTCCCGATTCGTTTAAAATGAAGGTCTGCATGCTTGGATAGGAGGAACCTGCCGTCTTTATCTGGCTGAAACGGTCCAGCCCCACATCCACTGCAACCACACACAGCACCCTGTCGTTGACGATCACAGGCATTGCCATGGTAATGATCATCATTCCATTTGATTCATAGGGCAGAGTAATGACCTGGGCCTTTTGTTCCATGGCCTTTACGAAATAATCCGTGGAAGAATAATCCTCGTACAGACCGCAGTCCTTAACCGTTCCATCCTTGCCGGCATACAGTCCATAGCTTCTGGCTGCAGAGCTCATGGCATACTGCTCAAAGAGGATTTCCACCCCTGCGATATCCTGGGAGTGGAGAACAGAGGACTTGATGGTAGTCAGCATGTAATCCTCCATCTTCATGCCGTAGCTGTCCAGGGTAACACTGTCAAAAACCTGGCTCTTATAAAGCGGCTCGGCCGATGGGCCTGATTTGATCCTCAACCCCTGGAGGACCTTTCTGTTCGCCGTAGAATTCTCTAGATAATAAGTAATATTTTCCGATACCTGTCTTGCCTCGTCCAGCGTCTGCTGGATCACCTTTCCATTCTCAGATGCCAGAGTCTTTAACTCCCTGAAAGCGGACTGTTTCATGGCGCTTTTTGTCATTCTTGAGGTAATCCCGATCAAAGCTGCAAAAACCACCACCAGCATAATCCCTGCGATACATGCGATCCTGGTTGAAAGATGATGTTTCCCTATCCCCTTTTCCTTCAGCCATGACATTCCTTTGGATCCTGAATCCCGATTCCTCCATTTTCTGAAAAACTGTTCCTTCATTGCATAATCCCCCTCTGTAAGTTACAAGCTTCATGGGAATTATACCATAATTTACCAAAATGTAAAATAACATTTCTATTTTTATTGGAACATATTTACAATTTCTCGTTTTATAACCGGCAGGTCCTGGCTTTAACTTTCATGGACTCCTCCAGAATCAAATCCTGCGATCTTCATAAACTCTTCCCCTGTTATGGTTTCCCGTTCCAGAAGATATTCTGCGATCTCATGAAGCCTTGTTTCATTGTCCTTAAGAATTTTCAGGGCCTTTTGATGCTGCTCCTTTACGATTCTGATCACGGCGTCATCGATCTTTTTCGCTGTCTCAGGGGAACAGGTAAGAGTGGTGTCTCCGCCCAGATACTGATTGGTCACGGTCTCAAGTGCCACCATGTCAAACTCATCGGTCATGCCGTAACGGGTTACCATGGCCCTGGCGATCCTGGTGGCCTGCTCAATGTCATTGGCAGCTCCGCTGGTGACTGTTTGAAATATCAGCTCTTCTGCTGCCCTTCCTCCTGTAAAGGTGGCGATCTTGCTTAAAGCAGCCTCCTTTGTCAAAAGATAGCGCTCTTCCTCATCTACCTGCATGGTATAGCCCAACGCGCCGGAGGTTCTTGGAATAATTGTGATCTTATGGACCGGTGCCGAATGATTCTGGCAGGCAGCAACCAGAGCATGTCCCACCTCATGGTAGGCAATGATCTTCCTTTCCCTGACGCTGACAGAAGAATCCTTTTTCTGGTATCCGGCGATCACCACCTCAACGCTTTCTTCTAAATCTCTCTGGGTCACAGTCTTCCTGCCCATCCGCACTGCCCGCAGGGCCGCCTCGTTGATGATATTAGCAAGTTCTGCGCCGCTGGATCCGGCAGTGGCAAGGCCAACTCCGTGAAAATCCACATCATCAGACAGCTTTACATTTTTGCCGTGAACCTTTAATATGGCCTCCCGTCCGTTTAAGTCTGGAAGCTCCACAGGAATCCTGCGGTCAAAACGGCCCGGTCTTAACAGCGCCTTATCAAGGGAATCCGGACGGTTGGTGGCCGCCAAGATAACAACCCCTTTCCTTCCGTCAAATCCATCCATTTCAGCCAAAAGCTGGTTTAAGGTCTGCTCTCTCTCGTCGTTTCCGCTAAAGCCGCCTCCGTCACGTTTCTTTCCTATGGTATCAATTTCATCGATGAACACGATACAGGGCGCTTTATCACCGGCCTGTTTAAATAAGTCCCTGACCTTTGCAGCACCCATGCCCACAAACATTTCCACAAATTCCGAACCTGATATGGAGAAAAACGGCACATGGGCCTCGCCTGCCACCGCCTTTGCAAGCAATGTCTTACCGGTTCCAGGAGGGCCTACCAGCAGGGCACCCTTTGGAAGAGAGGCTCCGATATCCGTATATTTCTGAGGATTATGAAGGAAATCCACAATCTCATTTAAAGCCTCCTTTGCCTCCTCCTGTCCGGCCACATCCCGGAAGGTCTTTCCTGTTTCAGACTCTGCATAGATTTTGGGATTGGATTTTCCAAAGGTCATGGCATTGCCGCCGCCCATCTTCTTTTGCATCTGCCCGGATAAAAAATTTCCCAGGAACACAAAGATCAGAATGGGAATGATCCAGGTGAGCAAAAGGGAAAGCATGGGGGACATCTGCTTCACAATGGCCTTTTCAAAGGAAACGTCATGAGCAATAAGCCTTTCGGTCAGGGTGTCATCCGACCATAACCCGGTCTTATACACATCATATACGGGCTTGCCTTCCCAATCCTTTTTACCGGTATCGGATTTAAACTGAATCTCGGTTTCCGTCTTTGCTACCGCCTGTACCTTCCCCTGGTCTACCATTTCCAGAAACGTGCTGTAAGGGACCTCCACCACTGTTTTTGACTGAAGCCAGGGAACCGTCATTGCATTAAACATTATCATGACTAATAATACAATCACGTAATAATAAATAAATGGTTTTTTCGGATTTTTCTTTAAATTACTGTCATCTTTCAAACCCATAATACTCCTCCTTTTTTTCTTCCGTTACTCCCTGAGAACCGACTTTACGAATTCTTGTGCGTCCTTAAAATCCTGCTCGTTGGGATGGAGCATTCCATCCTCATATGCGGATATTAAGGCCCTGATCTGGGGAGTATCATGAATCGCCTGCATCTGCCTGTACTTTTCAAGTATCTGGGGAGCCATCTTTCCTCCGCACAAAAAGCAGCCAAGGTATTCATTATCATCAGGCAAAAAAACAGCCACCTGCTTTTCTACTTGTTTATAATATTCTTTATTTCCGGAAAGCCCACAGGTTCCAAACAGGGCCACCCGTTTGCCATGTAAATCGGAAAGAAAGTCAAGGACTTCTGTTTTACAGGTTCCCCGGTTATTCCAGAACCCTACAAAATACGTATCCGCTTCCTCTCCATGAAGCTCCTCCAGGCTGACAATATCCTTGGATTTTCCGGGAAGCGTTTCAAAAATTTTCATAGCAACCTTCTGGGTATTTCCAGTATTACTTGTATACACAACTAAATAGTCCATACATTCAGCCTCCTATGACATTAAAATATACCAAATCGGATTATTTATCAATAGATTGCGGGAAATGTTAATACAATTTATGTAACTTTTAGAATCTATATGGCAAAGTTTATGATTATCCGGTCAAAAAAGAAAAAGACTTTGGGACCGCTGTTTTCAGCCATTCCAAAGCCTTATACCGTCATTAAAAAACAATTCCGGCCGCTTCCTTTATGATGCCGCAGGTTTTCTCAATATCCTCATCCGTATGAGCCGCAGACAGAAACAGGATTTCAAACTGGGATGGAGCCGTGTAAATGCCATGCTCCAGAAGATAATGGAAAAATGTCCCATATTTACCCGTATGAGAAGCCAAAGCAGTATCATAATCCATCACCGGATTTTTTGTAAAAAATACGCTGAAAAGAGAGCCTGCCTGATTCACCCAGGTTCCTGGAAGGGCTTCCCTTAAGGATGTTACAAGCCTGGCCGCCTTTTCTTCCAGGGAAGGGTAAATTTCCGGCCGTTCCATCAAGGTCTTAATGGTGGCGATTCCTGCCGCCGTTGCAATGGGATTTCCAGAAAGGGTACCTGCCTGGTAAACCTTCCCAAGGGGAGAAACCACCTCCATGATCTCCCTTTTGCCTCCATAAACTCCCATTGGCATTCCGCCTCCTGCGATCTTTCCTAAAGTCGTCAAGTCAGGGACAACGCCGTAATATCCTTGTGCGCCTCCAAGCCCCATACGAAAACCGGTAATGACTTCGTCAAAAATGAGAAGGGCTCCATACTTTGCCGTGATATCCCTTAAAAATTCCAAAAAACCGGGCTTTGGGGGAACAAGCCCCATATTGGCCGCCACCGGTTCCACCACCAATGCCCCGATGTCTTCCGGATATTCCGAAAACAGCTTTTTCACGGAAGCCTCATCATTATACTGGGCAAGAAGCGTATGTTCCGTATAGGAGGCCGGTATACCGGCGCTGTCCGGTGCACTGCCTGTCAGGGCTCCGGAACCTGCCTTTACTAAAAGACCGTCGGAATGTCCATGATAGCAGCCCTTGAATTTGATGATCTTATCCCTTCCCGTATAGCCTCTTGCCGCGCGGATGGCGCTCATGACCGCTTCCGTTCCGGAGCTTACCATACGCATCATCTCCATGGAAGGCATACACTCCCTGATGAGCGTCCCCAGCACCAGTTCTTTTCTGGTAGGCGCTCCAAAGGACAGGCCGTCAAAACAGGCCTCCCTCACCGCTTCCACCACAGGCCCGAAGGCATGTCCAAGGATGCACGGCCCCCAGGAATTCACATAATCAATGTATTCGTTTCCATCCTCATCGTAAATATGGGAACCTGACGCCCGTTTTACAAAGACCGGAACTCCCCCTACGGAACCAAAAGCACGGACCGGACTGTTGACTCCGCCCGGGAAATACTCCCTTGATTTTTCAAATAATGCTTTGGATTCTTCTATTTTCATTTTGGCTGATTCCTTTCTTTAATTGTTGCCCATATTGGGGGGGCATAGAGGTATACCCAAAAGGCACTTCCTCTTTCCAATCCTGGCAGATGGCTTCCGTTATCCCCTGGATGCTGTAAACCCCGGCAATGATATCCGCCTTCCTCCCATGCTCCATAAGTGCTTTTGCTGTAATGTCTCCGATACAGACCACTTTGAGGCCTGCCAGAGCTTCCATTACTTCCATATTTATCTCCTTAAAAAAGGCTTTTACACCGGAAGCGCTTGAAAAGGTCAGATAGTCCAAATGCTTTAAGGCTTCTGTCCTGCTTTCTGCCTCCAGGCCTGCCAGGGCCACATCATAGAGCACAATATCATCATAAAAGACCCTGGTTTCATCAAGAATCTCATTTAATTCCTTAGAGCCGTTTAAGGATCTGGGGATCAAAAGCCTGTCCTCCCCGGATAACAAGCCTTTTAAGCCTGCTGCCAGATCATGTACCTGGTACTTTTCCGGTATGTAATCGGCGGAAAAGCCGTACCGCAGCAGTTCATCGGCTGTTCCTCTTCCTACCGCGGCAAATTTCACATGGCCTACCGCCCGGAAATCATAGCCCCATTCCAAAAGCCCCTGAAAAAATTCCCTTACTCCATTGGCACTGGTAAATACGATCCAGGTATAGGATGGCAGCTTTTCATAGGCTTCCTTCATTTTCTCTCCCTTTCGGTGGGACTCTATCAAAAGGCTCAGAATGCATTCCGAAGCTCCTCCAAGGAATTCCAACTGTTTTCTCAACCTGACCGTAAAGGAGCCTGTTCCCGTCACTCCGATCCGGCATCCCTCCAGGGGCTGTTTTAATGTAGAAGAAAAATCAAGAGAAGCCACTTCTCCCACCACAATGAGGGCAGGACTTTCTATTCCAGCCTCCAGCACTTTTTCCTCAATATCCTTTAAAGTCCCGCGGACGGCTCTCTCTTCCGGAAGCGTTCCGTTTTGAATGACCGCAGCAGGTGTTTCCTCTGGTTTTCCCTGGTTTAAAAGGCCCTTTACGATGAGGGACAGGTTTCCAAGTCCCATAAGAAAAACCAATGTGCCGGAAAGCCTGGCAAATGCATCAAAATCAGCCGGAAGTCCTCCTTCTTCTGAAAGGGTGTGCCCGGTCATGACATGAAAGCTCCTGCTGACCGCCCGGTGGGTCACCGGGATCCCGGCGCTTGCAAGGGCTGCGACAGCAGAGGTGACTCCCGGAACCACTTCGTAGGAGATCCCTGCCTCAGAAAGAGCTATGATCTCCTCTCCTCCCCGTCCAAATACAAAAGGATCCCCGCCCTTTAGCCTTACCACAGAAAGGCCTTCCCTTGCCAGCTCCACCAGAAGCCGGTTGATTTCCTCCTGTTTCATGGAATGGCGCCCGGCGCGCTTTCCCACATGGATCTTCCGGCATTGGTCCGGCACCTCATCAAGAAGGCGGGGGGAAGCAAGAGAGTCATAGACCACTGCTTCACATGTCCGCAGCCTTGACAACCCCTTTTCCGTAATAAGCCCAGGATCTCCGGGACCTGCCCCTACCAGATAGACGACTCCTGTTTCTTTCATAGCATCCTCCTCATTCCCCAAGGCTCTGGGCAGCCAGCAGAGCCAGCCTGTCCAGTTCTTCTAATCCTCCCTGCAGCCGGATCCGTTTTGTTTCTTCCCCTCTCCTGCTGATTCCAAGGATTTCCATTTCCCCGCCTTTAAGCCTGGAATACACGCCAATGGGTTCGTGGCATCCGGCATTTAAAAGCTTTAAGATCTTTCGCTCCAAAGCCAGGCACATCCTGGCCTCCTCATCCTCAAGAGACTTTACCACCGCCTCTAGCCCGGAATCCAGCCGTCCTTCTACGGCAAGTATTCCCTGGCCCCCGGCCGGAATAAAGGTTTCACAGTCAAAACAATGATAATCATACCGGTTGTCCTCCCAAAGCCCCAGCCTCTTTAATCCGGCGGCGGCCAATAGAATGCCGTCATAAGAACCTTCCATGAGCTTTGAAAGCCTGGTGGGTACATTGCCCCTTAAATTCTCACACCGCACCATAGCCTCCGGCCACATGGTCTTGCCTATTTCTTCTATCTGAAGCTTTCTTCTTAAGCTGGAAGTACCAATTACAATTTCCCTTTTCCCCGAAAGGTCACTGGAGGCAGGCGTCACTAAAACATCCCTGGGGTCTCCTCTTTCCAGCACTGCCACGATTCCAAGGCCTTCTTCCAGTTCTGTTGGCAGATCCTTGGCACTGTGGACCGCAAAATCAATCTCTCCCCGGAGAAGGGCCTGTTCAAACTCTGACACAAATACTCCCTTTCCCCCAAATTCCAGAAGGGGCCGGTCAAGGATCCGGTCCCCTTCCGTCTGCTTTAGCACCAGTTCTGCCCTTAAGCCGGTACCGGCCTTTGCAAGAGTCTCCACCACGATATTTGCCTGGGCTACGGCTAAATCGCTTCTTCTTGTTCCAATGCGAATGGTCTTATTTTTCATGCTCCGCCAGTTTCCTTTCTATCAGTTCTTCTGCCTGTTCTCTGGTAAAGTCTCCCTGGCGGATCCCTTCCTCTGTCATGGCCCTGAAAATTGACCTTCTGACGGCCAGGGAATCCACCCGTTCCCTTACCATGTCCCGGTATGAGCCAAGCTGCTTTGCCAGGCTGCCAAGTCCCTCTGGAATGACTTCCTTAAACTTCCTTTTTAAATACCGGGCAAGGACCGGAGAGTTTCCTCCTGTGGAAATTCCCACCGTAATATCCCCTTCCTTAATGAGGGCCGGAAAAATAAAGCTGCATTCCTCCTGCATATCCGCCACATTGACCGGGATCCTTCGTTCCCTGCACCAGGTGGATATCATCCTGTTTAACCCTTCATCCGAGGTTCCCACTATTACAAAATCCATATTTTCCAGGTCAGATTCTTCAAATTCCCGGCACCTCCATGTGAGTTTTCCCATGCTCTCCTTTATGAGCTGTTCCATCTCAGGAATCACCTGAGGAGCCACCACCACAATATCCGGGCCATAATCCATTAATGCCAGGGCCTTGCGGCAGGCAACCGCTCCTCCGCCTGCGATCAAGCACCTTTTTCCTTCAATATCAACAAAAAACGGGAAATAAGCCACGGTCATCCCTCCTTAATCCAGCATTTTAAGCCATCCAGGGTTTTAAGCACCACCTTCAGTTCTTCACTGGAAACATGATCCCTGATCTCATAGAGAAGTGTATCCAGACGTTTTCCAGCAAATGCTTCCTTAAACTCTTCCATTCTCCGGATATATGGATGGAAAACCACCTCCTTAATGGCCCCATCCAGCTCTTCCTCCATGATCACGTTTGCCCGGTCCAGTTCCTTTAGCTTTATCTCTGTGTTATTTTTTGAAAGTGTTTCAAAATAATCGATGTTATAAAGGGTCAGTCCTTCCATTTCCTCAATCTTAGGGTCCATGTCCACAGGAACGGCCAGATCCATGAACAGCCGTTTTTTCCCAAAAGCCACTTGTTCTGACAGTTCTTCACTGGTTAATGTATAATGAGGCCCTGAAGTGGCACTAATGACGATGTCCATGTCATCCATGTACTGATAGCGGTCCCTGTAATCCACGACCCTCACCCGGTCCCCCTTTACCTCTACAATCAGGTCGGACTTATGGCTTCTGACCGTTCCGGTAACACGAATGCCCGGTTTGCTTAAAATATTCTTTGTTATAGTATTTCCCATTTTACCGGTCATGCCGATCACCATGACGTTCTTTTCCCCGTCCTCTTTTTCAAAGCGGAACACCTCATTGGCCACAAGGGTTGCTACGGAAAGAGGCGTTCTGGATAAATTGGTGTCCGTCTTGATCCGTTTGGCACAGGCAAACGCCCTTTGGAACAGCACATTCATCTCGTAATCCACTGCCCCCTGGTCCCTGGAAATCTGATAGGCTTCCTTTGCCTGTCCTAAAATCTCATCTTCCCCCAGAACCATGGAATCAAACCCACAGGCCACCTTAAACAGGTGCCCGATGGCACTTTCTCCGCTGTAGATATTTAAATATTTCAGCAGCTCCTCCAGACGGATCCCTTTAAAATCAGCAGCAGCCCGCTGAAGCTCTCCAACCGCCTGCTTTGTTCCTGAAACATAAATCTCACTGCGGTTACAGGTGCAAAGCACAACCACACCGGTCACCGCTTCCTTCTTCATGAGCCGTTCTATAAATTCCACCTTCTCTTTTTCATTAAAGGCAAATCGTTCCCGGATATTCACAGAAGCCTTTTTATGGCTTACACTCATACAATACATCATTCTTCCAGCCTTCTTATCGTTAGGATCAGTTAATAAAAACTCTTACCTATTCTAACATATTATGACAGAAAAGAGCAACCAGACATTCCAGAGCCATAGGATTAAGTTAGATTCAATGACATGGAAAATGCCCCCTTTCAGGCAGACAAGTTATATTATTTCACTTGTCTGCCTGAAGGGAGCATATCAGTCAAGCTGGGGTCACTGATTTTTTCCAGACAAAAGTGTACTCCTTCACACAGGAACAGCAGGTCTGACCTCTGCGCCGGCATTTCTTTTTAACAGGAAGAAATGCGGAGCGGCGGAATCGGTCAATGACAGCACTTCTTATTCGAATGGGAACCGGTACTGGCTAAGTCCCAGTTCATCCCTGATCTTAATAATCTCTTTCTGCACCGCATCATTAATAGGCACTCCGCTGTTTTTGCGTTCCTGCCATACCAGGTACTCCTTCTCACCTGCCGTATAAATGTGGTCTTCCCCAGGATCTTTGACAGAACCGCGAAGATCCCGGAGAATATCGCCGCATGTTTTTTTAAAGGAATCCAGGCCCATAAAGGCTTCCGTATCAATGGCAATGAAGAAGTGGCCTAAGTGGAAAGGAACCTTTTCTCCCTTTTCCCCAATGCCTGTTAAGGCTCTTAAGAAATTTCCCTGCTGCAACGCTGCGGAAAGGACTTCAACCACAGTGGCATAGCCGTATCCCTTGTAACCTGCCAGTTCTTCACCGATTCCGCCCAGAGGTGCAAGGGCTGCTTTTCCCGTATTCAAGTCAACGAGAATCTGGTCTGAATCCGTCTGGGGCTGCCCGTCCCGTCCGATTACCATGCCGGAAGGAGTGGACTTTCCGATACGGGAATAGTATTCGATCCTGCCCCTTTGGGTAATGGAAGTAGCACAGTCCAGCACAAAGGGGAATTCCTCATCCGTTGGCATACCAAAGGTAAGGGGATTCGTTCCCAGCATATTTTCCACTCCAAAGGTAGGAGCAATGGAAGGCCTTGCGTTGGTTCCTGTAATTCCGATACAGCCTGCCTGGGAAGCCATGGTCGCATAGTAGCCTGCAATGCCGTAGTGGGTGGAATTGCGGGCAACCACCATGCCCATGCCATATTCTTTGGCTTTCTCAATAGCCATATTCATGGATTTTACACCGATCACCTGACCCATGCCGTCATGGCCGTCCACAACCGCCGTGGTTTTTGTTTCCTTTACTACCTCAAAATTTGTTACCGGGTTCTGGATTCCCGCTTTGATCCGGTCCAGATAAATGGGCTTAAAGCGGTTTACCCCATGAGATTCAATTCCCCGCTTATCAGACTCCAGCAATACATCTGCACAGATTTTCGCATCTTCTTCCGGAATCCCATACCCCTTGAATGCATCCACAACAAAATCCGTAATTGTCTTCCAATCCACAATGTTTGATTTGCTTCCCATAAAATACCTCCTGTATTTTTAAATTTATTTAAAGCATTGGCTCCTGTAAGGCGAAAACCGCTGCTACTTCATAATGATTATTTCCTTTGCAGCCGATAATGACCACCAGAGGAATTTCTTCCACATATAGTTTACACAAAACCTCTGCCTCCAAGTCATCATAATGGTAAAACTCCCAACCTCTTACATTTATAATTTATCACAAATTAGAAATGAGGGAAATCATTGACAAATAATAAACACATTTTGTAAGTAAAATAAACGGGCTGGTATTTCTTACTTATATAATTCATTTTTTACTTTCCTATTCTTCTTTTTTCCATAGGATTTTCCTATAATGAGTCAAGCGGAGATTCGCAATCCGCTTGGCTGCTTGATTTGACTAAAAATAAAGAGGAGAAGGAGATTTTTTATGGCAAAGTATGTAATGGCATTGGATGCGGGCACAACAAGTAACCGTTGTATTCTGTTCAATGAAAAAGGGGAAATCTGCAGCGTTGCTCAAAAGGAATTTACCCAGTATTTTCCAAAACCCGGCTGGGTGGAGCACGATGCAAATGAGATTTGGTCCACGCAATTGGGGGTTGCAGTGGAAACCATGTCCAAAATTGGTGCTTCTGCAGAAGACATTTCTGCCATCGGCATCACCAATCAGAGAGAAACTACTGTCGTATGGGATAAGAAAACCGGCGATCCCGTCTATCACGCAATCGTATGGCAATGCCGCAGAACTTCCGAATACTGTGACTCCTTAAAGGCAAAAGGATTGGTGGACACCTTCCGCTCCAAAACCGGACTGGTCATTGACGCTTATTTTTCGGGAACCAAATTAAAATGGATCCTGGACAACGTAGAGGGCGCAAGAGAAAGGGCGGAAAGAGGGGAACTCTTATTCGGAACCGTAGAAACATGGCTGATTTGGAAGCTGACGAAAGGACGGGTTCACGTAACCGATTACTCCAACGCTTCCCGGACCATGATGTTTAATATCAATACCTTAGAGTGGGACAATGACATTCTTTCGGAACTTGACATTCCAAGATCCCTGCTTCCCCAGGTAAAGCCCTCAAGCTGTATATACGGAGAATCGGACTCTCAGTTCTTTGGCGGTCCTATTCCGGTCAGCGGCGCCGCAGGGGACCAGCAGGCAGCCCTTTTCGGGCAGACCTGTTTTACCGCCGGTGAAGCTAAAAATACATATGGAACCGGGTGCTTCTTACTGATGAACACCGGAGAAAAGCCTGTATTCTCCAGCAACGGCCTGGTGACTACCATTGCCTGGGGGCTGGATGGAAAAGTGAATTATGCCCTGGAGGGCTCCATCTTCGTAGCAGGAGCCGCCGTCCAGTGGCTTCGGGACGAACTGAAATTCATTGATTCCGCTCAGGATTCCGAATATATGGCCCGCAAGGTAAAGGACACCAACGGCTGTTACGTAGTACCTGCATTTACAGGGCTGGGGGCTCCCCACTGGGATCAGTACGCCAGAGGCACTGTGGTGGGAATCACCCGGGGCGTGAACAAGTACCACATCATCCGCGCCACCCTGGATTCCCTGGCCTATCAGGTAAATGACGTACTCCAGGCAATGAGGTCGGATTCTGGAATCGAACTGGCATCTCTTAAGGTTGACGGAGGAGCCAGCGCCAACAATTATCTCATGCAGACACAGGCAGATATCATCAACGCACCCGTAAACCGCCCCCAATGTGTGGAGACTACTGCTATGGGTGCCGCCTATCTGGCAGGCCTGGCAGTAGGATATTGGGCAAACAAGGAAGATGTCATAAAGAACTGGGCCATTGACAGGACCTTTGAACCTGCCATCTGCGGGGAAGAACGTACGAAAAGGATCAATGGCTGGTACAGGGCTGTGAAATATTCCTTTGATTGGGCAAAAGAAGATTAGAAGATGAAATAAAAGATTTGGGGAGGAAAAGTATGTTAATGTATTTAGCGGAATTCTTAGGAACTATGATTATGATTTTGCTGGGGGAAGGTGTGGTCGCCAACGTGAACCTGGATAAGTCCGGTATGAAGGGAGGAGGATCCGTCCAGGTCACCCTTGCATGGGGATTAGCAGTTATGATTCCCGCATTTATCTTCGGCGCAGCCTCCGGTTCACATTTCAATCCGGCGATTACCATTGCCCTGGCCGCGGACGGAAGCTTTCCATGGGATTTTGTTCCGGGATATGTGACCGCACAGTTTGCAGGAGCATTTACCGGCGCCGTCCTGGTTTACTTATTGTTTAAGGATCAGCTTGACGCAACAGAGAGCCAGGACACGAAAAGGGGCGTTTTCTGCACTTCACCTGCGATTCCCAACACCGGCCGCAACCTTTTAAGTGAAACCATAGGAACTTTTGTTCTGGTATTTGCCATTAAAGGCATGGGGCAGGCAGGAAATGTTCCTGCTGGAGTCAATAACCTTCTGGTGTTTGGGATCATCGTTTCCATCGGTATGTCCCTTGGAGGCTTAACCGGATACGCCATCAATCCTGCCAGAGACTTAGGCCCCCGCCTTGCTCACGCAGTTCTTCCCATCAAGGATAAAGGCAGTTCCAACTGGAAATACGCTCCCATCGTGATTTTCGGGCCCCTGATGGGCGCCTTTGCTGCAGTACTTCTCTACAGCGCGATCCCCTGGGCATAATTATTCCTTTACAATCCTGCTAATGTGACCATAAAAAAAGGAAAAGGCCGGAACACTTACACAGTGTTTCCGGCGCTTTTCTTATTCTGCCAGGCTATCCTCTTCTTTTATGTAGCGGTAGACAACACCGGGCCTTCCCCCTGTATTATAATCAATGTCACTGACAACCCTCTGTTTTTCCAGCAGATAGTTCATGTACCTTCTCACAGTCACACTGGACAACTGGACCTCTTTGGCGATTTTCTCGCTTGTCAGCGGATTTAACTGGTTCATTTTCATATAATCCAATATGCTGTTTAAAGTAGCTTCCTGGATTCCCTTGCTGTTTTCTTCTGCCTGGGGCAGAGAAGAAAAGTGAAACAGCTTATCTAACTGGGACTGGGAGAAATTGCGCGGTTTCAGCAGTTCCTGATTTTTCGCGAACTTCTCCAAAGCATGGCTAAACCTGGTATATTCAAATGGCTTTATCAGATAATCGATAATTCCAAGTGAAAGAAACTTCTTCACATGCTTTACGTCATTGGCGGAACTCACTACTATGACATCCAGATCCTTCTCCTGTCTCCGAATCTCCCGCAAAAGCTCCATTCCATCCATTTTCGGCATATACAGCTCCGTAATGGCCAAATCCACGGAATGCCCCTCCAGATAGTTAAGAGCATCCTGTCCATTAGAAAAACAACCGCACACTTCCATATCTTTGTTTAATTCTACATAATGGCGATTAATAGAAGCAACGATAGGGTCATCTTCTATGATGATTGTTTGATACATGATTTTTAACCCCCCTGTAAAATAATGGCATCAAATAAGATCCCATCTTTCAGCCCACAAAAAAAAGCGCACCCAAAAGACAACCTTTTAGTTGTCCTGCTGTGCTCTCTTTCTCTCTGGACTGATATTTGATTATTATAACATACCATATCCGCTATTTCAATAACCAATCCGGCTGAAGATCAGATCCTTGCTTTCAGCCCTGCACATTGCCCGGACCAACGCCATAGCTGGGCAGAAACGCCTTTGCATTTAATTCTTTCCGTATTTGCAAATCCCCTATCCATCATATATAATGGAATTAACTGAAAAAATACACTGGAGGCGGACCTATGATTATAAGACCAGTTAATACAGGTGATTCACGTAGTTTTTTAGATATGCTGAAACAGTTAGACAGGGAAACAAGTTTTATGATGCTTGAGCCAGGAGAACGGATGACCACCGTAGAGGACATGCAGGCAAATATCAGAAACATGGGCCCTTCAGGATCCCTGACATTGATCCTTGAGGATGAGGAACGCATCGCAGGCTTTTTATCGGCTTCAAGAGGCACTGCAGCCAGGATCCGGCACAGGGCTTATATTGTGACCGGGATATTAAAGGATTACAGAGGAAAGGGATTGGGAGAAAAGCTTTTTAAGGAGCTGGAAAAATGGGCGCTGGAACATCAAGTCACAAGACTGGAGTTGACAGTAATGACCCATAATGAAGCAGCAATACGTTTATATAAGAGAATGGGATTTAAGATCGAAGGAACGAAAGAAAAATCCCTGTTGGTAAACGGAACGTATGTTGATGAATACTATATGGGAAAAATCCTTTAATATAACAGCGCCCCTGGTCATAAAATCACCAGGGGCGCTGTTATATTAAAGCACCTTGCTTAAAAACAGTTTCAGTCTGTCATTTTTAGGGTTGGAAAAGAATTCATTTGGTTCGTTTTCTTCCAGGAAATAACCGCCGTCCATGAACATGACCCGGGTCGCCACTTCTTTGGCAAAGCCCATTTCATGAGTGACCACCACCATGGTCATCCGTTCCTCGGCCAGCTCCCGCATAACATTTAACACCTCTCCTACCATCTCAGGATCAAGAGCAGAGGTGGGTTCGTCAAACAGCATCACATCCGGATTCATGCACAGGGCACGGACAATGGCGATTCGCTGCTTCTGCCCGCCGGATAATTGATTGGGGTAGGATTCTGCCCTGTCGGCAAGACCTACTTTATGAAGCAGTTCTATTGCCTGGGCTTCCGCTTCCTGCCTGCTGCGCCCCTGGAGTTTTATGGGTGCAAGGGTCAAATTCTTTAAAATCGTCATGTGGGGGAATAAGTTAAACTGCTGGAACACCATCCCCATTTTCTGGCGATGCTTGTCAATGTTGGTCTTTTTGTCCACAATGTCCACGCCCTCAAACAGGATATGTCCCCCGCTGGGCTCCTCCAGACGGTTTAAGCAGCGGAGAAACGTACTCTTTCCGGAACCGGAAGGCCCGATGACACATACCACATCCCCTTTGTAAATATCAACGGAAATGTCCTTAAGTACTTCTACGTCTCCAAATTTCTTCCCCAGATTCTGTACCTGGATCAGGGGTTCTTCCATTCTATTAATGCTCACTTCTGTGCAGCCTCCTCTCCAGTGATTTTACGAGATATGAAAATACCATAACCATAACCAGATAAATGATGGCCACTGCAATCAGAGGCATGAACGCAGAATAGGTACGGCTCTTAATGATATCGCCGCCCTTTGTCAAATCCTGCAGCCCTATGTATCCTGCCACAGAAGTCTCCTTTAAAAGAACAATAAACTCATTGGCAAGAGTAGGGACCACATTTTTAAAGGCCTGGGGCATGATGATGAACCACATGGTCTGGGCGTAATTAAGACCCAGGCTGCGGCCCGCCTCAAACTGCCCTCTTTCAATGGAACTGATACCACTCCGGAAGATTTCCGCCACGTAGGCGCCAGAGTTGATTCCGAACGCCAGAATCGCCGTAGGCACCTGGCCTGGATCACTGAATGAAAAGATGACAAAATACATGATCATAAGCTGTACAACCACCGGCGTACCGCGGATCACCGTCAGATAAACGCTGCAGACTGCATTTAGTATTTTCAGCTTATGGGTATTTTCATAAGTTGATCGTATGATGGCAACCAGAAATCCCAATAAAATACCGATCAAAACTGCAAAAAACGTGATCTTTAACGTGTTTTGCAGGCCGCCGGTAATGTATTTCCAACGGTCATCCACGATAAAATTCTGATAAAAATCATCTCTTAGCTTTTCCCACATGGCACTCTTCCTTTTTTATTATTCCGCGGTGATGTATTTATCCACGATCTTCTTTAATTCACCGGATTCCTTTAGTTCCTTGATGGCTCCGTTCATCTTATCCAACAGCTCTGTGTTGCCCTTTTTAATGGCAATGGCATATTCTTCCTCAGTAAATGCCTCGTCAAGGATCACTAAGCCGGCATTTTCCTTCACAAACACTTTTGCAGGCTCACGGTCAATAATAACCGCATCAATTTTATCCTGAGAAAGGGACATAACTGCTTCCATTCCTTTATTAAAACGCTGGATGTCCGCATTTTCAATATCATCTGCGTAAATATCGCCGGTTGTTCCGGTCTGTACGCCGATCTTCTTACCTGCTAAATCATCCGGTGTTTTGATCTCGCTTCCTTCTTTAACAATAATGACCTGAGCAGCTTCTGCATAGGTATCGGTAAAATCAACATTTTTCTTACGGTCCTCATTGACGGTCATACCGGCCGCAGTAAAGTCTGCCTTGCCGGACTGAACAGCCGGGATCAGAGAATCAAAAGCCATGTCCTGGATTTCCAGTTCCACCCCCATCTTATCAGCGATTGCCTTTGCAATATCCGCATCAATTCCAACGATCTGGTTATTATCATGATATTCATAGGGCGGAAATTCTGCGTTGGTCACCATAACCAGCTTTCCGGCAGCTTCCTTCTGGCCTGCTGCAGTTGTCTCTGTCTTTGTTCCGGAACCGGCGCAGGCAGTTAATAAAGCTGCCATACATACAACTCCTGCCATTGCAATTACATTCTTTTTCATAATGATTCCTCCTCCTATATGCACAAACATGCATAATTATTAAATAAAGTATCAGTTATACATTATATAGCATTTTCGGAATTAATCAAGTACTTAATATGAAGAAGATTCTTATTTTTCGCAGGCATTTCCATTTATCTTGCATGTTTTCAGGCAATCCTATATAATATGGCTTATGAGAACATGCAAAGCAAGTTTCCATAAAAGGACTGCTTTTTAGCCCATCAATCCGATGATCGGAAATGCTTTTTGCTTCCGATCATATACCTTAATCGGAAGCATGAAAGAAATGAAGGTAATGGCTTATGAAGGATTTCCTTGAAAAAACAGCGTGGCCCATGAATCCCCCGGCCCCTTATTCCCTGTTTCACATCATATTTATTGCCATAGGGCTGGTGGCTGTGGTTTTTCTGGCTTACTATACTTCCAGAAAAATAAAAAGCTCCAGGCTTCCCCTGCTGCTTTTTTTCTGCGGCAT
The DNA here is from genome assembly GCF_054772055.1 of Lacrimispora brassicae. Taxonomy (NCBI): domain Bacteria; kingdom Bacillati; phylum Bacillota; class Clostridia; order Lachnospirales; family Lachnospiraceae; genus Lacrimispora; species Lacrimispora brassicae. Next base: position 8,537 of record NZ_BRYH01000044.1, on the reverse strand, counting down.
TCTTCTGGCCGCCACCGAATGCTGGAAACAGCTTTTTTTATATTATGTGGTAAATGAACAGACCTACAACTGGTGGTATTTTCCATTCCAGCTATGCAGCCTTCCCATGTATTTCTGCCTCATCCTGCCCCTTGTCCCTTCTAAGGACGGGCAAAGAATTCTCTGTACCTTTATGCAGGATTTCAACCTTTTAGGTGGCGTCATGGCATTGGCAGAACCCTCAGGGCTTTTTCATCCTTACTGGTTTCTGACCCTTCACGGCCTGGTCTGGCACCTGGTCTTGATTTTTATAGGGCTGGTCATCGCATTTTCCCGCCATTCCGATACCACGATTTTAGGGTTTGTGCGGACACTTCCCCTGTTTTTCATCTGCATCATCATTGCCTCCATTATCAACCGGACAGCAAAGCCTCTGGGGCAGGCGGATATGTTCTATATTTCGCCCTATTACCCATCGGCCCAGATCGTTTTTCATGAAATTGCGTTAAAATACGGAATATCCGCAGGAAATACCGTCTATTTGTTTGCCACCTGTTTGGGCGGATTTCTGTTTCACATAATATTTAATAAATTTCGCTTACTCTCTGCCCGGGCCGAAGCTTAGGCGGACAGTCTAGTGGATAACAATAACCTCAGGAGGAATCATTACATGTCAGACACAACAGCAAAAAGAGTGGAAGAAGCATTTAACAAACATGCAAAAGGATATAATTGTGCACAGGCTGTATCCTGTGTATTCTGTGATAAAACTGGAATTGACGAAGAGACCATGTTCCGCTTTACAGAAGGCATGGGTCTTGGTATGGGCGGCATGGAAGGTACCTGCGGGGCCATTGGGGCCGCCGCCATACTTTCCGGGTTAAAGAACAGCTCTGTCCGTCTTCATAAGCCGGATTCCAAGCGGACCTCCCACGAAGCATCTAAAAAATGCCTTTCAGACTTTAAGGAACAGAACGGAAGCGTGGTCTGTAAGGACCTAAAAGGCATGGAGACTGGAAATATCCTCCGTTCCTGCGACGACTGCATCGCAGATGCCGTAAGGATCATAGACCGTGAATTATTCGGGGATGAATAAAGATATCCATAAGGGAACCTCCAATAAGCCTATATAGGGCCTACTGGAGGTTCCCTTTTTTTATCTTTCCCCTTCATCCGGCTGCTTTCTGGCCGCCTTCACATCTGAAAGAAACTTTTTCCACTCATCCTCATGGGCCACAAAATACCTTGGACAGTCCTTTCCCGTGGCATCGTAATGCCTTATGACATCCTTTTCCGTAAGCCCCAGGTTTTTGCAGAGCCAGGCCGTCAGCTTTACCAGGGAATCGTAGGTTGCTTCATTGAACCTTCCTGTCTCATCCAGGTGGCAGCATTCGATGGAAACCGTGTCCACATTCTTTTCCTTTGATGTGGAATAAGCCATCTCATAAATGGGGATCCCCTGAAGGATCTCTCCCTCCAGCCCTATGATAAAATGGCTGCTGGCTGAAATTTTCTTAATTCCTGTCTGATCTTTCAGGCTGTTGAAATAATTCATGTTCTGCTTTGCCGTTGTCCCTGGATTCGCCACATAATGAATCACGATTTCATCCACCCGCTTCATTTCCGTTCCCGGTCTTGAATAAGGATTGGGATCAAGAAAATCCTGTTCAACCCATTCCGGCATGGGAATCCTCTTTAAATCTACGTAATTTCTTGCAAACAACAGGCTCATGATCCATAATACTCCAGCTAAAACAACAGCCAGCGCAAGAACCTCAGCCCCTATGTAAAGTTGCCTCTTTCTTTTCTGCTTCTTCTTCTGCTTCTTCCGCCGGTCCCTGGCACGGCGGCGGCGCTCCAGTTCGTCACGGCTTTCTTCTACCTGATTTTTCATGTCTTGACTCCTGATTTTCCATTTCCTTAAGTTTACGTCTTTTTTTATGGAAAAGTCAACCGAAAACATGCCATTCACCCTATATATTTAAACCTTGTGCCCATCTTTACAGTCTCGCACTCCGCCTGCAGTACCCGGTGAAGCTCTCCCTGTACGGTTTCATCACACAGAACTGCGATTTTTCTCCTGCCGCAAATTTCGTTTCCCCTCTTGGAACAAACTCAGCCTCTCCTCTCATTAAGGATACCAAAAGGCAGGTTCTGGGCCACTGGATCTCAGAAACCTTCTGCCCCTCAGCCTCGCTTCCATGGAAGACCATGCCTTCCACCAGAACTTTCTCCCTTGTCATTGATGACACTTTATCGGGGTTCAGCCTTGAAAGACGGCGGGGAAAAAGCTGATCCCCGCTTTCTGCCATAAAAAGCGGGGACCAATCTGTTTGTTCTATTTATGTCTGGTGTTCAAGCTGCATGGCCTACTAATTCCTCAGGGGAAACTGCCGCATTATAGCAAATGATTTCCACCTGTTTTCCAATGCCGATGATCATAATTCCCATCAATGATTTGCCGTCAATAACCAATTGATTATAAACGACTTTAACATCACAGTTACATTTTTCTGCTCTTACCACAAATGCAACCAGCTCTTCTACTGTGGAAAATGTGTGTTTCATATGCCTCACTTTAAGCACCCCCTTGCCTTGATCCCCATCATTTCATCTCTCTTTTCAACAAAAACAAATGTACTTTTTAGAAAAAATATGTACTTTTTCATATACATTTCTATTATTTCCATAGTATAGGAGCTTATACGGGGAAAATACAAAAATTTCACTGAAAGTACTACCCAAAACCGTATTTTTCGTGTATAATTGTATCGTTCATCTTTTGTTTAAGGACAAAGTATCGCAGGAAGCGCGTTAAGGTTGAACTTTTGCGGTTTTCTGTTGGTTCTAATTGAATAATTTTGTTGAGTTCTCTCCTTATGTTCTCTCATTTTTCCGGGAGGCTTTCGGTCGGTATATATTGGGAGACGTATTGAAGCGGTCATAACTAGATTGACTGGAAATCCGCTCGGTCAGATGCTTTGAAAATGCGGGGAACCCTTGGGTTTACGGAATTTTGTACTTTTAGCTTTTTAGCGATTTCTACGGTTTTTCTGCACTTTGCCTTGACTTTTACGAAAGGCTGTGTGTATTAAAATAAAATATGGAGAAGTATCGAAGTGGTCATAACGAGCCGCACTCGAAATGCGGTTGTCCGCAAGGGCACGTGGGTTCGAATCCCACCTTCTCCGTCATAATTAATGTCAGAAATGGATGTCCTGCGGTGAAAACCGCAGGACATCCGCTATTTCCGGGCTTTTTCACCCTCAAAATGCCCGTCAAAAAAGAGTGCGATTTCATGGATATCATAGGGGTGGTTTGGATAAGTCCATGGATTTGAACCCGCACACACAGTGCTTTATGGCAGAAACAAAAATAAATGAGTACCGACAGCGCCCTTTCCGACACGGCAGAAATGCCGAAACGGAAGCGGCGCTTTATATATATTCTCAACCAACAAAATAAGAGAATAATCATTGAAGCCGGAGAAGCGAAGTAAGAAAATACACACTACTCTCCGGCTTTCTTGTTTTCTGGAAAGGAAAAGACATGCTGACGCACTTACAGAGAAATAAGCAAACTGTCGGGATTGCCCCTATTTATCATTATTCGATAGATGTGTATAATATTGTTTATTTCGACATAATTTAAGGCTAAAGTGTGCTTATTGCATTTTAAATACAAGATTAGGAGAAAAAATCTCTAAATATAGATATTAATAATTGACAGGGTGCTGTGCTAGCAGTATAATATATATTACCAGATTGGAGGTATTGATATGTTAGTGAAATTGATAATAGATAACTTTTTGTCTTTTGAGACTGAAACTGAACTGACAATGATTCCGTCAAATAAAACGCGTAAAAAAGTAGAACATAAAGTTAATATTAAAAGTACTCCGTTGCTTAAATACGCTGTGATTTATGGTGCAAACGCTGCTGGAAAATCTAATTTGATTGAATCATTTAAATTTATTAAATATTGTGTAAGTAAGGCAATTCCAGTTGAAGCTACAACAATGTTTTGTAAAGCAACAGAAAGCAATTCATTACGCCCCAGTATGTTTGAAATTCAGTTTACAATCAATGATAAATTTTACGCATATGGTTTTACTTTAATTCTCAGCGAACGAACAATTAACTCCGAATGGCTCTATGAGCTTTACCAAAATGGTTCATCAAAAACATTATTTGAAAGAGAAATGGGAAAAAAGCCTACGCTTGGTAGTGACTTAAAGTTGGAGTCTGTAGATACTGCAAAAATGCAGACTTATCTTGAAGATTTTGAAGAAACTTCAGATTTACTTTTTTTGACTGTTATGAATCGCGGGAAAAAATATGCCGAGAACTCAAAACTTCGTTTTTTCAAGGAAGTGTTTGATTGGATAAGTAATGGGTTAACTGTCTGCACGCCACAGACATCTCTTGCAAGCTTCGAGTATTACTATGATGAAGCATCTCTTTCGGCAATTAATGAATTAATCAAAACCTTTGATACTGGAATTACAGAAGTTGAGATTGATCAAATTTCTATGGACGAACTGCGCCAAGAACTGCCAGAAACACTATTTGATGATGTGCTGAAGTACCTGAAAGAAAAATCGGAAATTGAAAGTACACGTGATTTCAAAGTATCAATGCGTTCAAATCATAGTTTTTTCAACATAGAATTTAGAAAAGGTAAGGAGCCTGAAATTACTACCATTAAATTAAGGCATGGCAAATCATTTTACAGCTATAAGTTTAAGGAAGAATCGGATGGCACCAGACGCTTATTTGAGCTTTTAGACATGCTATTAAACAAGGCATATAACAAGGTATATGTAATTGATGAGATGGAACGCAGTTTACACCCGAAGTTAACTTCAAAGTTTATCGAGCTTTTTGATCGACTTCATCGTGAACAAAAAATGCAGCTTATTTTTACTACACACGAATCCTCAATAATGGACCAAGAATTGTTTCGTAGAGATGAGATTTGGTTTGTTGAGCGAGACAAGAATAACTGTAGCCATGTTTATTCGCTTGATAAGTTTAAAGAAAGATACGATAAGAAACTCAGCAAGGCTTATTTGGAAGGCCGCTATGGCGCTATACCTCTATTTACTTCGTTTAGCTTTAAGGAGGAATAGCCATGGCACCTATACGTTCTTATACTAACTGGAATGTCCGTTCTACAAATGCTGATGCTCAAATTGAGCCCTATAGACATTATTATTTTATTTGTGAGGGACGAAATACCGAAAAATGGTATTTCGAAAAGCTGATAGATATACGGAAAGAATTATCAATTCATGCAGACATTAAATTGGTGTATTTAGAGAAAACAGATGAAGATGAAAATTTATCAAACCCAGCGCAACTTATAGATTTTGCCGATAAGCAAAAAACAAATGGCTCTATATCGTTTGACTCCAAATTTGACAAAATGATTGTAATATTTGATGCCGATGTTTTTGAAACCCAATATACAAATTACAATGAGGTTGTTGCAGAAGGCTCGAGGAGAAATATATTAGGAGTCACAAATCCAAGTTTTGAATTATTTTTACTTTTACATTATCAGAATTCTGTTGATGAATTGATTCTTCCTGACTGTGTAAATATCATTGCGAATTCATGGGTTGGGCATGGACAATATCGCAGAAGATATATCGAAGATCTGTTCAGAAAAAAGTCTGGTATGAGACCGAAGAGCAACAGTGGTATTGGAGAATTAGCACACGATGTTCTCATAGCTATTGAACAGGAGAATAAGCTTAATAGTGATATTACTGTATGCAAAGGAGTAGTTACTAGCAATATTGGGAAAATCATTAAATCTATCTTGGATGATCAATGCAATTAAATACATTTCCCATCAATCCCAAATAATTACTAGAAGATGAGTATGGTGTAGGCGGATTGGATGAAGATCTTAAGGATTGGGGTTCAATTCCCAATTTTATGAAGGAAACCACTAAAATTAAGCTATGATATCCATATTGTATTTTGTATAATGATGCTTTAATTGCTCTAAAACACGTTATAAGATGTATAAAACAGTCAATCTTCTTATATAATATTCAAAAAAATAAGGAATGTGTGGATTCGAATCTCTTCACTTCGAGCAGAAGATTAGGTCAAAATAGATGCAGGGCTGAAAAAGCCAGTATCTATGCGGCATTGCGAGGGTTTTGAATAAAAAATTCAAGACCCTCATTTTTCATAGATGTATACTGCCTTTTAACAAGAAATCGAGGTGTTTCTCGTTTTTGGTCGGAATCAGTCCGGTAACAATTTAATAGAGCCAATACCCTATGGGACAATTTTGAAGCGGCTGTGTTCTTTGTAACTGAAAAACACAATCGCTTTTTTGTTGCCGAAATCAAAAAGTTTTCTTGCCGGTGCTACCGAGTATAAGACCTTGCTGATTGGTGGTGGGCAGAGCTTTACCTTGCCGCCAGTGTTTGGGTCTAAAGGGAATGTGCTGATAGGTGCTTTTGATTTCCTGTTTTGTGGCAAAGCATGCTGTGCCATGTTGGCCGTCACCAACAGTGCGTGATTTGATGCCGTTGAGAGTGTAGTAATGGGCAAGCAGTGAAAGACCGCCGATGACAAGAAACATCATGGCGGCCGCTGAGATGAGTAAAAAAACTTGTGAGGGCATTAGAAACTCCTTTCAATTGAATTCTGCTTATGGTATAGTAAAGAAAAAATTGCTGCAAATATTTGAGCAAGTATTTCGTAGAGTAATTTATATTTTGGAGGAACTTTAATAATGCTTGGTATGATTTTATTTTTAATAATTTTGACTATTATTTTAATGGCAGTTATATTGGTTGGTTTAAATTACAATAAAAGGAAAATATCCAAATTGCCCATTTTAAGTCCGACTTTTAGATTTGTGAATGGTACATTTGCGATTGTTACCATAATGAATAGTGGACATTACAAAATTTTTGCAGGTCAATTCAAAAATTCTAATTCAAAAACTGTCTCTAAACAATTATTGAAAAATTACTGGGATATTACAAACAAAGAAAATGGTTTAGAAACCGTTGAAGCCCTTGTTGAAGGCATGCATAGTACTGATTATTTAGCAATGATCGAAGCTAATTCAACAAATGAGTTATCTCAGACAACCGACAGAAAAGATGAGTCTAATTCACAAACATTGTATGAGGCATATAAAGATTTTGGGGAAAAGGCTATACTGGGATGGGATTTGAGCAGAGCGAACGAGATACTTTCAAGGCTTTATCTTTCTGACTATATTGATAAGGATACATATATAGACAAAACCATTGTTGTCAGTAAACGAATTCAAAGTGCTTTTTCGTCTTGGGATGATTTTATCAAGAGCTATATGTATGGTTATCAATATTGGAGCCATGATAATCCAAAAGTAGATTCGAAAAAACCGAAAAATTACCAGCAACGAGAAAGAGTCATCAATCTAATGAAAAATGACTTGAATAGTCCGCTTCATCTTGATTGGAATACGCCGCTAAAAAAAGATTGAATTTGATTTATATGGGCAGATGATATACGCATAGTGCAATCTAATCTTTTGCAAAGTATCTAAATGCGCTGGATATGAGGTTTATAATATGGTAGCAAATAAGCCAGACTGTGTAAAAATAAAACGCAAGTAGCAATATGCACAAACAGCATAAATAAGTTCAACTTTTTGTGTCCAAGGTATTGACCTAGGTCCAGTGCTTGTTTTATCCACAGACCAAATCCGAATCACTTTTGATAACAATATGGAAATGGAACAGGGATTGCCGAGTGAATGAAAGTCCAGATGCGAGTAAATATCCGCTGTGGTTGAGAAGGTGCTGTGCCCCAGCCAAATCCGGATTTGCTTCATGGATATTCCGTTTGCCAGCAGCAAGCTGAAGTGTTCTGTGACATAATTACGGGATATTATTCTATTTGTCTCTATTTCATAAACTACTGTGGTTACAAACAAATTGGACTTTTTGCCGGAATAACGAATATCCTATTCTTTTAGGAAAGTTCTCTCTTCCCTCACCACCTCACACTCACTAATTTATACATTATTGTCCAAGTTCGAATTTTTGCCCAAAGGTAGTACGGTTACGCGCTGCACGTTTATCGTTTTCGCAAGATATAAGCAATAAAGTTCAGAGGTTTTTCTCGCCGCCTATTGTTATTTGCCATTCTCAATCGCATCTAAATACCCACAGCCGCCATCCCAGCAAATACCCTTTCCCCTCTCACCTCCATATCCTTGCCGCTGAACTTTTGTAGCGGCAGTTCGGAAACGATTTTCCCGTCCTTGGTAAACAGAACCCTGTCAGCCCTGGCCGCGACTTTTGCGTCATGGGTCACAAGCAATATGGCTGTGCCTTCTTTGTTGATGTCCACCAGCAGCCCCATAATTTCCTCCGCCGATTTTGAGTTTAGTGCTCCGGTTGGCTCGTCGGCAAAGAGAATCTCCGGCGCATTCATCAGGGCGCGGCAGATGCCGGCCCGCTGGAGCTGACCGCCCGAAACCTCCGTGATATCCCTGCTTTCAAGCCCGTCAATCCCTGTTTTCTTCATCAGGGC
>NZ_BRYH01000043.1:0-11158 GCF_054772055.1 Lacrimispora brassicae | reverse complement strand
AAAAAGGCCGATCCAGACATTTCTCTGAACCGGCTCTTTTTTACAGCCATTTATCAATTTTTCTGTAGCGCTCCGCCATTTCATCAAGAGTCACTCTCTCCACCAGCGGGGCTCTCCCATAGGAACCGAACTTTACGATCAGGGTTCCTACCACTTCCTTGACCCCTCGTTCCACACAGTCCACAATGGCAGCCACATCCTCATCAGGAATGGTGCCATACATCACCGTATCCATGATGGGCGGTAAGAATACTCTGGGATCAAAGGCCTCTTTCTTCGCCTCCATCCGCTCATAAATAGGGCCGATTGAGCCGCTGTTTCGTTTTTCCGGATACTTTTCAAAGAATTCCTTCATATTGCGGGTAACGGCCAGACGGATATCCGTATCCACATTGATTTTATTGATTCCCGCTCCAATGGCTGCCGTAAGCTGTTCAATGGAAATGCCTTCCGTATCTGACAGGTTTCCTCCAAGGCCGTTGATCTCATCCACAATGTATTTAGGTACGGTAGAGGAGCCATGGGAAACCAAAGCGCCGAAAATCCCCAGATGGTTCATGCACTCCCTGATCCCAATGACGATTTCCCTCCGCAGCTTTACATCCTTTCCCTTTGATGCCCCGTGCATGGTGCCATAGGAAATGGCCAGGGCATCCACCCCGGTCTTTTGGAAGAATTCCACTGCGTCCAACGGGTTGGTGTAAGTGGAAGAAGCAGAAAATACGTGATCCTCTACACCTGCCAGCACTCCCAGCTCTCCTTCTACACTTACCCCTCTGCCATGGGCATACTTCACCACTTCCCTGGTAAGCTCAATGTTTTCTTTCAGCGGCAGGGAAGAACCGTCGATCATGACGGAGGTATAGCCTCCTTCAATGGCTGCCACACAGGAATCAAAATCTCTGCCGTGGTCTAAATGGAGGACAATGGGGATTTCAGAATCCAGGCCGTATTTTTTAACCGCATTTCCAATGTTCCTTGCCCCGATCTTTTTATCCTCCAGGGTTGCATTCAGAAAATCAATGTTTCCTCCCATGAATCCATTTGCCAGATCCGCCCCCTGTAAAATAGCAGGGGAACGGAACATCTCATGTACTTCAATTACTGCCTTGGCCTGGGCGACCGCATTCACGTTAAAGCCGCCCTGTCCAAAGCCATATTTTATGGAGGCCTCCATAAGAGGTCTCAATGGTATTAGGCTCATCTTTGTTTCTCCTGTCTTAAATGATGGTCAGTCGGTTAAAGCCGCTACGTATTCTGTAAACGTAAGGGTGATATCCGGATGGTTCTGTAAGAGACTTACAGGAAATTCCGGGGTGGGCTGGCCGTATCCGGCCCTTCTGACCACTGCCCTGTGCCAGTTGCGGAAGCAGCCCAGGCGGATCTTTCCCGCATGTGCGATCTCATGGATGCCCACTGTGACACAGTAAGACGGCATATCCTCCAAGGCTCCGTTGAAATCGCCAATGGCATTGGCCGCCCTTGTTTCCGGGCTTATTTTTAAGACCCTGGTCTTCTGGGCCAGAAATTCCTCTTGGCTTAAGGTCCCGTCCGCCTCGTTAAAGGCCACATGGCCGTTAATTCCAATGCCTCCAAAGACCATGTCAACACCTCCAAGCCTTTCTATAAGCACCGGAATATAAGTGAGATCATCCGGGTCCGGGAAAATCCTCTGGTCTTCTGGCATCAAAAGCTCCGGCCTGATCCTGGAATAAACATTTCTGTCCATAAATCCCCGGAAGCTTAAGGGATGATCCTTGGAGATCCACCTTTTTTCTTCATCCAGGTATTCATCCATATTGATGAACCAGACATTCTTTAAGCTTATATTTTCCTCATTCACCATACCCACAAAATAGGGATACTGTCCCACAGGCCCTACCGGGCAGATGAATACAGTCCTTTCTTCCCTGGCATTATGGCTTTTTATCTCTTGTGCCATCTGTCCGGCCATCTGCCGGAATACTGCATCGTTATCCTTCATGCACAACAGTTTGATCCTGGGATTCTCCAAAAGAGCTTCCTTGTCATATCCATAATATTCATGCCTCATGAAAATCCCCCCTTATCTATGGTGATGAGCCATGCAGCCACAGTCCTCATGACCTTTTCCACCAGGGGTTTCCCCCTTCATCATCAGATGGACGGCGCTTAACTTAAAGGTCTGGGGAAGCACCAGGATGTTGGGATTTGGTCCCACAAATTTCTTTCTGGCATCTGCCAGTGCCTCTTCCACCGTAGCCCTTGTCTTTAGTCCCATGCCCCGGGCATACCCCGGCTCCTGTGCCCCGCATAAGTAAATGGCAGAGGTGTTCATTTCCGCCACATGGGCGCAGCTAATCATGGAAAAGCCGTGGAAGGGATGAAAAGCGTTGCAGTAGCGGTATTTTCTGATGTATTCCGCGTCAGTGGCAAAGTACTCTCCGTAACGGTTCATATCCGGTAAAATATTCATCTGGTCATTCTGGAACATTTCATACATTTCTTTTAAATAGGGCCACAGTTGGTCATGGAAATATCCGTTGCAGGTGGATGTAAAGATGATGACGCAGTTATCGCTCATGATCCTTTTATGGCGGATCACCTGGGCGGATATGGCCTGCATCAGCATGATGGGGTTGGTTCCCATTCCGTCTCCGTAATGGAAAAACTGAGGCATGCCGAAAATCATCACATCGTATTTCTTTTCCGCCCAGGGCACATAGGTGCGCTTATCGGCCGTGACCCAGGAATGGGGCTGCATCACAGCCGCATATCCGCTGTTGATCTCGATCTGGCGGGATCTGGTATCCAGGACCGCGTCGCAGCAGAAGAACTTCTTCCCCATGCATGTTTCCATATACTGCCCGATCTCATCAAATTTTGTCCTCATAAGGGATTTGCCGCTTACAGGGGTGAAGTCCGCCCGGTGCATGACCTCGGGAACGTGATGGGAGGCGATGGAGCGCCAATGGGTGATTCCGGTGGAACAATGCTTGTAGCCGCCGGAATAGCCGCCATAGGGATTTCCCTGGGTATGGCCGATGAGGATGGCCACATCGCTGTCATACACGTATTTGTTCATGAGAACAGGATCTCCCCGGTCCGTTGTCCCAAGATCCACCAGATGATCGTAATCCTCACTGTCGTGGTTGATGATCTGATGGGTGTACCAGAACTCATGGAACAACTCATCTCCCAGCACGGCCCGGATCTCCTTCTCCGTGTTTTTCCTGTGAAGGCCGTTGGAGCAGATCAGAAGAATGTCCTTCTTCTCCACGCCCGCATCATACAGCTCCTGCAAGATCAGCTTAATGGAAACTTTTCTGTGTGAGGTGGGCTGTTCTCCTCCCTTTACCCTGTCAGGAAATACAATGGTCACTTTAGAACCCTTATGAGCCAGCTTTGAAAGGGGCTCCATTCCCATGGGATTCCGGATGGATTCAAGGGTTTTCTCCACCAGCTCCTCCTCCGGAATGTAAGGCGGATCCGGTACGGTCTCTCCCGGAATAAAAATATCCGCAGTATCCGGCAATGTGACGTTTACAGTTCCCTGTCCATACTCCAATGCTACATTCATCTTACGATTCTCCTTTTCTCCAATATTTACTTTCCCAGATAAATTCTTATGATTTCCAGATATTCCTCCGGATAAAAGCCGATCTCCCCCTGGAATCTGGTCAGTGCGATCAGTCCTCCGTCAATGACAGGGATGGAAGCAAGCATCTGTGCATTGTCGGCCTTTAATCCTCCCCCATAGACCACGGGAAGGCCTCCTGTCACCTCTTTGATATAGGAACCGATCATGGCAATGTACCCTTCATCCGGCGGGGTCTTTCCCGGCCCAATGGCCCATACCGGCTCATAGGCGATGACCACCCTGGAAGTGTCCAGCCCAGAAAGCCCGGTCTCAAGCTGTTCCTTTAACACCTCCTGCCAGCAAGGCTGCTCCTCGGCGGATTCCCCAATGCAGTAAAGTACGGATAAGCCCGCCTTAAGGGCCTGTCCTATCTCCTTGTTCAGCAGACGGTTGACTGCATGAGTATCAGTCACCCCTGCTTCCCAAAGAACCCCTGCCTTGTCCCTTCTCTCCTCGCAATGGCCGATAATGGTCGTAGTGCAGCCAATGGCCTTTGCCGCATTTGCGGTGCGGTTTGTGGTAAACGCGCCAAAATTCCCTCCAACTGCAGTATCCTCACGGTAGACGCTCTGACAGCCCATCCTTATGGAGCTGTTTTCCCCTAAGGCCTCTGCCGCCGGGATCAAATGGGCCTCCGGAAAGTACATGGCAAACTCTGCCTCATCATTTCCATATTTTTTTAATTCTTCCTGAGTACTGGATACAATATACCTTCCCCACTCACTCATGGGAGCAATGGAATTGACGCCACCCGCTTCCCTGGGAATGTCAAACCGCTTTAAATTCAAAAAAATATGCTTCATCTTCCTTATCCTCGCCTTTCTGTTTCTATGGTTCAGTATTTTCAATGCAATCATGAAAATCTATGAAATCCCTTAGTTCCGGGCCGATGAGGGGACGGCACCATTCCACAAACTCACAGGTCACGTCATTTCCCCGTTCATTGATAAAGCTTTCCGGAATGACCCGTTCATGGAGCATGACCTTTTCAATGGGGATCCGTTCTGCACGAACCCGGTATTCACCCTTTTCCCCGTGCTCCCGTATAAAGCCGATCATCACTCCGCCCTGGCCTTCCATGGCCGCCCTTAAGGCCTCCCGCCCTGCGAGCACGGCCTCCTCCCGGTCCACCGGTGACTGCCATGCAATGGAAGCACGTCCGCAGATTCCGGGCTTTTCGCTTCTGGCCTTTATGCCCAGCTTTTGGATCACCAGATTGGCGAGATGGGCGCTTACGTCTCCGTAATAGGTGGCCCTGCCAGTCTTAAAGATGGGAGGAACCACCGGTTTTCCATCTTCTCCCTTTAACCCCTCGCTGACCACCACTACCACGCCACCCTTTTCCTCATGGAGCCTTTTTACATCCTCTAAAAATTCCTCTTCCTTAAACGGACGCTCCGGCAGATAAATGAGATGAGGCGCATCCCCCGGCTTTTTCCGGGCCAGGGCAGAGGCTGCTGTGACCCAGCCTGCATTTCTCCCCATGGCCTCCATGACGCACACGTGGATGGGCAGGGATTTCACATCCATCCCCACCTCCTCAGTGGTGGCCGCAATGTATCTGGCAGCGCTGCCAAATCCCGGGGTATGGTCCGTAATTGCGATATCATTGTCTATGGTCTTGGGGATTCCCACCACCGAGACCCCTGATTGTTTGCAGGCTTCATTGATCTTCCCGCAGGTATCCATGGTTCCGTTGCCCCCGTTTAAGAGGACATACCTGATCTGGTATTTTTCAAATATGGCAGACATTGCCTCATAATCTTCTTTCTCCAAAGCAAATCTGGAAGAACCGATTGCCGAAGCAGGAGTCTCCAAAAGCAGTTGAAGCCTTTCCTCAGGAAATTCCATGAGATCCAGAAAATCCTCTTTTAAAATCCCCTCGCTGCCTCCCATGGCAGCGTATACCTTTTCTATCTTTTTGCTTTCCTTTGCCTCTTTGATCACACCATACAGGGATGAATTGATCACCGCAGTAGGGCCGCCTCCATGCACCACCAGAACATTGCCATTCATATTCCCGATCCACTCTCCTCTTTACAAAATCAGTTCACTGCATCATACCGAAACTTAAAAGTTCCCCGTTTCTATGATATCAGCGTAACATATTCTCCCCCAAATTTGTGCAAATTTTACCCAAACGTTTGGGTTTTATGGTATACTGTTTGTATGGATTATGATTTATAATCATATTTAAGAAAATTTCTTTTTCCGGAGGCAGCTTATGACATTAAAGGAAATAGCGGAAGAAGCCGGCGTGTCCATTTCCACCGTATCCAGAGTCGTGAACAATAATACTCCCGGTGCAGCCAGCAAAGAAGTGCAGGACCGTATCTGGGAGATCGTGCGCCGTACCGGATACACGCCTAACCCAACGGCCCGCAACTTAAAGCTTGGAGAGAAAAAAGCGGCTTTGACCTCTTCCCGTTCCATTGCCTGCTTATTCGCACGGACAACAGATACGGTAACCGACCTGTTCTTCTCCTCCCTGGCCCGCAGCATTGAGCAGGAAGCCTTTAAACGAAACTACGTATTAAAATATTCCTTTTCTTCCTTTGACATCAGCCATCCGGGCACCTTCCGGCTGATCACCGACAACCAGGTGGATGGAGTGGTCATTCTGGGACGCTGCGACAAACAGCTTCTTGGCACTTTAAAGAAGTATTTCAACAGCCTGGCCTATACCGGCCTAAACAATCTGGAGGCAAAATACGATCAGATCATCTGCGACGGACACCAGGCCGCCCTTGCCGCCACCAGTTATTTAGCCGGCCTGGGGCACCGCAAGATCGCATACATCGGAGAAACCAAATCAGAAAACCGTTATACCGGATACTGTGCCGGTCTAAAAGACCACAGGCTTCCCCTGAGCAAGGAATACGTGGCCAACGTAGCCCTTTCCTCAGAAGGAGGCTATCAGGGAGCAAAGCGCCTGTTAAAAGCCGGCTGCGACGCTACCGCCTATTTCTGCAGCAACGATATCACAGCCATCGGAGCCATGAAGGCCTTTCACGAGTCCGGACTTCATATTCCCGGAGATGTCTCGGTCATCAGCATCGACGATATTGACACTGCACAGTATCTGACTCCCATGCTCACCACCGTCCACATCCCTGTGGAAGAGATGGGTCAGATGACGGCAAAGATCCTCATTGACCGCATTGAGGGAGGCCACCGCCTTCCTGTTAAGGTCGACCTGCCGTTTTATATTGCGGTCCGGGATAGCTGCGCCGCCCCCAAACGGTGCTGACTCTGTCTGCTCCATAGCGGCAGGAACCTTACACCAGCATTTTTCCCTGCCAGCGGTCTCCCGCCTTTTCTTCCCTTGAAAACAGGCAGAATCAGAAGCCGCCCCAAAACCGGCTCTTACAAAACAATGCATGAAAAAACGCCTTGACCGGTCTGAAAAGACCATTTTCAAGGCGTTCTGCTATGTAATAAATATTTTTTGTGCAAGCCGGTATGGAAGACTCATTTTTATCAGGTCCACAACTGACCCTTTTCCCCTATTATCCTCATCTTCCATTCAAATACTCCATGACCCCCATGTGGATGGTCCAGGCCAGCCGGTCCTGGTAATCCGGGGAATTCAAAAGAGCGGTTTCCTTCCAGTTGGTCAAAAAGCCGCATTCCACGATTACGATAGGGGTCTTCACATGCAAAAGCAGATAGTAATTATCATTAGGCTTTGCCAGCCTGGTATTCTTCTCCCCCAGCACATAGTCAAACCGGTCTTGCAGGATCTCCGCCAGTTTTTTTCCGTTTTCCGATTTCTTATAATAAAATACCTGCCCTCCTGAAACTTCCTCCTGATGATAGCTGTTCTGGTGGATGCTGACGGTAAGGGACGGACTTACATCATTGATGATCTCACAGCGTTTGCTCATATCCGCCATCTTTTTTCTGCTGTCTCTTTCCGAATACAGCCCATTGTCATCTTCCCTGGTCAGGACCACTTCCACGTCAGAAGCTTCCAGATATTTCTTTAACCGTTTTGCCACCTGCAGATTTATATCCTTTTCCAGGGTTCCGTCAATGCCGATTTTTCCCGGATCATTTCCACCATGCCCTGCATCGATGACCACCACAGGCTTTTCTCTCCCGGCTTTTGCATTGACCCCTGCCGCTATCTTTCCGGCCTGAGTTGATATCACATATACCAGCACCAGCAAAACCAGTGCCATGAAGGGTTCCCACTTCTTTAATTTCACATTGTCTACCTGATTCATCTTCTTAATGAATTATATCTTTCTGCGAAATAAAAAAGAACTGCTCCCTGTGACTTTCCTGTCATTCTGAGCTCAATGCGTTATAGTCCTTTGTCCCATCGGAGGTGATCCATTCCAGATATTGGGCCAGGATGCTGGGATAACCTTCCTCCTCCCACATCTTGTAACCGGCCTTTGCTTTGGCTTTATCCCGGATATCCACTACCTTACCTGCATAACAGGCGGCGTTAAGCTCCGCATAGACCTTTGCCATCTGCTCCTTCTGATATTTGGTCAGTCCCTTAAGGGTATCCAGTCTCTTGAATTCATCCTGAGCCTGATTATAAAATACCCTGCTTAAGAACTTTTTCCCAAATTCTTCAAAGTTCAAAAGATTCTTATCGGTGCTTCCCGTCTTATTCGCCCAGCCCGTCATATCCAGGGACTTGGTATGATAGCGGAAGCTTCCGTCGTCTCCATAATACAAGATCCCATACTGGCAGGGCGGCGTGGACAGAGAGCTGGTGACGATTTCATAGATTCCTGAATCGCTGCCGGACCTCATAAAGTGCTGCACATGAAGGTGTCCGCTTAAAAACAGGGGGACCTCCCAGCTTTCCAACTGGTCAATAAGCTGTTCACTGTGTTCAATGGTGCAGTCCTGCAAGTATACTTCACTTTCATCAAGAAGATTATGGTGGCCTACGGGAATCACGTTCATCCCCAGATTCCAGGCCTCTTCCATCTGTTCTTCGATCCAGTCATATGTATCATCCTTTATCATTCCTCCCACCAGATTTCTCGGTTCATACTGGCAGGTATCAAGCATTAAAGCCCTGGTATAATCATTTACCTGGTAAACATAGCTTAAAGAAGCAGGATCCCGGCTGACCGCTTCATTGTATCCGAAATCCTGGTAAATCTCCTCAAATTCTTCCGGAGTGATATTTTCCGCCCCTAAAAAGGTATCTCCCACAAACTGAGCTGCCAGGGGATTATTGATATCATGGTTTCCCGGAATAACGATCACGGGAATCCCAGCCTCTTCCATCTCTCCAAGCTTTCCGGCAAGGTCTTCATGGCTTTCTTTCTCTCCGTTATAGGTCAGGTCTCCGCTTAGGATCACCAGATCCGGCTGTTCCGTCTTCACCTCTTCCACAAAAGCATCGGTGATTTCCCAGATGTACTGCATCACCTTGCCATCCCCATGGTCTATGCTGTACTGAAAGCCCTTTTGAAAATCCGTCAAATCTCTGGCTAGGTAATGGATATCCGTAGCCACAATGATCTTGCTGCCGCCTTCAAAAGCTTCCTCCGAAGGCTCTGAAGCCGGGTTTTCTGAAGTTTGGGGAAATTCTTCTGTGGTGGGCGGTTCTGCCTTTGTTGTTTCTGTCACCGGCTGCGAAGTGCTTTCTGCACTGGTGCTTTCCGGCGCTGTTCCTTTCAAAGAACATCCCGCCAGCATCCATACCGCGGCCATCAATGCTGCCAATATGATCCTGTTTCTCATAACCTGACCTTCCTGTCTCTTTCACATCATTTGTCTATTCCTGCGAAGGCAGCGAGCCGGAGTCAAGTTCGCTTGACTTTGTCGGCTGCCCGCGGTCAAGCCGGATTTTATCCCACAAGTCTGACGGCTCAAATCCCAGCTTCCAGCAGGCCACTCCTGCCAGACCATACTGCCTGATTAAATCCATCTTAAGTCCGATGGAGCGCTCCTCCTCCAGCCACACCTGCTTAAGCCCTTCCTCTGTCTGCAGCTCTCCATAATACTGGCCCAGCTCCTCCTGCCAGTACAATTCCACATTATTTTGGCTGATCCATTCCTTTGCACGGGCAACGCCCATGGAGGAAGAGGTGGTTTTCCCATCCGCCCCCTGGGTCCACACCCTTGTATAAAGCGGGATCCCATTGATCACCTTTTCCTTTGGCACTTGGGCCAGGGTATTCTTGATTCCGTTTTCTACATAACTAATGGAAGCTACGGAACCGGCATCCCCGCCTGCATAGTGCTCATCATATCCCATAACGATCACGTAATCTGCCACGATTCCCTGTTCCTTCCGGTTATAAAACTGATTGCCGGGTGCCGGAACGTAATTATCCACGGACAGGACGATCCCCTTCTCGCGGCAAGGTATGGAAAGTTCCCGTATGAACTGGATATAATGGACTCCTGCCTCTTCCTTGATTCCCTCAAAATCCAGGTTGATCCCGTCAAGGTTATATTTTTCCACCTCCGCCATAAGGGCGTCAATCAGCTTCCGTCTGGTGGAAGTCTTAGACATGAGGATCTCCGTTTTTACGTCAGGACTGAAATTATTAATGAGGGCCCAGACCTTCAGCCCCTTGTCATGGGCTTTTTTCACATAATCCTCCTGGGCCAGGGACCGGAAGTTCCCCTCATTATCCGTAAGCTCAAACCAGGTGGGGGAAATGACATTGACCCCTTTTGTATTGGCGATCAGACTGTCAAAAGAAGCATTCCCTTCCAGATTCGTCATCTGGTGCCATGCAAGACAAACCGGTTCTTCCATGGAAATACTGGTGTAAACCGGCTTTACAAAGGTACTTACAGGAACCTCACTGGTCTCCTCTCCCAGCCGCTTCCGTTCCACATAGCCCACAAATCCGTCTTGGGTCCGCACCTTGTCCCATTTTTCCATGGATTCCAGAACCGTGACCTGGCTGCCGGTGGAAAGCCATGTCACAATGGGACTTTTCACTCCGCCCTTTACTCTGACATTGCCCTTTTGGGAAACCATTGCTTTTTTCTGTTCATCCCAGTTGTTATTTATAAAAATCCGCTTGTATTCAGCGCCGTCAAAAGCCGTTATACGGATATCTGTATAATTTGCCACCAGGCCAATGGATAAATAGACCCCGCTTTCATTCACCCATATAAGGGGCTTTCCTGACGCCCCCACGGTGGAATGATCCGCATAGACAATGGAGTCCGGCAGGGCATACACCAGAAGCTTTTCGTTGCTGTCCCAATAAAACCGTTGGTTCAGCGTATTATTTATCCACTCAATGGGGAGATAGGTCTGTCCCTGCAGGAAAAACCCCTTTGCTTCCTGTAAATCCTCATTGAGATAAAGGGCCACTTCATCTCCCTGTACTCCCAGCAGTTCGGTTATATCTGCCTGTTCCTTTGACGGGATATACCGCTCCAGAAACCGGGCTCCGAAAAATCCCGCAGTCACTAACAATATCAATCCTAGCGCCGCAAGAACCGGCACTGTTTTTTTCTTCATCTGCTTTCCTCCTGTATGTAACATACATCCGTAGTGCAAGCCTGTGAATCCTGCGGATTCACAGGCTCACGGGC